>JANMVT010000018.1:0-22217 GCA_031392945.1 Rhodoferax sp. | reverse complement strand
GGCGAAGTCATCACCATCGCCAAAGGCGGCGACGGCGGCTTCGGCAACCTGCGCTTCAAGAGCGCCATCAACCGCGCGCCGCGTCAAAAAACCCCGGGCTGGCCGGGTGAAAAAAGAAACCTCAAGCTGGAGCTCAAAGTGCTTGCCGATGTCGGCTTGCTGGGCATGCCCAACGCCGGCAAATCCACCTTGATCACAGCGATCTCCAATGCCCGTCCGCGCATCGCCGATTACCCATTCACCACCCTGCATCCCAACCTGGGCGTGGTGCGGGTCGGCCCGGAGCAGAGTTTTGTGGTCGCTGACCTGCCCGGCCTGATCGAAGGCGCCTCCGAAGGCGCGGGCCTGGGGCATCTGTTTTTGCGCCATTTGCAGCGCACGCGCCTGTTGCTGCACATTGTCGACATGGCCCCGTTTGACGACAGCATCGACCCGGTGGCGCAAGCCAAGGCCATCGCCCAGGAACTGAAAAAATACGACGCGGCGCTGTATGCCAAACCGCGCTGGCTGGTGCTCAACAAGCTCGACATGGTACCCACTGACGAGCGCGCTGCCCTGGTCAAGGACTTTGTCAAGCGCCTCAAATTCAAGGGCCCAGTGTTCGAAATCTCGGCCTTGACGCGCGAGGGCTGTGAACAGCTGATCAAAACCATTTACAAGCACATCAAGGCGCAGCAGGTGGCCGAGCAGGGCCCAGCCGAAGTCGATCCGCGCTTTGCGCTTGACCCTGCGCCTTGATCCGCATCCACCTGTACGCTACTATAATAGTAGCTAACTATTAATGTCCCATAAGGGAAATTTGCCAAAATGACCGCTAAGAGTGGGCAAAACACGTTGAAGAGCGCCAAACGCATCGTGGTCAAGGTCGGCTCCAGCCTGGTGACCAATGAAGGCCGCGGGCTGGATGAGGCGGCCATCGGCGAATGGTGCCGGCAGATGGCGATCCTGTTGCGCGCCGGGCCAGGTGGCGCCAGCCGTGAAGTCATCATGGTGTCCAGCGGCGCCATCGCCGAAGGCATGAAGCGCCTGGGCTGGTCCACCCGGCCACATGCCATCAACGAGCTCCAGGCGGCCGCTGCCGTAGGCCAGATGGGCCTGGCGCAAATGTACGAGAGCAAGCTGCGCGAACATGGCCTTGGCAGCGCCCAGGTGCTGTTGACCCATGCCGACCTGGCCGACCGCGAGCGTTATCTCAATGCGCGTTCCACCCTGCTGACCCTGCTCAAGCTCGGCGTGGTCCCGGTGATCAATGAAAACGACACCGTCGTCAATGACGAGATCAAGTTTGGCGACAACGACACGCTGGGCGCGCTGGTGGCCAACCTGGTGGACGCCGACGCCCTGATCATCCTGACCGACCAGAAGGGCCTGTACACGGCCGACCCGCGCAAAGACGCCTCAGCCCAATTTGTCCACGAGGCCAAGGCCGGCGACCCGGCGCTGGAGGCCATGGCCGGCGGCGCTGGCTCCAGCCTGGGTCGCGGCGGCATGATCACCAAAATCCTGGCCGCCAAACGCGCGGCGGGTTCGGGCGCGTCCACCGTCATCGCCTGGGGGCGCGAACCCGATGCCTTGCTGCGCCTGGCGCAGGGCGAAGCCATCGGCACCCTGCTGGTGGCCCAGACCCAGAAAAACCAGGCGCGCAAACAATGGATCGCCGACCACTTGCAACTGCGCGGCGCGGTCACGGTGGACGCCGGCGCTGCGGCCAAGCTCAAAGAGGCCGGCAAGAGCCTGTTGCCCATCGGCATGACAGCGGTGGAGGGCGATTTCTCGCGTGGCGACGTGATCGCCGTACGCGACGTCTCGGGCCTTGAATTCGCCCGCGGCCTGGCCAATTACGCCAGCGCCGAAGCCCGCCTCATTTGCCGCAGACCCTCCAGCGAGATCGAAAAACTGCTGGGTTATTGCGCCGAGCCCGAAATGCTCCACCGTGACAATTTGGTTCTCACGAAATAAACATCCCTCAGCGTTGCCCGTTCAAGGCCCGCACAATCGCCTGCACCGAGTGGCCGGTGACCGAGCGGCCATTGCAAACGCCCTGTTGGGCGAGGGACAGGGCAGCCCGGGACGACGCGCTGCGGTCCAGCGGCGACCAGGCCGTGTAGGCATTGGCCCGCCAGGGCCCGGACGCGCTGGCACGCGCGTAGGTCCTGTATTCGCCCGTCGCGCAGCGAATGCCTTCGTACATCGCATTCGTGGCGCCGCCGGGGCTGCTGGCCACCATGACGTAACGCACGACGCCATCCTTGGTCAGGGTCAAGGTGGCAGGATCAACCCCAAACTGTAGGGTCACATGGGCCGGCATGTCCACCGGGATCAGCCTATTTACGCTGAAGGCGGGCGCCGGCGGCTCGTCGATCTCTTTCCAGTCCGGGTCGTCCGCGCGCAGTTGGGCGAAAGCGCCACTGGCCAGGACGGCCAGGCAAATGCCAGCCAGCGCTTTAATTTGCATGGAAGTTTTCAGACTGCGGGGCGAGGGGATTGGCATTCAAACTGGTTTGCGGGTCAGGTTCATAACTGCCGCCGGGCGGCAGGTCGATGGCCGCGTGCGGCATCGCTTCATGCGCGGCCTCGTGTTCGTGACCCTGTTCGTGCTCGCGCAGGCGCGCGCCCTGGCGCAAATAACGCGTGCGCACGTCAAAACGCGGCAGAAAGCGGGCCAACTCAGTCAGGGCCGTCTCGTAGACGCCGCGTTTGAACTCGACCACCGCGTCCAGCGGCACCCAGTAGTCGTTCCAGCGCCAGGCGTCGAACTCCGGGTGGTCGGTGGCGCGCAGGTTCAAATCCCAGTCGTGGCCGGTCAGTTGCAGCAAATACCAGATTTGTTTCTGGCCCTTGTAGTGGCCGCGCGCATCGCGGCGAATGTACCGGTCCGGCACCTCGTAACGCAACCAGTCCCGGGTGCGGGCGACGATGCAAACATGCTCCGGCTGGAGCCCCACTTCTTCGTGCAGTTCACGGAACATGGCCTGCTCGGGGGTCTCCCCCCGGTCAATGCCACCCTGCGGAAACTGCCACGAGTGGGTACGAATGCGTTTGCCCCAGAACACCTGGTTTTTCTGGTTGAGCAGGACGATGCCGACGTTGGGCCGAAAGCCGTCGCGGTCAAGCATAATCAAACCCCAATTTTTTAAACTGAGGCCATTATGCACAGAGCGCGCCGTGCATCAAGTGGCGTGGGCCTTTTTGCCCCTGTGCCAGACGGTTCAAGCAAGACATTTTTCACTAATTCCGCATTTGGATTGAACCCATGAAAGCTTCCCAATTCTTCATCTCCACGCTCAAAGAAGCGCCCACCGACGCCGAAGTGGTCAGCCACAGGCTGATGACACGCGCCGGACTCATCAAAAAACTCGGCGCAGGCATTTACACCTATATGCCCATGGGCCTGCGCGTGATCCGCAAAGTCGAGGCCATCGTGCGCGAGGAGATGAACCGTGCGGGTGCTATTGAGCTGCTGATGCCGGTGGTTCAGCCCGCCGAGTTTTGGCAGGAAACCGGGCGTTTCGACAAAATGGGCCCCGAACTGATGCGCGTCAAAGACCGCCATGACCGCCACTACATCATCCAGCCCACCAGCGAAGAGGTGGTGACCGACATTGCGCGCCAGGAGATCAAAAGCTACAAACAGCTGCCGCGCAATTTTTACCATATCCAGACCAAATTCCGGGACGAGCGCAGGCCACGTTTTGGCGTGATGCGTTCACGCGAATTCATCATGAAGGATGCTTACAGTTTTGACCGTGACCAAGCCTCTGCCAAAGCCAGTTACCAGGTGATGGCAGGCGCTTACCGCAAAATTTTTGACCGTTTTGGTTTGCGCTACAGGGCGGTTGCGGCAGACAGTGGTGCGATTGGCGGCGACTTGAGCGAAGAGTTCCAGGTGATCGCATCGACCGGAGAAGACGCGATTGTGTACTGCCCCAACAGTGATTACGCTGCCAACATGGAGAAGGCTGAGGCGCTGGCGCCCGCCGGCCGGCGCCCTGCACCCGCTCAAGCGATGGCCAAAACAGCGACGCCCGGCAAAAGCACCTGTGAGGATGTCGCGGCATTGCTGGGCGTACCTTTGAATATCACGGTGAAATCCCTGGTGCTGGCGACAGATCAAAAAAATGAAACCGGCGAAATTGTCAAAACCACGGTCTGGCTCCTGCTGCTGCGCGGCGACCATGACATGAATGAAATCAAGGTTGGCAAAGTAGCGGGGTTGGCGGATTTCCGCTTCGCCACCGTGCCCGAAATTGAAGCGCATTTTGGCTGCAAGCCCGGTTACCTTGGCCCTCTGAATTTGCGTAAACCCGTGAAGCTGGTGGCAGACCGCGAAGTGGCCGTCATGGTGGACTGGATTTGCGGCGCCAATGAACCCGATTTCCATATCACCGGGGTGAACTGGGCCCGCGATCTGCCCGAGCCTGACCTGGTAGCCGATTTGCGCAACGTCATCGAAGGCGACGCGTCGCCCGACGGCAAGGGCGTACTGGCCATCGAACGCGGCATCGAAGTCGGCCACGTGTTCTACCTTGGCACCAAATACAGCAAGGCCATGAACGCGACTTTCCTCGACGTCAACGGCAAGCCGCAGTTCATGGAAATGGGCTGTTACGGCATTGGCATCACGCGCCTGCCGGCTGCCGCCATCGAGCAAAACCACGATGACAGGGGCATCATCTGGCCGGACGCGATTGCGCCGTTCACCGTGGTCTTGTGCCCCATCAGCCCGGATCGTTTTCCGGACGTCAAGGCAGCCTCAGACAAGCTTTACGCCGAGTTGCTCGCGGCGGGTGTAGACGTGATCCTGGATGACCGCAATGAGCGCCCCGGCGCCATGTTCGCCGACTGGGAGTTGATCGGTGTGCCGCACCGTGTCACGATCGGTGACCGCGTCCTGAAGGAAGGCCAGGTTGAATACCAACACCGCCGTGATGCGCAGGCCAGCAAGGTCGCCGTGGCTGACATCGCGGCCCATGTCCTGTCCCGATTGAGTGCATGACGCCTCAAAACCCCGAAAAACGCCAGTTTACGAGGAGAAAATGCCTTTTGTCCTCGTCGGTATTCATTAGTTCGCTATTATTTAGTGAGCAATCAGCAGCCGGCGGCCAGTTGGAAGAGCCGCTGGCAGACTCGGTGCGAACCGCCCTGAGTTCAGCCGTGCACAAGCACGCGCCGCCGATTCCAGAATTCAACAACACCGAATCACGCCTGAAATACCTGCGCTGGCTCGGGGCGACGAGCGAGCGCCTGAAGAAGAAAAAGCCGGAATGGAATGTGCGCAAGGAATTTCTGCAAACCATCTGGTACGAGAGCCGGCGCGCCGGTCTGGATGTGGCCCTGGTGCTGGGCCTGGTGCAGGTCGAGAGCAATTTCCGCAAGTTCGCCGTGAGCCCGGTGGGCGCGCGCGGCTACATGCAGGTGATGCCGTTCTGGGTGCGGGTGCTGGCCAATGGTGAAGGCGAACGCGGCGACGCGTCCATGTTGTTCCACATGCAGACCAATTTGCGTTTTGGCTGCGTCATCCTGCGCCATTACCTGGACCGCGAGAAGGGCGACCTGCACATGGCGCTGGGGCGTTACAACGGCTCGCGCGGCAAGGCGCCTTACCCCAACGCGGTGCTGGGCGCGAAAAAATTCTGGGAATTCACTGCGCCCTGAGCCACGCCCTGAGCCACGCCTTGAGTCCGCCGGTCGCTACTGGACAAAACCCATCTTGCCTTTGGCCGAGCCGGGCTTTGGCAAGTCATGTGAATCCACCTCGTCGCGGCGCCCGAGGCGGGCATTGCCAAAGGCCGTCATCAGGGCACGGCGCATTTCCCGCGGACTCAATTCCGCCAATTGGTCAATCACATCGTCATGCGGTTCGGGCGCAAAACGCTCGCCCCAGCCGTGTTCGCCGAGGATGGAGCGGTACAGGTTGCGGGCGATCTGGCGGGCTGCTTCAGGCGAGGGCGATTCAATCTCAAACACGTTCATGCGGTTCAAAATCGGCTCGGGGATGGTGCGTTCGTCATTCGCGGTGGTGATCCAGATGACCTGGCTGGCATCGATGGGCACCTCGGCGAACTCGTCGGTGAAGTTTTTGGCGGTATCGTGCTCCAGCAGGCTGTACAGGGCACCCAGCGGGTCGTATTGCGCGTCGCAGGCGGCCTTGTCGATCTCATCCACCACAATGACTGGGTTGGCGTACTGGCCATCGACCAGGGCCTCGAACACCTTGCCCGGCTTGGCCCCGCGCCATTGCGAGGACGAACCTGACAAAAGCCAGCCCGCCGTCATCGAACTCATGGGCACCAGACTCATGCCCGTGCCCAGCAAATCAGCCAGTTTTTTGGCGAAATGGGTTTTGCCTATGCCTGGCGCACCAAGCAGGAGGATGGGCGTGACCTCCAGCCCGTCACGGCTGTCCTGGCTCAAGGCCACATGGCGCTTCACGTCGTCGAGCACCTCGGTGAAGTTGGGCAGGGACTGGTATAGCGAACTCATCTCGGGCACGCCCGAGGGTTTGACCTGAAAGCGCTCCGGGCCGCGCTCCAGCATGCGCTCGTAGGTGGTGCGCAGGCTTTCGTGGTCGCGGTGCGGCAGTTTGTCGAGTTTGCGCTGAACCTCTTGCGTCTGGTAGACGCTGCGCACGGTGGCCACCGGCAGGTGGAACGAAGTTGACTGAGGAACCAGACTGTGCGATGTCATGAAACCCTCCTTGTTGTGAACCTGTGTTGGACACAGCTTCATTTCAGCATGAAGCGTGCCATCATTCAACGGGGGAAATCACAGCAAGTTGACAGCGTCCGGTTTTAGCGACACTAATTCACGGAAGGCGTGAATCCTTGACAAAGCAGAAAGCCGCCCAAAATCGTGGCGGAACAGCGTGGTGGCAAGGCGTGGCGGAAAGGCGTGGGGGAAATCAGTTGGCGGGCGCGTTGAGCACCTGCAGCAACTCGCCGGATTCATACATCTCCATCATGATGTCCGAGCCGCCGATGAACTCGCCCTTGACGTACAACTGGGGAATGGTCGGCCAGTTGCTGTAGTCCTTGATGCCCGCGCGGATTTCCGGGTCTTCCAGCACATTGACGGTGGCCAGGGTCTTGGTCTCGACCCCGCAGGCCTTCAAAATCTGGATGGCGCGGCCCGAGAAGCCGCATTGCGGAAAGCTGGCGTTGCCCTTCATGAACAGCAAAACCTCGTTGGATTTCACCAGGTCGTCGATGCGTTTTTGTGTGTCGCTCATGTCAATTCTCCGAATGGCCAGGAATATATCTGGGGGCCGGCATGGCCCTTTCAATCCCCTGATTATTTCATGATCTCAGGCTGAGCGCTGGGTGAAGGACACCAGCAGGTTGTCCAGCGCCTGCTGCGACAGCCGCGCGGAGCGGGCTTGCGGCAGGGCGGTGATGACTTTGAGCGAGCGCTCATGGTAACTGCGGGCATGCTGCTTGGCGGCTTCGATGTCCTTTTTGCGGATCGCGTCCAGCAGTTTTTGCCTCTCGCCTTTGAGCTGCGCCGTAGTTTGCCGCCATTGGTCCAGCGACCCCCTGGCGATTTCGCGGGCCAGGCCAATTTGCAGCCCGGCCAGGAATTTGCATAGCACCACCAGCAGCGGGTTGCGCGATGCCTCTGCCAGGCGTTGCAAGAAATCGCTCAGGCCACGCGCCACGCACTCGGGCGACGCTGCGTCCGCGACCTGGTCCAGCGCCGCCTGCATGGCTTGCACGTCGGCGGCCGTGGCATGCACGGCGGCGAGTTCGGCCGCATAGGCATTGAGCACGCCCAGCACGCCCAGTACCTCGGGCACCCCCACACGCTCCAGCTGGATCATCGAATGCAGGGACAGCGCGATGAGATGCCCGGAATCCGCCGTCACATAACTTCCGCTGCCATGGCGCACTTCGACCAAATGCAGGCTGGCCAGTCCGCGCAGGGCCTCGCGCACGGTTGCACCACTCACGCCATAGGCCACGCCCAGCGCCTTTTCGGTCGGCAGCCTGGCGCCCTTGGCGTATTGGCCTGACTGGATCTGTTTGCGCAGGTCGTCCAGCACCTGGGCGGCGGCATTGCTTTTGTCGACCACACGCGGGGCCAAATTTGTCATATACTGAAAGTCATCAGGTGACTTGGTGAATTTAGTCAAAGTGTAAGCTCTATTGTCTGCAAAGGTTCCACGCATGAAAAAGCTGTTGCTGTCCATCGCCGTTTGTGCAGGCATCCTGGCGGCATCGCCCGCCCGGGCGCAGGCCTATCCCCAGCAGCCGGTGCGCTGGATCGTGCCTTATGCCGCCGGCGGCGCCATCGACACATTGGCCCGCACGCTGGCCGAAGCCATGCAGGCGGGCATGGGCCAACCCATGTTCATTGACAACCGCCCCGGCGCCGCCACCAACATCGCCGTGGGGGCGCTGCTGCAGGCCAAACCGGATGGCTATACCGTGATGACGGCGGAAAACGCCACGCTGTCGTTCAACGAGCACATGTTCTCCAAGTTGCCCTATAAGCCTGAAAAGGACTTCAGCTACATCGCCGCCATTGGCCGCGTGCCCGTGGTGCTGGTGGTCAACCCGGCGCTGCCGGTGCGCACCCTGGATGAGTTCCTGGCCTTCATGAAGGCCAACCCGGACAAGGCCACCTATGCCTCGCCCGGCATTGGCACATCGCACCACATGGCGATGGAAATGTTCATGCAGCGGGCCAATTTCAAGATGACCCACGCGGTCTACCGGGGCGGCGCGCTGGCCGTGCAGGATGTGGTGGCGGGCCATGTCCCCGCGATGATGATCGAGCTCACCGTGGGGCAACAGTTCATCCGGGGCGGCAAGCTGCGGCCCATCGCCGCAACGTCCAGCAAACGCATTCCGGGCTTTGCCGACGTGCCGACGTTCACCGAACTGGGCATGCCCGAAGTGACGGCTTACACGGTGCACGGCTTGATCGCACCTGCGGGCCTGCCCGATGCCGTGGCGGCGCAAATCAACGCAGAGCTGCAAAAGGCCGTCAAGACACCCAAGTTCACGGCGTTGATGGCGGACACCGGCTTTGAGGCGATCAACATGGCGCCGGCGGAATTCAAGGCGCTGTCCAGGGCCGAGAGCGCACGCTGGGGCAAGCTGATCCAATCCACCGGCGTCAAGCTGGACTGATTCCATTTTCAAATCAACCGTGCTTTCTTCGAAACCCACTGAAAGGACCACCATGAAAATCGCCTACGCCGACCACGGCCCCGATGCCACCTGGCACAAAGACCACCCCATGGGCACCCTGGTGTTCCAGTACCTGCTGACGGGCGAGGCCAATTCGCCCGACAACTTCATGTTTCTGCTGGCGCGCCAGGAGGCCGATTTCACGATGCAGCGGCACCGCCACAACTTTGACCAGATCCGCCTGCCCCTGCATGGCGACATGAACATCGGCGAGCGCCTGATGCTCAAGGAAGGCCATGTGGGCTATTTCCCGGAGGGGCTGCCCTACGGCCCGCAAATCGACCCGCTGGGCCGCTCCAAACCTGGTGAACGCCTGCAGTTGGTCTTGCAGTTCGGCGGCGCATCGGGCCTGGGCTTCATGAGCATGGACCAGCGCAAGGAGGCCTGGGCCGAGCTGGCCAAGACCGGCAAGTTTGCCGGCCCGGTCTACCACCGCCCCGACGGCCGCAAGCAGTGGGGCCTGAACGCTGTGTGGGAACTGGTGTTCAAGGAGCGCCTGAAGTACCCCATGCCGCGTTACGACCACGTCATCATTGCCGACCCTGGGCGCTACAACTGGCTGAACGTGCCGGGCGCCCGTGCAACCGCCAGCCGCTACTTTGGCGCGTTTTCCGAGCGGCGTGTCTGGATCGAGATGCTGCGGCTGGAAAAATCCGCGTCCTGGACTTCGGTGGACCACTCGGCGCGGCGGCTTTTCTATGCACTGTCGGGTTCAGGCAGCGTCAACGGTCAAGACATCCAGAAGGGCGCAGCCATCCAGATCGATGCGGACGAACGCGCTGAATTCGCCTGCAATGATGCCCAAACGGAGGGACTCAATCTCTACCTGATCGGCCTGCCGCCAGTGCCCACGCCGGTTGCGCCTGAAACTTTCGAGATTGACGACGGCATGGTGCCGGAAGGCGTTTTGAAAGCAAACCATGCCCATCCTTGACCTCGTCAAAGCCAACACCATCGTCGCCACTGCGCTGCAACACGCCAAGGCGCAGGGCAGAAACCCATGACGGTCGCAGTGCTTGATGCGGGCTGCCATCTGCTGGCCTTCCAGCGGCAGGACAACTCCGGCATCCTGCGGCCGCAAATCGCCATGGGCAAGGCCTGGGGCGTGCTGGGCATGGGCATTGGCGGGGGGGCGCTGGCGCAGCGGGCCGAAAGCCATCCGCAGTTTTTCGCGGCCCTGTCGGTGGCCTCGGAAGGCCGCATGTTCCCTGCGGCCGGCGGCGTGCTGGTGCGCGATGCGGCAGGCGAGATTGTGGGCGCGGTGGGTGTCAGCGGCGACCTGCCGCCGGCCGACGAAGCCTGCGCCATGGCCGGCATTGCAGACGCAGGTCTGGCAGGCGATCCGGGCGCGGCGTGACAACGCCGGCGCTTTGAGCTTCAGGCTTTCGCGCCAAACCTGAAATCCGAGCGGGCCTTGGCCCTGGCGGCCTCCACCGCACGGTCGCGCGGGTCGGCTGTGGTCACCAAGGATTTGATGAGTTCCCGCGCCGATGCGGCGACATCCGCCACCGCACGGTCAAACGCCGCCGCGTTCGCCTGGGACGGGATGTTGAAGCCGCTGAGTTTGCGCACAAATTGCAGCGCCGCGTCGCGGATTTCAAGCTCGGTCGCGGGCGGCTCGAAGTTGAACAGGGTCTTGATGTTTCTGCACATGGGGCATCTCCATAAATCCAATTTTGGTGAAACTACGTTTTCGAGCGCATTGCGGCCTTGCAAATCCCGCAGTACGGACGTATTGCTCCGGCCTATTTGGTCATGATGGCCTTGCACTGCATCCCGACAATTGAATTTCTGGAGATTCCCCGATACCCTTGCCCTGAGAATTCATCAAACCAAGCTGGCAAGGATACTCATCAGCGCGTCGGGGCAAGTGATGTGCGGGTTGTGGCTGGCATCGAGCTCAAAGTACGTCCAGCCCGGCTCGGATTGCGCGCGTCGCGCAAATTGGCGAAACACATCGCCGGGGCCAAAGCGGGTGCAGTAAATATACGCCTTGGGCAGCGTGTCCGAAGCCCCCGTCAATTGCAGTGCCTGCTCAAAGGTCAGGAGCGGCTGCATCGCCCGTTTGGGCGTGGCCCATTCGAAATCCGAAGCGCTCGAATCGACCGGCATCGGGTTGGCTGGCACGCGCCAGCCTTCGCCCGAGGCGCGGGCGGCGTCACGCACGCGATTGCGGTTGTCCCCGGTTTGAAGGCTCTGCAGCGACTGCCCATGGCGGGGCACAAACGCGTCCAGGTACACCAGCCGTTTGACCCGCTCTGAGGCCCGGTCCGCCACGCCCGTGGCGACCATGCCGCCGTAGCTGTGGCCGACCAGAATGACGTCGCTCAGATCCTCGTATTTCAGGACATTCAGGATGTCGGCGATGTGGTGGTCCAGGTAGATGCCGGCGTGCGCCAGATGCACCCGCTCGCCCAGGCCGGTGTAGCTCGGCGTGAACAATTCGTGGCCCAGCTCGCGCATCAGGGGCCGCATTTTTTTCCAGGCCCAGCCCGAACTCCAGGCGCCGTGGCAGATGACAAAGGTGGCCATGGTGTTTTCTGTTTTAAAGGTTTGACGAATTGACGCCCATTTTGCCGCCGCTGCAGCGCTCAATCCCGCCCAAGTCCCTGCGTGATTGCACCTCGGCAAATCCCGCAGCGCCCAGCAGGCTGCGCACCGCCGCCGCCTGGTCAAACCCGTGTTCCAGCAGCAGCCAAGCGCCGGGATGCAAATGCCCGGGGGCTTGGGCGATGATCTGGCGGATGTCGTCCAGCCCATCTGCCCCGCTGGTCAAGGCCTGCAGCGGTTCGTGTGCCAGCGCGGCCAGATGCGGGTCAAGGGCCGCGATATAGGGCGGGTTGGAGACGATGGCGTGGAAGCGCCCGGTGACTGCGCCCAGCCACGGACCCTGGCTGAAATCCACGGCCAGATTCAGGCGCGCCGCATTGGCCCGTGCCACAGTCAGCGCGTCGCTGCTGAAGTCGGTCGCCCAGACCTTCAATTCAGGTTGCGCGTGTTTCAGCGCCAGCGCCACGGCGCCGCTGCCAGTGCCGAGGTCGATGACATCGCCGCTGGCGGCGCCCAGAACCTCAAGCGCCCAGGCCACCAGGGTCTCGGTGTCCGGTCGCGGCACCAAAACCCGTTTGTCCACCGCCAAGTCCAGGCCAAAAAATTCCTTGTGGCCGCAGATATAGGCCAGTGGTTCACCGCCCGCGCGGCGGGTGGCCAGCGCCAAAAAGTTGCTGCTGTTGTCCAGGCCCAGGCTGTCGCCGTCGTGCGCGATCAGCCAGGCGCGGTCGGTCTGCGGCTTGCCCAATGCGTGCAGCAGCAGCAGTTGCGCGTCGAGCCGGTCCAGGCCCAGGGCGAGGCCTGCGGCGAGTGCCTGGGCGGCCGTCATCGCTGTGGCCATCGACGGGGACGTTGAGGTGGACGCTGACACGGCCATTTTGTACGACGCTATAAAAATAATATCAAACTATTCAATATCCACGAGGGAAATTGATACGATTTATTGGAAAAATGCAAAATGTTGCGGCCATGCACTGTGCAAGGGCCAGGGCCAGGCAACGCCATGCGCCTCAGGCCACAGCCGCCACTTCCAGCGCCGCCAATTGCTCAGCCGCCTCATAAGCCTGCAGTGCCTCCACGACGTCGTCCAGATCACCCTCCATGATCGACAGCAATTTGTACAGCGTGAGGTTGATGCGGTGGTCGGTCATGCGGCCCTGCGGGAAGTTGTAGGTCCGTATCCGGTCGCTGCGGTCGCCACTGCCAATCAGGCTCTTGCGCTCGGCCGCGTCCTTGGCGGCGCGCTCCGAGCGGTCTTTTTCGATGATGCGGGCGGTCAGCACCTTCATGGCCTGGGCCTTGTTGCCGTGCTGGCTGCGCCCGTCCTGGCATTCGGCCACGATGCCGGTGGGCAGGTGGGTGATGCGCACGGCCGAATCGGTCTTGTTGATGTGCTGGCCGCCAGCGCCGCTGGCGCGGTAGGTGTCGATGCGCAAATCGGCCGGGTTGATGGTGATGGCCACCGCCTCGTCGGGCTCGGCCAGCACCGCCACCGTGCAGGCGCTGGTGTGGATGCGCCCCTGCGTCTCGGTGGCGGGCACACGCTGCACGCGGTGGCCGCCGGATTCGAACTTCAGCGCGCCATAGACCCCGTCGCCCTCGATGCGCAGCACGATCTCCTTGTAGCCGCCCAACTCGCTGGCCGATTCGCTCATGACCTCGGTCTTCCAGCCCCGGCGCTCGCAATAACGTGTGTACATGCGCGTCAGGTCGCCGGCGAACAGCGCAGACTCATCGCCACCCGTGCCGGCGCGGATTTCCATGAAGGCGTGGCGCGCATCGTCCGCATCCTTGGGCAGCAACATGCGCTGCAAGCCGGCCTCCAGTTGGGCCAGTTCGGCGCCGGCGTTGGCTATCTCCTCTTCGGCCATGGAGGCCATGTCGGCGTCGTCCTTCGAGGCGGCCAGCAGTTCCTGCCCGGCAGCCAGGTCAGACTCGCGCGCCTGGTAGCGGCTCCAGCGCGTGGTCACGGCGGCCACATCCGTGTGCTCGCGCGACAGAACCAAGAACTGCTTCATGTTCTTCATGATGTCTTCGCGCGACAGCAAAAATTCAAGCTCGCCCAGGCGGTCTTTGTAGCGGTCAAGGCGGTTGCGGAGAAAGGGTTTCATGGAGGAGATTGGCGGAAAAGCAGGCCGTTGAATGGCGGGAGAACCTGTGACTTTCACACGAAAGCCGGCAAACAGACTGCGTCGCTAAAGCTGCGCAGTGGCAGAGAGAGGGCGCAGGAAACCACACGAAGTGGGTGAGCCTGGCGGCAGGTTTTGCCGCCGGGCCGCCCCAAGGCAAAATGCGGCCCCCTCGGGGGGCAGGGAACCACACGAAGTGGGTGACCGTGGGGGCGACATCAACATCATTTGCGCAAAAAGAAGTGTTGCACCGCCGAGGTCGCGCGCTGGCGCGAACTGGCGTCGCCCGAGCGCAGCTCGGCCATGGCGCCATGCAGCATCTTTTGGGTGATGCCCCTGGACAGCGCCTCCAGCACGGCATCGACGTTTTCGCCTTTGGCCAGCAGCTTGCGCGCGCGGGCGATCTCCAGGGCGCGCCACTCGTCGGCCTGGGCGTTGAGCTGCTGGATCAGCGGCACCACGCCGCCCACCGGGCTGCGCTGGTCCATCCAGTGCATGAAGCTTTGCACACCGGCGTCGATGATCGCCTCGGCCTGCGCCACGGCGGCCTGGCGGTTGGCCAGCCCGGTCTGCACCACCTTGGCCAGGTCGTCCACGGTATAGAGGTAGACGTCGCGCAGGGCCTTGACTTCGGGCTCGATGTCGCGCGGCACGGCCAGATCGACCATGAACATCGGGCGGTGTTTGCGCCGCTTGATGGCGCGCTCCACGGCGCCCAGGCCGATGATGGGCAGGGTGCTGGCGGTGCAGCTGATGACGGCGTCAAACTCGTGCAGACGCTCCGGCAGGTCGGCCAGGCGCATCACCTCGCCGCCAAAACGCAGGGCGAGTTTTTCGCCGCGCTCCAGCGTGCGGTTGGCGATGGCGATGGATTTGGGGTTTTTGGCGGCGAAATGCGTGGCCGCCAGTTCGATCATCTCGCCCGCGCCGACAAACAATATGCGGATGGTTTTGAGATCCTCAAACAATTGTCCGGCCAGGCGCACGCTGGCGGCCGCCATGCTGATCGAATGCGCGCCGATTTCGGTGGAGGTGCGCACCTCTTTGGCGACTGAAAAAGAGCGCTGGAACATCTGGTTCAGCGTGCTGCCCAAGGCGCCGGCCTGGTCGGCCACGCGCACCGCGTCTTTCATCTGGCCAAGGATCTGCGGCTCGCCCAGCACCATCGAGTCGAGCCCGCTGGCGACCCGAAAAGCATGGCGCGCCGCCTGGCCGCCTTGCAGGGTGTAGGCGTGCGAGCGCAACAGGCCCGGCGCCACGCCGCCCGAAGCAGCCAGCCAGTGGATGGTGTGGTCCAGGGTCTGGTTCAGCGCCTGCGCACCGGGTTGGCCGGCGTCATCAGAGTCGCTGGCGCAATAAATTTCGGTGCGGTTGCAGGTGGAGATGATGGCCGCCTCGGGCCCCGACAAGGCCTGGCGCAGGCTGGCCAGAGTCGGCTCGATCTGGTCGATGGCGAACGCGAACCGGCCGCGCAGATCGAGCGGCGCGGTGGTGTGGTTAATGCCCAATGCCCAAACTGCCATGCAGGGATTATAAAATTTGCCGCCATGAACCCGGTAGACCTCGCCATTCACCTCGCCAATTTCGCCGCGCCCGCCGTCGGGCTGGCGCTGCTGATGCTGCTTTTTGGCCTGTTTGGAAAGAAGAAACAGGCGTTAGCCCTTGCCAGATGGGCACAGCTAGCTATAAATATGGTAGTCGGTTTGGTGCTGTTGTCGCTCGGCTTGTGGTTTTTTGGACGCGACGGCATGGTGCTGACATACGCGGCCCTGGTCCTTGGTGTGGCGACCAGCCAGTGGCTGATGGGGCGCGGCTGGCGGAATTGATCGAATTTGCCTTGAATTAATTGGGGTCAGATTCCACTTATCGGGATAGCAAAAGAAAGGCGAGCCGGATGCCTCAATCCCTGCGGGCCGCTGCGTTGCCCAGCAATGGCGGGGTCTTGCTCAAACTCGCTGCGCTCAAACAGTCGCAAGCCCTGGTCCGCCATTGCCTGCGCTACTCGCTTTGAGTCATGACGGCGGGGGAGCCTGGGAACCCAAAACCGGGGTGATTTTGGGCGAATCAGTGGTTTTCAACTTTTTTTTCCAAAAAATCGTGCAGATTTCCCTCGTGGAATATAGATAGTTTGCTACTAATAATATAGTATTGAGTTCAACATTCCAATCTCCATCTGAAACTCAAACCCAAAGTTGCAGGCGTCGCAAGGACGCGCCACGGCGCGGCATGGTGGACTTCGGCAGTTTGCATTCATCCCCGGCAGTCGCCCGTCGAGGCAGGGCTGAGCACCGCAGGGCCAAGTGGATCAGGGCTTGCGACTGTCTGAGCGCAGCGAGTTTGAGCAAGGCCCCACTTGGCACGAGCAGCGCAAGGAACCGCAAAGCGGCCCTGACTTCGGGCTCGCCTTTCTTTGCTTACTTTCTTTGGCGAAGCAACGAAAGTGAGTGCGCTGTCGGGCGCAAGTCCCGACTCCCGCGCGCATAGCGCCACCCCCTGCCAAGCGAAAAACCAAACCCATCCCAAATCGAATAAGCTCCCCTTCCATGACCATTTCCTTCTGGCAACTCGGCTGGCGCACTCTCTGGCGCGATTTCCGCTCGGGGGAGTTGCGGCTCCTGATTCTGGCCGTCACGCTGGCAGTGGCGGCGCTCACGGCGGTGGGTTTTTTTGCCGACCGGCTCAAGGGCGGCTTGCAGCGCGATGCGCTCCAGCTTTTGGGTGGTGATGCAGTGGTGTCCAGCGACAACGCCACACCGCAGGCTTTTGTCGACAAGGCCAAGTCCCTGGGGCTGTCGGTCGTCACCAACTTGGGATTCCCGACCATGGGGCGCGCTGCCGAGACCCAGGGCGGCGCTTCAAAACTGGTGGCGCTCAAGGTGGTCGAGCCCGGGTACCCGCTGCGCGGCAGCCTGCGCATCAGCAGCAGGCCCGGCGGCGCCGAACTCAAAACCAGCGCCATCCCCAAACCCGGCGAAGCCTGGATCGACGCGTCCGTGCTGGAGGCCCTGAACCTGAAAATGGGCGACGCCCTGCTGCTGGGCGACGCCAGTTTCCGCATCAGTGAGGTGATCGTGGTTGAGCCGGATCGCGGCGCGGGCTTCATCAATTTCGCGCCGCGTGTGATGATCAACCGCGCCGATGTCGCCGCCACCGGTTTGATCCAGCCGGCCAGCCGCCTGACTTACCGCATGGCCGTGGCGGGCAATGACAAACAGGTCAAGCTCTTTGTCGAATGGGCGCAATTGGAGGTCAAAAAACCCGAGGTGCGCGGCGTGCGCCTGGAGTCGCTGGAGGGCGGGCGGCCCGAGATGAGCCGCACCATGGACCGCGCCGAGAAATTCCTCAACCTGGTGGCCCTTTTGGCGGCCCTGCTCAGCGCGGTGGCGGTGGCGCTGGCGGCGCGGGGTTTTGCCGCCAGCCATCTGGACGACTGCGCCATGCTGCGCGTGCTGGGCCTGGCGCAGCGCACCATCGCCCTGAGTTACACGCTGGAGTTCGCCCTGATTGGCCTTATGGCCAGCACCCTGGGCGTGCTGATTGGTTACGCCGTGCACTACGGCTTTGTGCTGCTGCTGGCCGGCCTGGTCGAAGCCGCCTTGCCCGCGCCGACCATCTGGCCGGTGTTGTTCGGCCTGGGCATGGGTTTGACCCTGCTGTTCGCCTTCGGCCTGCCGCCGGTGCTGCAACTGGCGCAGGTGCCGCCGCTGCGGGTGATCCGGCGCGACGTGGGCAACCTCAAGCCCGCGTCGCTGGCCGTGCTGGGCATCGGCGTGGCGGGCTTTGCGGCCCTGCTGCTGGCGGCCAGCAGCGACCTCAAACTGGGCCTGATCGCCGTCGGCGGATTCGCCGGGGCGGTGCTGGTGTTCGCCGGCCTGGGCTACTGCGCGGTCAGGCTGCTGCGCATTGCCGTGAACGAGGCCACGGCGCCGCGCTGGCTGGTACTGGCGACGCGCCAGATCTCGGCGCGGCCGGCCTACGCGGTGGTGCAAATCAGCGCGCTGGCCGTGGGTTTGCTGGCCTTGGTGCTCCTGGTCCTGTTGCGCACCGACCTCATCAACAGTTGGCGCAAAGCCACGCCGGCCGATGCGCCGAACCGCTTTGTCATCAATGTCATGCCCGACCAGGGCGAGGCGTTTTTGAAGAACCTGGACGACGCGGGCGTGAAAAAATTCGACTGGTACCCGATGATCCGCGGCCGCCTGGTGGCGCTCAACGGCAAGACGGTCACCCCCGCCGACTGGACGGAAGACCGCGCCAAAGGCCTGGTCAACCGCGAGTTCAACCTGTCCACCAGCGCCACCAAACCCGAGCACAACCAGCTGGTCGGGGGGCGCTGGACTGACAACGAAGAGGGCGCCATCAGCGTTGAGGAATACATGGCCAACACCCTGGGCGTGAAGCTGGGCGACCGCCTTCGTTTTGACATCGGCGGCACGCTGGTGGAGTCCAAAATCACCTCGGTGCGCAAGGTGGACTGGGGCTCGATGCGGGCCAATTTTTACGTCATCTACCCGGTCAAATCGCTGCCCGACGTGCCCACGACCTATATGAGCGCCTTCAAGGCGCCGGCCACGTCATCGGTCAAAGGCGGCTTCGACAACGCCCTGGTGCGCCAGTTTCCCAACATCACCACGGTGGATTTGTCCGTCACCCTGGGCCAGATCCAGCGCGTGCTCGACCAGGTGATCGGCGCGGTGGAATTCCTGTTCGGCTTCACCCTGGCCGCCGGCCTGGTGGTGCTGTTCGCGGCCGTCACGGCCACACGCGAGGAGCGCGCGCGCGAATTCGCCATCATGCGCGCGGTCGGCGCGCGCGGCAGTTTGCTGCGCCAGGTGCAGCGCGCCGAGCTGGCGGGGGTGGGCCTGCTGGCGGGTTTTCTGGCCTCGGTGGTGGCGGCCATCGTCGGCTGGGGCCTGGCCAAGTACGTGTTTGAGTTTGAATGGAGCGTGTCGCTGTGGGTGCCCCTGGTGGGCGCGCTGGCGGGTGCTGTGCTGGCGCTGGCGGCGGGCTGGTGGGGCCTGCGCGAGGTGTTGCGGCGTCCGGTGGTGGAAACCTTGCGCCGCGCGCCACAATAGACATGGTTTTGCGTTCAATTCATCAATCCAAGGAGAACATCATGAAAAAAACATCCATGCGCCTGGCATTCGTAGGCCTGGCCCTGTTTGGCGGCGGCGTGGTCACCGGCCTGGTTGCGCAGACCCTGACCGATTCGCCGCAACGCGTCGAACAAAAACGCGCCGACCTGTCCGGCGCACCGGGCATGGAGGTGATCGCCTCCATCGGCGAATACAAAAAGGGCGAGGCCATCGACCTGCACGTCCACCACGGCATCGAGGCGGCTTACGTGGTGCAGGGGGCCATGGTGCAGTCGCCTGGCAAAGACCCGGCGCCCCTGCCAACTGGCGCGTCCTTGCTGAATCTGCGCGACGTGAAACATGGCGGGTTTGTCGTGGTCAGCGACACGCCGCTCAAGCTGTTCACTGTGCACATCGTGGACAAGGGCAAGCCGCTGTACGACTACACCAAATAGGCCGCTCGAACATCGCGGCGCCAAGCTTGCGCGCACGGCGGGGCGTTGCGTCGCGGATCGCCTTGTGCCGCGTATTGCTATAAAATACATATCTAACTATTCATATTTCACGGGGACAATGGGCACTTATTACCATGCAGATTGAAGAAAAACCGCCTTTTGATACCGTGTTCGAGTGGATCGGCGGCGAGGCCAAAATCAAGGCCCTGGTGGAACGTTTTTACGACCTGATGGATCTGGAGCGCGGCTACACCCAACTGCGTGCAGTGCATGGCGGCGACCTGCATCGCGCGCGCGAAAAGCTGTTCTGGTTTCTGTGCGGCTGGTTGGGCGGGCCGCAGCATTACACCGAGCGTTTCGGCCACCCCATGCTGCGCGCGCCACATGCCCTTCAAGATCGGCATCCAGGAGCGCGACCAGTGGCTGGCCTGCATGGACCAGGCGATGGGCGAGACCGGGGTGCCCGGGGCTTTGCGTACACGCCTGCGGGAGAGCTTCTTTCAGACTGCGGACTGGATGCGCAACACGCCGCTGTGATCTGCGCCCGGCGTCAATGACTATAAATATGGAAGCACACTACACATAACTGGCGAGGGCTACCGCCTCATTTTCTCACCTAACCGCCCTGCAGCAGCACCACCAGCGCACCCGCGCGTCTCGTCGTACTGAATATGGCATACTTGACAGGTATGTGAAAAAAGGTATCCCATGGAAACTGTTGAAGTGACCCTCGCCGAGCGCGGCCAGATCGTCATTCCCAAAGAGGCCCGTGACGAACTGGGCCTCAAGCCGGGCAGCCGCCTTCAGGTGCGCATCGAAAGCGGGCGCCTGGTGATTGAAAAGCGGGTTCAGTTGGACTTGAGCCGCTGGATTGGCAAAGCCGTTGACGATGGCTTGACCACGGACCAGGCTCTGGCCGAGCTGCGCGCGCGCCCAGTGCCCTGGCAGGCGGATTCTGCCGCCCAGCCGAAAGCCGTCAAATCCAAAGCGGCGCTGGCCAAGCCGCGTAAAACAGCATCGCGCGCATGAAGACGGCGGTCGATTCCAGCGCGCTGTTTGACATCGTCAAAGGCGCCCCCGGCGCGCCTGCCGCGCAAACTGCGCTGGAGGCCGCGCTGGCGCACGGCAGCCTGTGCGTCTGCGCCATCGTGGTGGCGGAATTGGGCCGGTATTTCAAACGCAACGAGGACCTGCTTGCGTTTCTGTCAGATTGCCAAATCGAGCACGATCCCATTGGCATGCCCGCAGCCTTGGGCGCGGCGCAGATCATGCGTGCTTACGCCCGCAACAAGGGGCCGCGCGAGCGTGTGGCCCCCGACTTTTTGATTGGCGCCCATGCCATGCACCAGGCCGACGCCCTGCTCACGACCGACGGTGGTTTCTACCGCCAACATTTCACCAGCCTGGTGGTTGTCGCCCCGCTGGCGGCCTGAAGCGCCGCAGTGTCAAAACGCGCTGGTGCAATGGGGCAAGACCCTTGCAGAAGCCGAATTTGCACAGCGTGCCCGTTGAAAAAATTCAAACACTGCCACGGCGCGAACTAAAAAACGCTGACGCCATTCATCTTGTTTGGGGTTGATATAAATATAGAAGCACACTGCGCATGACTGGCGATGGTTGCCGCGTCATTTTCTCACCTAACCGCCCTGCAGCAGCACCACCAGCGCCCCGGCGCCGCCATCGGCTGGCTTGGCCTGCACAAAGGCCAGCACTTCTTTCTTTTGCGCCAGCCAGCTTTGCACCTTGGCCTTGAGCACCGGCGCCCGTCCGGGTGAGCCCAGGCCCTTGCCGTGCACCACGCGCACGCAGCGAATGCCGTGTTTGTGCGCCTCCCGGACGAACAGGCTCAACTTCTCGCGCGCCGCGTCGCTGCGCAGGCCGTGCAAGTCGAGCTGGCGCTGGATGCGCCAGTCGCCCCGGCGCAGCTTTTTGGTCACGTCGGGCCCAATGCCGGGGCGGCGGAAACTCATGTTTTCGTCAGCATCGAGCAGGGTGGACACATCAAATTCGTCGCTGATGGCTTCGATCAGCACGGCCTGATCGTCGAGCTGCTGCTGCCTGGGTGCGGTCGAGGGAGGCTCTTTTTTCAATAGCGCCTTGCGTTTGTCAGGCAAGGGGTTGACCGCGCCAGCGGCATGGATGAAGAGGTTTTTCTCGGCGGCGGCGCGTTTCGCGGTTTTTGCTGTTTCCGCCTTGGCCAGCGCGCGGCTGGCCGCCTGCGTTGCCATTTCACGCTTCACCGCCTTGAGGTCGGCCAGCGCCGTGATCTTGAGCGGCGCGGCCTTCACATCAAACCCCGCGCAGCCATCGAGCAGGTCTCGCCCTGGGCGACAATGACGTGGTCCAGCACCCGGACATCGACCAGGGCCAGGGCGGCCTTGAGGGTGCTGGTCAGCGCTTCATCGGCGCGCGAGGGCTGGGCGCTGCCGCTGGGGTGGTTGTGCGCCAGCACCACGCTGCTGGCGGCATGGTGCAGGGCGCGCAGCACCACTTCGCGTGGGTAGACCGAGGTCTGCGTCAGCGTGCCGCGAAACAGTTCTTCCAGGGCCAGCAGGCGGTTTTGCACGTCCAGAAACAGCACGCAAAACACCTCATGCGGTTTGGCCGACAAATGCAGTTGCAGGAAGTGGCCTACGGCGTCGGGCGTCGCGAACACCGTGCGTTCTTTCAGGCGCTGGGCCATCGCGCGGCGGGCCAACTCCAGCACGGCGACCAGTTCGGCGCGTTTGGCCGGCCCCAGGCCCTTGACGCGTTTCAGGTCGTCCGCTGTGGCGTGCAGCAAGCCGGCCAGGCCGTCAAACCCGCCGTCAACGCCAC
>JANMVT010000293.1:0-10115 GCA_031392945.1 Rhodoferax sp. | reverse complement strand
AACCTGTTCGTCGGGCATGCCGAAATGGTCTTGAAACCAGATCACCACCGCAGATGAAAACACTTCAGTTTCATCCCGCGCGGGCTTGGTGCTGAACAGGCCAGCGATGCAGCGCAACCTGGGCAGGGAGACCCAGTCCTCCTGCTCCGGCACACCGTTGCTGACCCAGGCTCGGGTGCCCGCGTAGAGTGTGGGCGGCAAGATGACGGGGGCGGACTTTTCATGGGGGTATAGTTTTTCTGCGCGGCTTATGGCCTGCACGAGATACTCTGAGGGCGGATACAGACCGCCCAGCAAAGCACCGGCATAAATGAATTCCTGGTGGACAGCCTGCACAAGCAGCTTGCGCCCGTCGGGCTGCAAGATTGCCCAGCCCTCAAAGCTGTGGACAGGCTGATTTCCATGGGGCCAGTCCACCCGTGGCAGTTCTTGCCATTGGAAGAGGATCAGCCCCAAGCGCCGATCATGCTCGGTGTCGGGCGCGTCAAAATCGAAATCATCAGTTATTTGAGACATTCAATACCTTCCCGGTATCCGACAAAATTGGCCATGCCAATAAGGCATCTATTCTGGTCAAGGCCTCCAATGAACCAGCGGCAAGTCGTTGCCACTCCGACGGCCACCGACTTGTCGCTGCGAGATACCCGGTTGGCAGAACTCAATCAAGAACTCGCTCGGATGGATGCTCAACAGCGGCTTGCGAGAGGCGACTACTATCCCGAGAGAAAGCCACCCGTGGACAAGGATGCTGCGCCCTTGGCTGGGGCAAACCACGGCGGCCGGTATATTCCGTACCCCAAATCCATGCAGCAGTTGACAGCGCGGCTTGGCGCGACCCCCGAAGAATTGGCCGCCTGGATATGGATCGGACCGAAAGATGGCGGCATTGCCGCGTACATGAATGCCAACGAACTGGACCCACCGCCACGGTTTTTCTATGCCCCCGGCAGCGACCACCAGGATTACGTTTCACCGTTGATGGCATGCTGGTTTAAGGCGGAAGACATTGATCAGTTTGTGCCTGCTGACCGCTACATCACGGGCAAAGCGTTGATCGACCGTTGGGGCCAGCGACCAGGCTTTCACACGGTGGCATTTATCCAGGCCAAGATTGCAGAATCCCGGCTCTTGGATATTCACCCCATTTACGGCGGAACACGGGGCACTTTTTCGGAACATGCCGATTTTCCACCGATCTCGAGCGGGTTGTTTCCTCTGTCGCAGGTTGAGAAGATTGAGGCAGAGGATTTTGCAGAAGTTGGTCCGGGAAAAGGCCCCAGAAAACCTGCACCGCCAAAGAAGCCGCAGGCGATTAGCGAACCTATGCAATTCCTTGCATGCGCCACCGAGATTGCAAAAACACGAGCGTCCACCGTGCGACGGGATGCGCGCAAGCTCGACACACAAGACATGTACAAGCAATGGCAAAAGGCCTACCGGGTAGCGGCAAAGGAGCGGCCGAATATGTCAGACACGTGGTATGCGCAGCAAATTGCCAAAAAAGACATCGCCAGAAGACGAGGCGTCGAAACCATTAGAAAGCACATGAAACCATGAAATAGTTGGGCGAAAAGATTTCGCCCAATTCGCCCAGCTTTTGCACCTAGACCCGGCTGGTCTTTTCAGGTGCAGTTGGATTCAGTTTGATCGCGACACTGAATTCAACGAATCGCCCTCCCAACCCTTTTTCGAATGCAAGTTCCCCTCTGAAAGTCCTCAGATTGGAAGCATTTGTTTCGCCCAAATATCCCAAATCGCCCAAATACGCTTGCGTCTGAGTTCGTTCCTTAACCGTCAAAGAGGCACAAAAATGACGCATGCCATCCTACGCATCCCCGCTACGAAGTCGCAGTCGGGCTACTCCCGCTCCACGATCTACCTTCGCATCACCCAGGGCTTGTGGACCAGGCAAATCAGCCTCGGGCCAAGGGCTGTTGGCTGGCCCGCCAGTGAAGTGGCGGCATTGTGTGCGGCACGCATCTCGGGCAAGAATGATGCCGAGATACGGGATTTGGTGATCCGCCTGGAAGCGGCACGGCGGCTGGCGGGCCTTGACAAGCTGGCGGTGTAAGCCATGGCCAAACGACATCCCAACTACCGGCTGGCCCAGGTGCACCAGATTTACAGCATGGACGAGGCCGCCCGGCGCATGGGCGTGCACCGCAATACGGTGCGGGAATGGTTGCGCCGGGGGCTGGAAGTGGTGGACCAGGGGCGCCCCATCCTGATCCGGGGGCGCGCGCTGCATGAGTTTTTGAAGGTGCGGCGGCTCAATAGCAAACAGCCCTGCGCGCCGGGCCAGATGTACTGCCTGCGTTGCCGCGCACCGCAAAACCCGGCTGAGGACATGGCGGATTTCCAGCCGCTGAATCTGCCGCTGGGCAACCTGGTGGGGCTGTGCCCGGTGTGCCACTCGTGGATGTACCGGCGTGTGAACCTGGACAAGTTGGCGCTGGTTCGGGGAAATTTGGATGTCCGGTTTCCGGTGGCGGTTTGACACATAGACGATAGGGCTGAGCCCTGCCTGAACTGTGTATTCGATAACAAAGGAAAAACATGACTAAATTCAATGCCAAAAACGAGCGCCTGAAACACGAGTACCTGGGTTATTTGCGGGACGCGCGAGGCCAGGATGAATCGTCGGTGGACGCGGCGGCCAAGGCGCTGGCGCGGTTTGAGGAAGTGACCAAGCTGAAGGACTTTGGGCAGTTTCATTTTCAGCAGGCGGTGGCCTTCAAGCGGCACTTGCAGGCGCAGAAGAACCAACGGGGGACGGGCCTGCTGAGCAAATCGACCTTGCACGCCACGCTGGGGCACGTGAAGACGTTTTTCACCTGGCTGGCCGGGCAACCGGGTTACCGGTCGAAGTTGACGCATTCGGACATTACGTATTTCACCCTGTCTGGCAAAGACACAAGAGTGGCGACGGCGCGGCGCGAGGGGGTGGGACCGACGCTGGAACAAGTGAAACATGTGCTGGGCCTGATGCCGACGGGCACGGACATGGAGAAACGCGACCGGGCCTTGATGGCCTTCACCTTGATGACGGGGGCGCGGGACAGCGCCACGGTGTCGTTCAAGCTGCGGCATTTGAACCTGGCAGCGGGATCGGTGTCCCAGGATGCACGGGACGTGAAAACAAAGTTCAGCAAGTCGTTCACCACGGTGTTTCTGCCGGTGGGGGCGGACGTGAAGCAGATCGTGGCGGACTGGGTGAACCACCTGCGCATGGAGCTGCTGTGGGGGGATGATGACCCGCTGTTCCCGGCCACGCTGGTGCAAGTGGGTGCCACGCGGCGGTTTGAAGTGGTGGGGTTGCAGCGCGCGCACTGGAAGTCGGCGGCGGCGGTGCGCAAGATGTTCCGCGAGGCGTTTGTCCGCGCGGGCCTGCCCTACTTCAACCCGCACAGCTTCAGGAATACGCTGGTGCGCCTGGGCATGTCGGTTTGCAAGGGTGACCCGGAACTGCCGAAGGCCTGGAGCCAGAACATCGGGCATGACAAGGTGCTGACCACCTTGATGAGTTATGGCGCGGTGAGTTTTGACCGGCAGAGCGAGATCATCCGGGGCTTAGGGGTGGCGAAACCCGAGGCACCAGCGCATATGGCAGAGGTGTTGAAATTGCTCCAGGGCTTGGTGGCCCAACAGGGCAAACCCGATTTGCCGGGTGCTGGCGCGGGGGCCGCATGAAACGCGCCTGCGCCCGGCTGGTAACCTGGCTGATGCGCTGGCAGCCGACTTGGGCGGGCAGTTACCTGGCGCATAGTGGGGTGTAGGGGGCGGCGCTGGCGGTGTTGTCTTGGGCGGTCTAATGCGGGGTGTTGGGTGGGCCGTGCGACGAGGGGCCGGATGGGTGCCCTGCCCATGCTGACCTATTCGGTTCGACCATCCGGCTCTACCCACCAGCCCACTTTCAGACAGTCTGGGTCATCCATGCGGGTGCCGTACACCGGATAGGGGTAGATGTTCAGGGTGGTCCTGGTGGGCAGCGCCTGCTGGGCTTTGTGGTCGGCCTCCCAGCGGCGGGCGAAGTTCAGAATCTCGGAGATAGGGACTTCCATGGTTTGGCCTTTGAAGGTGATGCGCAGCTGCGTATCCACACCCTCGCCGATCTCGAACGTTGGCCGGTGCGGGTTGGTGTGCACCAGGGCGCGTAGAAATTTATCGGATTCAGACATGGTTGCCCCGTTTGTAAGATTGATCGCGTGCCGCATCGTCAGAACGGCGCGGTTGACCTTCGCACCTGCACCGGGCCTGGCCCGGCATAGATCACTTCATTGATGGCCGTGACAGTGACATTCCAGATGTCGCCGGTTTGGGTCACCTGGTAGTCGTCCAGCCTATAGGGCAGGATGTGTTCTTCGGGGTGGCCGTTGATGCCGGGCACGCACAGCAGGACTGGGTGCGCGTCGGCTTCCGAAAGCGGCTCAAACCGGCGTTGGGTGAGGGCGTGAAACGCCGGTTCGCCATTGGGGTAATAGAACCATCCCATGTTTGTGACTCCCCTTTTGCGGTGTAGAACCCGGTTTGGCGGGGCAATGCCGCCAGGGCTTTCTGGATGGTACAGGCTGGGCGCGGCAGAATTCAACCCAATCCTTAGAACCCCGCCACCGGGATAGCGGGTGACAGGACGGGCTATGCCGCCAAACGGTGCTCGTAATAGGGCCGTTCCCGGTCGTCCAGGATGGCGTACTGGGCTTTTAGATTGGCCGGGTCGGGGTTGAGCCAGGCATCGATGTTGTCGGGCTGGATGGGGATGATGCATCGGTCGTGGCCGGCCTGAGAGACTTCGGGTGGGGGTTCGTCGGTGATGGCCGCGAATGACAACAAATCTGCTTGACCTGGCGCTGTCCAGCGCGACCAGAGGCAGGCGACCAGCATGTCCTGGGTGGGCCTGGGCTTGAACTCCAGCACCCGATTTTGCACGGCTTCGCCTTCGCGCAGTTCGCGGCCCTCGGCGCGGTGCAGGTTGACATTCTCGTAAAAGGCGTTCACCACCATGATGCCGTGGGTGTGGCCAAACTGGCCTTTCCAGAAACCCTCCAGGTTGTCGCGGCGGGCGTTGTAGGTGCCGGGATATTTCTGGTCATACAAAGCCGGTTTGCCGGCTGGACGGCACTGGTAACGCATGGGCTTGATGACGCGTTGGCGGTTTTCCATCACCATGACGGGGGCATAGTGGCCAGGGTAAATGCGTGCGTCGTTGTCCTTGGGTTCGGTGCGGCGCAGATCGGCCAGTTTGTCCATCGCCCATTCGATTTTGTGGGTGGCAATGCGCCGGCTCTCAGTAGCGGCCTTGGTGGCCTTGACTTGCAATTTGCGTTCGGCCTCAACCAGGCGGCTGCGCTGCTTGAAAATCTCCTGCTCAAAGCGGGTGGACTCTGAAGCTCTGAAGGCATCGATCAGGGTTTTGATGTGGTGCTCATCTTCGTTTTGCGGGTCTGCAAACGCGGCTTCCATGCCTTTGGGAATCAGCACTTTGCCGCCGTTGGCGCGCAACTCGAACAATACGACGAACTCGTCAATGCTCAGAATGGCACCAGACATCTTGGTGTATTTGTGGTAACTGGCCCAGATCATGGCGGAATAACACATGGGTTGGTCTCCAATACGTTGGCCTTGCATCGTAAACGCTCGGGATTGGGTTGGCATGGCATGGCATACTGTCGTTTTGTACAGCACTATGCTACTGGTCGCAGTCTTGCCCTTTTATGCGCGCGGTGTACGCCTGGCGGCACCGGGGCGCGAGCTGTGTGGCGAGCTGGTGATTGAACGGGCGCAATTCGACAAGACCACCGTGGCCAGGCTCTATCACAGTGGTGGCGGCAGTTGCCTGATCAAGGACGGCGGCAATGCCATGGAGTTGTATGAACCCGTGGTGAAACAACTGGTGCGGGGCCGCCTGGACTTGCGCGGCATGGCGCGGGTGGACACGGCCTGGCATTTGCAGTTGTGGAATTGCCGGCTTATCACGTCGGTGGAACATTACGCCATGCAGCGCACTAGCGGTGCCGCACCGAGCGGCATGTTTGCCCTTTATTTGCGCTGGTGGGCGGTGGTGTGGGAAGCGGTGGCACGCCAGGACGGGCCGCGCCGCTATTGCGATGTGGCCGAAATGCCGGACCTGCTGGAAGCTCCCTTGGAGGAGGTGTGGCCATTTGTAGAGTGGGCGGGCCGCACGGCACGCGGGCTCTTCACTGGGGGCGGCAAGGATAATTTGGGAAGCCTGGAGGTGCGGTTTCTGGAGCCCCGGCTTCTGGAGGGGACGCACCGGGTGGTGGTGGAAAGCAGCGCTGCCGCTGGGGGCACCTAGACGAGATGGCTGGTGGGCAAAATGTTGGTGTCCACCTGCATGGCGCCAAACCGTCAGTGCGATGTCGCCTTCTCAAAATACAAAGCCAATAACAAGGTGACAGCCTTTTATGAACCTCATGGCAAGGCGTGGAAATGTCGGTTTTATTTACACCATCAGGGGCTAATCCTCTCAAGCAGTTGATTCCAAAGGATAAAAGGCTTTGGCTCGATTCCTGCTTTATAAGTGATGAACGTAACATTTTGTTGCTTTTTCACCCATCAGCATCAAAGATGAATTTTGCGGTGATCAATTATTTTATGGGGACAACCGTGAAACCTTTCAATCTCCGACGCGTCTGCGCTTTGCTGGTGATGGGCATTGCAACGTCTGTTGCACATGCGGCGCCTGTCGTTTTTTCGTATTCCGGGTCAATCATTAAATACGTCATCGCCACCAGCGGGATATACGACATCACCGCATACGGTGCCCAAGGCGGCACTGTTTGGTATATCGGCAGCAATGGTGGTTACGGTGCCACCATCGGGGGCACTCTCCTCCTTACGGCGGGCCAAACGCTAGATATTGCCGCAGGCGGTCAAGGTGGTCTCGGCGGCACCAGTAGAACTTTAGGTGATAGCCCCGGTGGTGGGGGTGGGAGTTTCGTGGTTCTCGAAGATGGCGCTTCATTTATTCCCCTGATCATCGCTGGCGGGGGCGGCGGCGCTGGCTATTACGGTGGTGATGGCGGTGGTGGACAGGCAGGCACCTCCGGCGGCAATGGGGGTGGGCAAAGTTACGGTGCGGGAGGAAGTGCTGGCAACGGAGGCGGACGGTCGACGGACCATTACTCTTACCCCAGTTCGCAGTCTGGCGGCGGAGCCGGCTTCTACAGCAACGGGGGCAGTTCCGACTACGCCAGTGGTCAGGGCGGCCAGTCTTTTTTCAATGGATTGTTTGGTGGAAACGCGTCCTTACTTGCCGGTGGTGCGGGTGGCTTTGGCGGCGGCGGTAGCGGCGGTGGCCTGTACGGTGGAAATGGCGGCGGCGGCGGCGGGTACAGCGGTGGCGGTGGCGGTGATACCTCCCATGGCGGCGGCGGCGGCGGCTCATACTTTACCGATTTGTTGGCTTTCGCGCCAAATGAACTCATAGCTACAGGGGGCGCTAACGGCGGCAACGGCTTCATTACCCTTGACCTGATTCAAACCGTGCCTGAACCGACCTCCATTGCGCTGTTCGGTATCAGCCTTGCTGGACTCTTGATGAGCCGTCGCAGGAAGGTTTGATTTGCCCGGCCCTGGCTCTGAAATGCCAGGGTTGTTGATCTTTGCGGGTTATAGTTTTATTTGTATGGGCAACACGGGGCTTTGACCTTTGCTGGTCTTTGTTCACATACCCGCGCCGTCGAGGGAGTCCCCGCGGGGGGCGGATGGGCCACCCCGGCGCGGCGCAGCCGCGCGGGATGGGCTGCGGGTGGGCGGGGCTCACCCGTGATGCCTGGCCGCCGGCCACTGGCCAAAGCCTGCGCGAAGCGCCTGGCTGAACACCCGGAACGCAAGGCAAGCGAAGGGCGCACGGGCGGCGGCGCGTAGGGCGCGCAGCGACCGAGGAGCGCCGACGGCTGACGCGCCCGGACCCCAGCGAAGGCCACTTTGCATAAGGCCTGTTTTGTGAACCCGACAGGGCGCGAAGCGGTGGGCGCCACCAAGCGCAGCTTTAGCGCAGCGACTGGCGGCCACTTCACAAAATGGGGCCTTATGTAAAAGCGCAGCGCGTGGCCGTAGCGGGAGGAAAGCACGGCGGGTGGATCAGGTGCCAGGCCGCGCCGCAGGCGGCGGCTGTTCCAGCACGAGGCGAAGCGAGGCGTGCACATGTGGCCTGCAAGGGCCTTGCGCGGGGCGAAGCCGAGCCGCGCGCACTGATTGAGAAGACCCGGAACGAACAGCAAGCCAAAGGGGTGATGGGTGCCGCGCAGACCTCCAGCGCGCAGCGCCATTCAAGCAAAAGGCTGCGCGGCGGCCATGACCCCGCTGTGTCCAACGCCAGCGCGACAGCAACGTGGTGCCCGGCCTGAGCGGTACTCCGCTGAGGCCGCTGACTGTCAAGACCCGGACCGTGGAATAGGCCAGAGCGGTGATGTCGGGTGCCTTGCACTGGCGCGTGAGCGCCTTTGTGTCTGCAAGGTGGCCGGCATGACCGCGCGGGTGGCGAACGTCACAGATGGTCGATCTGGGGGCAAATACTTCAACTTGTGCACATCCACTGTTCAGGCAGTTCGGCGTTGGAACGAAACCACCTTGCCGCCCGTGCAGCCGGCCAGATAGTCAGACCATTGCTGCATCATGCCGGCGCGTTGCTTGAGGTACAGCGCATGGTTGTACGAAGCACTGACCTGGTTGCGCTCCTGATGCGCAAGTTGAAGCTCAATATGAGCATGGTCAAAACCCATTTCATGCATCAAAGTGGAGGAAATGCCCCGGAAGCCGTGCCCGGTCATGCGGTGTTTGTAGCCCATGCGGGCCAACGCGCCCAAAATGGTGTTGTTGCTCATGGGTTTTTCGTGGTCGCGTTCGCCGGGAAATAACAAAGCGCCCTGCCCGCTGACCAGTTGCAGGACGCGCAAGACTTCAACCGCCTGCGTGCTCAAGGGCACGATGTGCGGGGTTTTCATTTTCATGCGCTCGGCTGGGATGTCCCAGCGGGCCGCGTCAAGGTCAATCTCGCTCCAGCGGGCTTCAATCAATTCACTGGTGCGCACGAAGGTCATGGCCATCAGCTTGAGCGCCAGGCGCGTCACCGCCGAACCTTGGTAGGCTTCGATTTTGCGCAGCAGCTCGGGCAGTTCTTTGCCGTCGAGGCGCGCATAGTTGGTTTTCTTGCGCGAGGTCAAAACGTCGCCCGGCCGAAAATCGGCCACCGGGTTGCGCGATGTCAAGCCATGCGCCACCGCGTACCGGAACACCTGGCCGGTGGTCTGCAGGGCGCGTTTGGCAATGTCAAGCGCACCGCGTTTCTCGATGGCTTTGGCCATTTGCACCAGGGCCGGGGCTTGAACCTGGTCAATGGGCTGGGTGCCGATGGCAGGGAACACATCGGCCTCCAACCGCCGCATGACATATTCAACATGGCTTTCGCTGCGGTCGTGTTTCCAGTGGTGCCACCAGAGTCGCGCGACCGCCTCAAAGGAATTGCCTGCGGCCACCAATTGCGCCCGTTTGATGGTCTTGCGCTCCATCATGGGGTCGATATCCTTTGCAAGCTTTTTGCGGGCCGCATCGCGGGCTTCACGCGCCTCAGTCAGGCTGACATCGGGGTAGGCGCCCAAGGCCATCAGCTTTTCTTTGCCACCCACCCGGAATTTCCAGCGCCAGAGCTTCGACCCGCTGGAATTGACCATGAGGTACAGGCTATTGCCGTCGGCGAGCTTGTAGGCTGCGTCAGCGGGCTTGGCCTGCCTGACCGAGGTGTCAGTCAATGCGCCCCGAGGTTTGGCCTTGCGGGTTGCGGTGGAACTGCCGCTGGAGGTGCCTGAGGTGGTTGCCATGAATCCCCCTGTTTTGGGTCGCCTGGAGGCGATACCCCCATAAGCTTTTGCAGATACCCCGAACCATACCCCCTTTAGATCATGGTTGGCAATAGGCCTCGTTGGACGGTAAAAAACAAAAAAGCCCCGTAAACATTAGGCTTGCGGGGCTTTCAGGGGTCTGTGTTGGATGACATCAAACCTATTTCTGGCGGAGAAGGCGGGATTCGAACCCGCGGAGGGTTTTACCCCTCGCACGCTTTCCAGGCGTGTGACTTAAACCGCTCATCCACCTCT
>JANMVT010000274.1:0-1787 GCA_031392945.1 Rhodoferax sp. | reverse complement strand
GGCCGGATTGGCCAGCACCCGCTGGTGGAGTTTACTTGGGTTCGCGCACGCCGCCCAAAACACGTCCGTGGCGCTATGGAATTCAGAAGATTGGAAGTGTGTTTTAGCTGCGTTTCAGGCCCTTGTGCCAAATGCCGGAGGGGAATCGGGCCAGGGGCGCGGTGGTTGTCCGCTACCCCCATGCACCGTCATTTGTACAGGATCAGGCCGACGGCGCACTCAGCTCCGCGGCTGTCCCCCGAGCCTCGCGGCTCTCCTCCTTTTACAGGGACTTCCCACGAAGTCAAGCAACGGTACGCGATAGATGTCTTCTTCCTGATAGGCGGTATTTCCTGCCTTGGCGCGAAGTGAAGCTGCATGAAACGAGGAACAGACTGCACATCTACAGACGGCCTTGTTGCACTGGCTTATTGCCGTGCGGACCCAGATACGAACCGCTCAGCGGGGCTCCATTCATGCCCGTGGTATTCACCGCAAGGGTGCCACGAAAGGAGGATCGAGCTTGCCCGCTGCCGGTCTGACCTGTTCACTGCATCTTTGAATTCACGTCTGGCAAGGAAATCAATACCAAGAAACTCTCCTCTCTCTAAGCGCCGGCCTATGCCGGCATCAAATTGGCTGCAGGCATTGCCACCGTCGGCTTCACACTCAGGTGGCTTGCGTCAAAGGGTTTGCCTCGCACGAACACCGCCCACAGGATGCGCGCGTTCTTGTTGGCCAGGGCCACTGCGGCCTTTTGCCAGCCCGACTTCTCTCTCAAGGCATGCGCCCATCTGGAGATCGGGTCCTCTCGCTTGTGCGCAGTCAGCACCGCCGATTTGGCACCCTGGATCAGCAGCATGCGCAAGTACATGTCGCCTCGTTTGGTGATGCGCCCCAGTTTGTTCTTGCCCCCGCTGGAGTTCTGTCTTGGTGTCAGGCCCAGCCAGGCGCCAAACTGCGCACCGTCCTTGAACTGCTTGAAATCGCCTACGGTGGCCACCACGGCCGATGCCGTCACCGGCCCGATGCCCATGATCTGCTCGGCCTGGCGTACCTGCTCGTTGTCCTTGAGGTGCGCGGCGATACGTTTGTCGCACCACTGCAGGTGGGTATCGAGTTCCTGCCACTGCTCCCAGGCGCGTTGCAGGGCCAGCCGCGCCAGGCCGCCGAGTTCGTTGCTGGCGTCCTCGATCACATCGGGCAGGGCCTGGCGTAAAACTGCTGGCTTTTGGGCAAACACCAGCCCAAACTCGGCCAGCAAACCACGGATGCGGTTGATGCAGGCCGTGCGATCGGTCTTGAAGCCTTCGCGCAGGCGGTGGATGCACAACATGCTTTGTTGCTCCACGCTCTTGAGGGGCACGAAGTGCATTTGCGGGCGAGAAGCGGCTTCGCAGATGGCGGCGGCGTCGTTGGCGTCGTTCTTGCCGCCTTTGCCCTGCAGCCGGTAGGGCGCTACCAGGTGGGCGGCGATGATGCGCGCGTCCAGGCCCAGGGCGATCAGCTTGCGGGTCCAATGGTGGGCGCTGGAGCTGGCTTCCATGGCCACCAGGCAGCCCGGCGGCAGTTGCGCGCACCAGGGCAGGAACTTGTCGCGCGAAAGGGCTCGGCCCGTGACGCGCTGGCCGGCGCCATCGACGGCGTGAACTTGAATGACGCGTTTTGCCAGATCGACGCCAACTCGTGTAATCTCGCTCATGGGACTTCTCCTTCCAAAGGTTGTAGATTGACTTTCCGAGACCAATCTTGGCACTTGATGCCGTTACCTGGAAGTGGGAAGTCCCTTCGTATTCATGCCGCTGCGC
>JANMVT010000254.1:0-2025 GCA_031392945.1 Rhodoferax sp. | reverse complement strand
TTGATTATCAGTGCCGCATCAAGCAGCCGCGATCAGCCTTTCTTGACTTCCTTCACCTCGGCATCAACCACGTTGTCGTCAACCGGCTTGGCACCCGATGCACCGGCTTGCGCGCCACCGTCTGGCCCGCCAGCACCGGGTGCACCGCCGCCTGCCGCTGCCGCCTCAGCCGCCTGCTTGGCTTGCATGTCGGCGTACATTTTTTCGCCAAGCTTCTGGCTGGCGGTTTGCAGGGTGGCGTTTTTCTCGTCGATGGCGGCTTTGTCGTCGCCCTTCAACGCGGCTTCCAGGTCTTTAATGGCGGCTTCGATTTTTTCTTTCTCGCCCGCGTCCAGCTTGTCGCCGTACTCGGCCAGGCTTTTCTTCACGCTGTGCACATTGGCTTCGCCCTGGTTTTTGGCCTGGACGATCTCCAGCTTTTTCTTGTCGTCGGCGGCGTTCAGCTCAGCGTCTTTCACCATCTGTTGGATTTCGGCCTCGGTCAAGCCGGAGTTGGCCTTGATGGTGATCTTGTTTTCTTTGCCGGTGCCCTTGTCCTTAGCGCCGACGTGCAAGATGCCGTTGGCGTCAATGTCAAACGACACTTCGATTTGCGGCGTGCCGCGGGCTGACGGCGGAATGCCTTCGAGGTTGAACTCGCCGAGCATTTTATTGACAGCCGCAATCTCACGCTCGCCCTGGAACACCTTGATCGTCACGGCCGGCTGGTTGTCGTCAGCGGTGGAGAACGTCTGCGCAAACTTGGTCGGAATGGTGGTGTTCTTGGTGATCATCTTGGTCATCACGCCGCCCAGGGTTTCAATGCCCAGGGAGAGCGGCGTCACGTCCAGCAGCAGCACGTCTTTGCGGTCACCGGCCAGCACCTGGCCCTGAATGGCAGCGCCGACGGCCACGGCTTCGTCGGGGTTCACGTCTTTGCGTGGCTCCTTGCCGAAAAACTCTTTGACCTTCTCCTGCACCTTGGGCATGCGCGTCATGCCGCCGACCAGAATCACGTCGTGGATGTCGGCCACCGAGACGCCAGCATCTTTGATGGCGGTGCGGCAGGGTGCAATCGTGCGCTCAATCAGGTCTTCCACCAGGGACTCAAGTTTGGCGCGCGTGAGTTTGATGTTCAGGTGTTTCGGGCCGGATGCATCGGCGGTGACGTAGGGCAGATTGATGTCCGTCTGCGCGCTGCTGGACAGCTCGATCTTGGCTTTCTCGGCCGCTTCTTTCAGGCGCTGCAATGCCAGCACGTCTTTGCCCAGGTCAACGCCCTGGTCTTTCTTGAACTCGGCAATGATGTACTCGATGATGCGCTGGTCGAAGTCCTCTCCGCCCAAAAATGTGTCGCCATTGGTGGCCAGCACTTCAAACTGCTTCTCACCATCGACATCGGCAATCTCGATGATGGACACGTCAAACGTGCCGCCACCCAGGTCGTACACGGCGATTTTGCGGTCGCCTTTTTCCTGCTTGTCCAGCCCGAAAGCCAGGGCCGCTGCGGTCGGTTCGTTGATGATGCGCTTGACGTCCAGGCCGGCAATGCGGCCGGCGTCTTTAGTGGCCTGGCGCTGCGCGTCGTTGAAGTACGCGGGCACGGTGATGACGGCGTCGGTGACGGCTTCGCCCAGATAGTCTTCGGCCGTTTTCTTCATCTTGCGCAGCACGTCGGCGCTGACCTGCTGGGGCGCCATGCGCTCGCCCCGCACTTCCACCCAGGCGTCGCCGTTGTCGGCGGCGGCAATTTTGTAGGGCATGAGATCGATGTCTTTCTGGACTTCTTTCTCTGAGAATTTGCGGCCAATCAGCCGCTTGACGGCGTACAGCGTGTTCTTGGGGTTGGTCACGGCCTGGCGCTTGGCCGATGCGCCCACCAGCACTTCGCCGCCGTCCTGGTAGGCGATGATGGACGGCGTGGTGCGCGCGCCTTCAGAGTTTTCGATCACTTTGGGCGTGTTGCCCTCCATGATGGCCACGCAGGAGTTGGTGGTGCCTAAGTCAATGCCGATAATTCTTCCCATGATGCTTCCTTGGTAATTT
>JANMVT010000225.1:0-5287 GCA_031392945.1 Rhodoferax sp. | reverse complement strand
CCGATGACAACGGCGTCTACATGCCCGTGTTTCGTCTCGTTTGAATCGCTCATGAAGTTCTCCGGATGCGCAGGGTCAAAGCGGTTTGCATTGTCAGGCGTGAAATTGGTCTGCTAAGCAGTGGGTTTGCCACGGTGCAATTCTTCGCCAATCAATGCGCCAACGTGATCGACCATCAGGTTGCTGGCGCGGATCAGCCGGCCGTGCATCAGCATGCCGTGCATATGGTCGCTCAGGTGGATGGCGGTGACGCGCACGCCATCGTCTTCCAAGCGCCGTGCATACCCACGGCCCTCGTCGCACAGCGGGTCATGGGCAACGGTGACGACCAAAGCGGGCGGCGTGCTGCGCAGGCTGGCCGCCATCGAAGGCGAAGCCCGCCAGTCCAGCCGGTCACTGGCCTCGGGTGTGTAGTGGTCAATGAAGTAATGCATTGTTGCCGCCGTCAGGGGCACGCCCGAGGTCACGCGGCGGTAAGAATCGCTGCTGGCCGTCAAGTCCACCACCGGGTAAATCAAGGCCTGGAACATGGTGGCGGGCGCGCTGCCATCGCGCCCCATCAGTGCCAGCACGGCAGCCAGGTTGCCACCGGCGCTGTCGCCACCCACGCCGATGCGCCCCGGCGCTATGGACAAAGCTTGCGCGTTGTCGCTGGCCCATTGCAGCGCAGCCGCGCCGTCGTCAAGCGCGGCGGGAAAGCGGTGCTCGGGTGCCAGCCGGTAGTCCACTGCAACAACGCAGATGCGTGCGCGGTTGGCCAGGGCGCGGCAGACCCGGTCGTGGCTTTCCAGGTCGCCAATGACCCAGCCGCCGCCGTGCAGGAAAACCAGGCAGGGCAGTGTCTCGTCGAGTTGTGTGCCTGCGCCCCGGTAAGCACGCAGCGTCAGGCTGCCGCTCTTCGTCGGTATCGTTACGTCACGCACCGCAGCCACGTCTTCGGTGGCGGGCTGCAGCACGTCCCGCCCGGCAGCGTAGGCGGCACGTGCCTGCTCGGGTGTCAGATCCTGAAACGGGCGGGCGCCGGCTTTGCGGCTTATCTCCAGCAGGTTTTCAACTTCGGGGTGCAGTGCGGGCATGGCGGCTGTTCCTTGGCGTGTGATTGGTATGAGGGTGACTGTGGTGGACGAATGGGTGGCAGGCGAGATCACTCGCCCTTCCAAACTGGCGCGCGGCGTTCGGAAAACGCTGTTGCGCCTTCGCGCGCATCGGCGGATTTGAGCAAATGCCCGGTGATCGCTTCCTGGCGTGCAAACATCTCGGCAATGGGCCAGTCGCGCTGCTCGATGATCACCTGCTTGCTTGCGGCCACCGCCAGGGGCGCGTTGGCCATGATGCGCCGCGCCAGTTTCTTGGCTTCTTCCAGCGCCTGGCCTGGCTCCACCAGCGCATTGATCAGCCCGTATTGGCACAGCCGCTCGGCAGAAATCATGTCGCCCGTCAGCGCCGCCTCCATCGCAATGCGCTGCGGTATCAGGCGTGGCAGGCGCATCAATCCGCCAGCAGCTGCTGCCAGGCCGCGCTTGACCTCGGGCAGGCCAAACTGCGCGTTGCGCGCTGCAACGACCAGGTCACACGCCAGCACGGACTCGAACCCGCCTGCCAGTGCGTAGCCTTCGACAGCAGCAATCAGCGGCTTGCGCGGCGGCGTCATGGCGATGCCCAGAATGCCACGGCCCTTGACGCGGGTCACCTCGCCACGCAGAAAGGCTTTCAAGTCCATCCCGGCGCAGAAGTTGCCGCCCGCGCCTGTAAGGATGCCAATGTGCAGGTCGCTGCGGTGGTCCATCTCGTCCAGCGCCTCGCACACGCCGTAGGACACGGCGCGGTTGACGGCATTGCGTGCCTCAGGCCGGTTGATGGTAACGATCACCAGGCCGTCGATGTGTTCCACCAGGACTTCGTTCGCTAATGTGTTGGCTATTGCGTCATTGAGGGCGTTGGTCATTGCGTTCCCCTTGTGGTCAGCTGTCGGCGGGGGCGAGTTTGCGCAGCCGCTCCATCGTATCGAGGTATTCGGTTTGCAGTTGCACCATCACGTCGCGCACCGAGGTTTCTTCGGTCAGCATGCCCACCACTTGGCCTGCCGGAAAGGAGTAAAGATCCTTGCGTTTGGCGCGCACGACGCGGGCGTGGGCTTCGTTGTACAGAATGCCCTGTAGCGGCGTGGGCAGGTACTTTGGCGCGCCGGGCTGCTCCCACGCTTCTGACATCGCGCTTTTGATCATGCGCACGGGCTTGCCGGTCCGCGCGCGGCGGCGCACCGCGTCTTCGGTGCGGGTGGCAAACAGCACTTCTTTCTCAAACGGATCCAGCTCGCTCTCGCGTGTGCCCAGCCACAGTGTGCCGCACCACACGCCTTGTGCGCCCAGCGCCAGCGCTGCAACAATCTGGCTGCCCTTGGCAATGCCACCCGCTGCCAGCACGGCAACTTTGTCGCCGCAGGCGGCGACGACTTGCGGCACCAGCACCATGGTGGCGATCTCGCCGGTGTGGCCGCCGGCTTCGGTGCCCTGCGCCACGATCACATCTACACCCGCGGCCACGTGGCGCGCAGCATGCTCCCCCTTGCCGCACATCGCGCCCACCATCACCCCGGCGGCGCGCAACTGCGCCATCACGTCAGGCGGCGGCGAGCCTAACGCACTGACTACAAGCTTGACCTGAGGGTGCGTCAGCGCCACGTGCAGCAGGCGCCGTGCGCCGTCTGGCGTCATGTTGCCGCGCCCGTTGACGATGTCGCGGTGCACGCGCTCTCGCTCATCGGCGGGCAGCAGCGGCACGCCTGCGTCGTCCAGGATTTTGTCCATGAAAGCGCGGTGCCCGTCGGGAATCAGGTTTTCCAAATCCTCGGTGGTGCGCTCGGCTTCGTGGTCGTATTTGGTAGGAATGATGACGTCCACACCATAGGGACGACCGGCCACGTGCTGGTCGATCCAGCGCAACTCGGCTTCAAGCTGCTCGGGGGAGAAGGTTGCTGCACCCAGCACGCCAAAGCCACCGGCCTTGGTGACTTCGACCACCACGTCACGGCAGTGGGAGAAAGCGAAGATGGGCAGCTCGCAGCCCAGTTTTTCACACAGCGCGGTACGCATGGATTTGTCCAATACTATATTAATAATAGCTACTTATGCAATGTACACAAGGGCTAGAGGCATATTTGATGGGTAGTTTGTCCGTGTTTAGCGGTTTTTCAGCTGATTTGGCGCATGAATCCGGTCTTGGGGCCATCCTTTTCCCAAACCGTCAGAGTGCAATCCCCAGCTTCTTCACCACCGCCGACCAGCGTGCGACTTCACTCGCCACAAACGCCTGCGCCTGTGCCGGACTGGATTTGGTGATGGGCTGGATGCCAAGCGCGGCCAGGCGCTCCTGGATCGCCGGGCGGTCCATCACGCGCCCCACCGCTTTGGCAATTGGCTCAATCACCTCACGCGGCGTGCCCAGCGGCGCGGCCAGCAGGTTGGACGTGCCCGCCAGCAAGTCATAACCCGCTTCTCGCGAGGTCGGGATTTCAGGCGCGATTTTCTCGCGCGCCTCGGCCATCGTGGTGATGATGCGCAGCTTGCCGACCTTGTGGTATTGCAGCAGCGCACCCGATGTCTCCACGATGAAATGCACGTTGCCCGCAATCGTGTCGGTGATGGCGCCCGCGCTGCCCGCGTAGGCAATGTCGGCCACGTCAATGCCCGCCTGCTCCTTGAACAGCTCGGCGGCCAAGTGCACCGTGGTGCCCAGCCCGGCGTGGCCGTAAGACAGTTTGTTGGGCCGTGCCTTGGCATAGGCGACCAGGCCCTTGAGATCTGTCACCGGCAGCGCAGGGTTGATGGCGATCACGAAAGGCGCGTTGGACAGCAGTGCGATCCATTGAAAGTCTTCCACCGGGTTGTAGGGTGGCTTGGCCCGCGAGATCGGTGCCGACACCGCTGTCGAGCCGGTGGCCAGCATCAGCTGGCTGCCGTCCTTGGGTGCGCGCAGAAATCCTACCGCCACCGTCAGGCCGCCCGCACCGGGCTTGTTCTCGATCAGTACCGGGCGATTCAGTTCCTCGCGCAGTGCCTCGGCCAGGATCCGGGCGAACAGGTCACCCGAGCCACCGGGGGGGAAGCCGACGGCTATTTTGATAGGAGTCAAATCATCTGCAAAAGACAGGCCGGGTGCGATGCCGCAAGCGATGGCGGCGATGCCTGTCATAGCAGCCCGCCGTGTCAGGTTCGATCTGTTCATGTCTAACTCCGTTAAAAAAGAAACTGGAAAGTCCACGCGCGCAGACCTTCTGGCTGCCTCCGTTGACTCGGCTCGGGTTCTGCGGCTCTGGTCACGCATGGACTTGCTCCTCTGTCTTGTTCAGCGCGGCACGATGCTGCGGTTCGGCCAGGGCTGCGATCAGCCTGCGCCGCTCATCCAGCGTCGTCGCCCGGATGTCGGCCACACCATATTCCGTGACGATGACATCGACGTCACTTTGCGCCGCGGTCACATAGGCGCTGGCGATGCGTGCCACCACGCGGCTTTTCGATCCAGCACCGACGGTGGCGGGCAGGGCAATGATGGCGAGCCCTCCCGCAGAGCGCCGCGCCGCGCGGAAGTAGTCGGATTGCCCGCCGACCGCACCGACATAGCGCGTGCCAACGAACTCTGCGTTGGCCTGTCCGAACACGTCCACCTCAAGCGCGGAATTGATCGCCATGAAGGGCGCACCAGCCAAAGGGTTGCCCGGTGCGACCAGTTGCGCCGGTGGTGCGAAGGTGAGGGGACCGTGCGGGCCAGCGAAATCATAAAGGCTGCGGGTGCCGACCGCGAGCGAGGCCATGCACGCCTCGCGATCTGTGGTGTCGATCGCGCCGCTGGCCACCAGTTCCGGCAGCCAGTCGCCCACCATGCCGGATCGAACCCGGAGTCCACGGTGCTGTGACAGCGCCCGCGCGACCGCTGCGGCCATGCTGCCGATGCCCAATTGGATGATCGCGCCGTCGGGCACCAGCCGCGCCACGTTGCGGCCGATGATGAGTTGCCGCTCGTCCGGTTCTTCATTCGGGACTTCGGACAGCGCGATGTCGCTCTCGCGCGCGACAACCACACGGCTCTCATGCAAGCGGCAGGCCGAGCGGGTGCGCGGCACGTTCGGGTTGATTTCCACCAAAATGACGCGCGCGGCCTGCGCGGCGCTCCACACATAGTCGACCGCACAACCCAGGCTGTGGTAACCCTCTGCGTCAGCCGGTGAAACCTGCAGCAGCGCGACGTCGGCCTTGAGCACGCCAGACTCAAAGTACGACGCCAATTGCGA
>JANMVT010000210.1:0-18904 GCA_031392945.1 Rhodoferax sp. | reverse complement strand
CGCCAGGGCGTTGCCGCGTCCATTTCGGCCGCTTCGTACATGTCCTTGGGGATGGCCTGCAAGCCGGCCAGCAGGATCAGCGTGTAAAAACCCATGTGCGCCCAGATCGATACGAAGATGGTCCAGAAAAACGCCCAATGTGCGTCGGTCAACCAGTCCACCGGCGTCGAACCGGCTGCGACCAGGCCAGCATTGAAAACCCCCTGGCTTTGCAACAGCCACTTCCAGATCAATGCCACCACCACTGGCGACAGCAAGACGGGGTAAAAGAAAACGCCGCGCCAGAATCCGCGCCCCATGATTTTGCGATTCAGCACCAGGGCGGTCAACAGCGACAGCAGCACCATCAGCACCACCTGGATCAGGCTGAACTTGACGGTGTTGAAAATCGCGCGCCAGAAAATGTCTTTGCGGCAGGTCTGGATGTCAAAATAATCCCGGCATTCAAACAGGATGCCGAAGTTTTCTGCGCCTGTGAAGGGCCGCTCAAAGGGCATCAGCTTGACGCCGCCGGAGGTCGCATAAACAAAATTGATGAGGATGGGCAGGAAGGTAAACAGGCCAAACACCAGCAGGTTGGGCCCTACAAACAGCCAGCCAATCCGCGACATGCCCAAGTGGCGCTGTCCGGCCCTGAACAAAGGCTCGAACAGGTTGAAAAAAATGCCGAGCAGGCGCGTCACCAAGGGCAAGGCAAGTCCTTGACGGGCAGGGGCTACTTCTGTGCCTGCTTGACGGCGTCAACCATGTCGGCAGCGATCTTGGTCATGGCTTCATCGGCGCTCATCTCGCCCACGATGGCCTGCGTGACGCGAGTGACCGTCGGCAACATGATGGCGCGGTTGAATTTGTAGCCCTGAAACTGGTAAGCCACAGGCGACAGGCTGGCGACGCCGGCGCTGAACGTGCCAAGCGCAGCGCGCGCCTGCGGCGTGGCGCCGGGGTAGGTCACGCCCTTTTTGGCCAGGCCGGCGTGGGCTGGAATGTTATTGGTTTTGCCCGTGAATTCGGCGTAGTTGGCTTCCTGCGCCATGAAGTCCAGAAACATGCCGACTTCTTTGGGCGACTTGGAAGTTTTGAGCGCCACCCAGGCCGCGCCACCCGGAATGCCAGTGCAGGCCGCAGGGCCGCAGGGGTTGGGCACGGCAACCCAGTCAAACGCAGTGCCAATGTCTTTTTGCAGGCGGTTGATTTGCCACGAACCCGACAGCACCATCGCGACCCGGCCATTTTTGAATTCGCCAATCGAGTCAGCGTAGCTGGAGCCGCCCGAGCCGCCCCAGACTTCCTTGAGCATGGCGCCGTCTTTGTGCCAGGCCACAAACTTGTTGACCGTGGTCTTGTAGCCGTCGTCAAGCACCAGATCGCCCTTGGCGTCAAAAATTTTGGCGCCATAACTAATGGCCGGACCGGCAAAGCGGTGGCCAGAGCGGTCCCAGGCCAAGGCGGCGGGTGTCTGGGTGGCTTTGGCAACCTTGCGGCTCGCGTCAACCCATTCGTCCCAAGTGGCTTTGGGGCCGGGCAGGGCGATCTTGGCCTGCTCGAACAGGGTCTTGTTGACATAGGGCCCGGTCATGGTGAGTTGCGACATGAAGCCGTAGATGCCCTTGTCGCCGGCGCTCGGCCGCAGCCAGGGCAGGGTGGCGCCAAAATTCGCCTCCCAGTAGGCCTTGTCTTTCACGTAGGCACTGATGTCCATGTAGTATTTCGACAAGCCTCCCAGATCGGTCACACGGGCGATGTCGGGGCCCTGTCCGGCGGCCAGTTGCACCGGCAACTGCTCGTTGATGGTCTTGTACGGGACCGTGTCCAGGATCACTTTTATGCCGGGGTTTTGTGCTTCAAAACGCTTGGCAAGCTCAGCGGTGACGTCACACTCGACGCCGTCCTGGTAACACATGACGCGGATATCGGTGGCCAGCGCGGTCAGCGGCATTGCCAGCAGTGCAGTGGCAAGAAGGGTGACCTGGCTTTTGTCAAAAGAAGCTAACATGATTGGGGCTTTCAGGAGTAGGGGAAATCACGATCTGTCCAGGCCCAATCCTAGAGTAAAACCGCATCAAGTCTCCTATGGTTTGTACGGAGCAATTCATATGAATGACCTGACCCCGAAACTGGTTCTGCCGGCTGGCGTGGCACTGCCTGAATTGCTGCAATTTGATTCTGGAAAGCCGGTAACAACGGCAGGCCAATGGCAGGCCCGGCGAGAGGAAGTTCGTCACCACATTCTGGGGCCGGCGTATGGCGAGTTTCCGCCGGTTCCACAGCAGACCCGGTGTGTGGTTCTTCAGTGCAGTGGTCAGGCTTTTTGGCAATGCCAGATTGATGAGCTGCCGCGTGGAAACTGATGGCCGTCCGGCTTTTTTGTTGCGCATTTTTGTGCCCACAGGTCAAGGCCCCTTTGCCGTGGTTGTGAATGGTGATGCCTGCTGGCACTACGCGACCGATGCTGTCATCGCTGAAGTTTTGGCGCGGGGCTTTGTGTTTGCGCAATTCAACCGGCTTGAAATTTCCTCAAAGCCCTGGTTGCCCCAAGAGCCTTGCTGACGACCGAAGCCCGTGACGATTTATGGGCCAATCCGGCGGGTACCTTGTTGACCCACCGAGCCGCCCAGGCCGTTTACGCTTTTGGGTGTGCCAGAACGGATTGCGATCCATTTTCGTGACGGTGGACATGACCACAGCTATGCCGACTGGTGCATCTTTCTTGATTTTTGCGACTTGATCAACCTACCACAGAGGCCTGAGCCAGTCCGGCGTCCACTATGAGGTTTTGCCCGGTGATGCCATCGCTGTCGTCGCTGGCCAGAAACAGGGTGGGCCGCGCCACATGGATGCCTTCAAGGCGGAATTTCAGGCACTGGAGCTCTATGTATTTTTTGTCTTCTTCCGGGTTTCGCCACAGCGCCGTTTGCCGCTCGGTCTGGATCGCGCCGGGGACCAGGGCGTTGACGCGGATGCCAAACTCGCCGAGCTCACGCGCCAGGCTGCGTGTCATGCCCGAAATCGCGGCCTTGGCGGCCGAGTAGCCAATCAGGTTGGGCCGGCCGCGCATCCAGCCGACGCTGCCCATATTGACAATTGAACCGTTGGCCCGCGATTTCTTTAGCTGTCTAGCTACTATTTGTGTAGCGAATACCTGGTGGCGCAAATTCAGGTTGAGGCAGTTGTCCCAGTATTCTGGGGTGAGTTCGTCCAGCGAATGCCGGTCGTCGCGGCCGGCGTTGTTGACCAGCACCTGAATCACGCCCAGTTTGTTGTGGACACGTTCCAGCATGGCTTGCAGCGCAGGAATGTCCCTGACATCACAGGCTTCGTAATGCGGCGCCAGATGGCCGGCCTGGGCGATCTCTGCGATCAAGGCCTCTGCGCCGTCTGGTTTGGTGCCGCAAAAAGCAACTTGTGAGCCCTGTACCGCAAAGGCCTTGACGATTTCCGCGCCAATGCCGGAACTGCCGCCAGAAATGAAGACGACCTTGTTGGTCAATGAGGGGTAGAGGGCGAAGCTCATGGTGTCAAGCCTTCGCAGGCAATACGTCGGCCAGAGCGACGGGCAGACCAGTTTCAATGCTTCGGTGCGCGGCCAGACCCACGGCAACACAACGCATGCCATCCTCCAGCGACACCTCGGGCGGCAGGCCATTGCGGATGGCGTGGGCAAAACGCTGGTGCTCAATGTAAGACGCGCCAAAATGCTGCCCGGCGTAGCGGATATTCGTGTCCCACACGCGCCGGGTGGCCACGCCTCGGCCGCTGCCCGAGGGCTGGCCCCAGACCTTGCGCGTGCCCCAGTCCTCGCGCCGGCCATGGCGCAGCACCAGCGAGGGAATCAGCGATTCGAGCTTGCCTTCATCACCAACGATGACGATCTGCTCGTTGTCAGTGGAGTTTTCGGCGAACATGCACAGGTCGAGCATGGCGCGCGCGCCACTAGGGTATTCGACAATGACGTAGGCGCTGTCGAGAATGTCGGGCACGGTTTGGCCGTTCGGGCCGGCGTAGCGCTCATCCAGATGGTTCACGCGCTGGTTACCCGACGCAAAAACACGCACGGCCTGTTCCTGCAGGATAAATTCCATCAAGTTGAAATAGTGGCAGCATTTTTCCACCAGGGTGCCGCCGGTGTTGGCCGTGAAGCGGTTCCAGTCATCCACCTTGGGGTAGAAGGGCTCGCGGTGTTCGCGGATCGCCACCTGGTGCAATGTGCCCACCGCCCCCTCGTGCGCGAGACGGATCATTTCGGCCACCGGTGGCATGTAGCGGTATTCCTGGGCGACCCAGACGATGGGTTTGCGGGCTTTGGCCTTTTGAACCAGCTCGGCGCAATCGGCCACCGTGGTGCAAAGCGGTTTTTCGATCAGCAGGTGCGCGCCGGTGGGCAGTGCATGGCGCATGACCTCGACGTGGGTGAAATTGGGAGTGGCGATGACCACCGCATCACACAGGCCCGATTCCAGCAAGTCCTGGTAACGCTCAAAAACTTTGGGCTGGGTTGCCGCGCCGCTGAGCAGTTCAAGCGCGGCTTCCCGGCTGGCAAGGTTCGTGTCGGCCAGGGCCGTGACGGTGCAGGCCTCCAGCGCCAGCAAATTCAGAATATGCTCACGGCCCATGCTGCCGCAGCCAATGATGCCGTAACGGATTAACTGCTGAGTCTGCTTCATCCCTTGAATCTCGTTCATTTAAGGTCTAACATGGAATTTTCCAAAAAAAACAGGCTATGGCCCTCGTGGAATATAAATACTCAGCTATTTTTTCGATAGTATTTTCAAACCTGATCGGCAAGCCGTCAGCGTAGCGCGTGCCCACTGGACCGGTCGAACAGGTGCATGTGCGGCTGAGCCAGATAGACCGGCACTTGGCTGCCGGGCTTCATGTCAAAACTGGCCGGGCAACGTGCCACCAGTTCGTTGGCGCCACATTTGAAGGTGACCAGGGTTTCCGCGCCCAGCGGTTCTGTCAGCACCACAGTGGCGTCGGCCTGAATGCTGCCGGCCTGGGGTGCCAGCGCGATGTTCTCCGGCCGGATGCCAAATGTGAATGGCCCGCCGGCACCCGCCCTGTCAGACAGGCTTGCGGGCAGTTGAAGCGCCAGGCCTTCGCCCAGATCGGCCTGTCCGGCCTGCACCGTGCAAGGCACCAGATTCATGGGCGGGGAGCCGGTGAAGCCGGCCACAAACAGCGCGGCAGGTGTGTTGTAGATTTCGTGTGGCGTGGCGTATTGCATCTTGTGGCCGGCGCTCAAGACCGCAATGCGGTCCGCCAGCGTCATGGCCTCAACCTGGTCGTGTGTGACGTAGATGATGGTGGCGCCCAGGCGCTGGTGCAGCTTCTTGATCTCGGTGCGCATCTCGCCGCGCAACTGGGCGTCCAGGTTCGACAGCGGCTCGTCAAACAAAAACACCTTGGGCTGGCGCACGATGGCCCGGCCAATCGCCACGCGCTGGCGCTGGCCGCCCGAGAGTGCGGCTGGTTTGCGCTCCAGCATGTGCTCGATGCGCAGCAGGCGGGCCGCGTCCATCACCCGCCGTTTGATTTCGTCTTCGGGCGTTTTGCGCAGGCGCAGGCCAAAGGCCATATTGTCGTACAGGCTCTTGTGCGGGTACAGCGCGTAGTCCTGGAACACCATGGCAATGTCGCGGTTGCGTGGCGGCTCGTCGTTGACGCGTTTGCCGTCAATGATGACATCGCCGCCCGAGATCTCTTCCAGCCCGGCAATCATGCGCAGCAGGGTGCTTTTGCCGCAGCCAGAAGGCCCGACAAACACCACGAACTCGCCATGCTGGATCTGCAGGTCTATGCCGTGGATGACGGTGGCCTTGCCGTCGTAGGTCTTGACGACCTGTTTGAGTTCAACACTGGCCACCTTCAATAACCCTGGCTGTGGATCTTGATGTCCTGGGCGCGTATGCTTGAGAGCACCGCCGAGAAGCTGCGCATCATCAAACCCAGGTCGGAGGCGCAGCCAATGTAGTCAAAGCCCGAGGCACGGTAGGTGGCGACGGCCTCCGGTGTGCCGCCCACCGTGCCCACCGGCTTGCCCATAGCGTGGCAGCGCCTGACGCCGTCAGCCATCAGCTTGACGACATCGTCGTGCATCAGGTTGCCCACATGGCCCATGGCGCCGCTCAAATCGCCGGGGCCAAAAAACAGCGAATCCACGCCCGGCACACCGGCAATTTCTTCCAGGCGCGACATGGCTTCGGGGGTTTCGATTTGCAGGATCACTGTGACGGTTTCGTTGGCTACCTTGAAATAGTCCTTGACCGTGCCAAAACGCGAGCCCCGGCTCATGCCGGCCATGCCGCGCACGCCGTGCGGCGGGTACTTGGCGGCAGCCACCGCGTTTCGGGCTTCATCGGCGTTTTGAATAAAGGGGAACAGCAGGGTCTGTGCACCGGCATCCAGCACGCGTTTGACCATCACGGTGTCGTTCCACGGCACCCGCGTGATCGGCAGCATGGGCGTGCCCGCCACCGCCTGCAGCATGTGGACCAAGTCCAGCAGGTCCAGCGGGGTGTGTTCCATATCAACCACGCCCCAGTCGAAGCCGGCACAACCCACGGCCTCGGCCACCACCGGCGACGCCGACATGACCCAGGTGCCGACGGCGTAACCGGCGGGGAAATCGGTGCGTGCGAGCAGGGTCTTGAACGGGTTTTGCATGAAGCATCCTTAGAAAATGACCGGCTCGGGGGTTGGCGCCGTGCCTTGCAGAAAATCGAAATCACAACCCTCATGGGCCTGCGTCACGTGGTCCTGGTACAGGCGCGTGAAGCCGCGTTTGAACACCGGCACCGGGGCCTGCCACAGGGCCCGGCGCCGGGCCAGTTCGTCGTCACTGATCGCCAGGTGCAAGCGCCGCGCCGGCACGTCAAGTTCGATCATGTCGCCGGTTTGAACCAGGGCCAGGGGCCCACCCACAGCCGACTCGGGCGATATGTGCAGCACGCAGGTGCCGTAGTGGGTGCCGCTCATCCGTGCGTCCGACAGGCGCAACATGTCGCGTACGCCGGTTTTCAACAGTTTTTTGGGGATGGGCAGGTTGCCCCATTCGGGCATCCCGGGCGCACCCACCGGGCCGGCATTGCGCAACACCAGCACGGTGTTTTCATCACAGTCCAGTAACTCGTCGGCCATGGCTTTGAGCATCTCGGGCTGGCTGTCAAAGACCAGCGCTTTTCCCGTATGTACCAACAGACGTTCAGAGGCGGCGCTGGGTTTGATCACGGCACCCTGTGGTGCCAGATTACCTTGCAACACAGCCAGGGCACCCAGGGTGCTGACCGGATTGTCCAGGGGGCGAATCACTGCCGCATCGTTGACAACGGCGTTTTCAATATTGTTGGCAACACTGCGGCCAGTCACGGTCAATTCGTTCAAACTCAGCTCCGGCGCAACGGTCTTCATCAAGGCGGCCAGACCGCCAGCGTAGTAAAAGTCTTCCATCAGGCGGTCGCCACTGGGAAACAGGTTGGCCAGCACCGGCACGCGCCGCCCCATAGCATCCAGATCGGCCAGCGTCAGGTCGATGCCGGCGCGGCGTGCCATGGCGATGATGTGCACGGCGGCATTGGTCGAACCCCCCAGCGCCATCTGCACGGCCAGGGCATTTTGAAAGGAGCCACGGGTCAACAGCCGCGAAGGCTTGAGGTCTTCCCAAACCATGCCGACAATGCGTTCCCCGCACGAGGTGGCCATGCGGATGTGGGCCGAGTCCATGGCTGGAATGCTGCTGGCGCCGGGCAGCGCGAGGCCCAGCGCTTCCACGATGGCGGTCATGGTTGAAGCCGTGCCCATGGTGTTGCATGTGCCTGGAGTCCTCGTCATTCTTGATTCAAGCGCTATCAATTCAGAACCACTGAGTTTGCCCGCCTGGTATTCGTCCCAAAACATGCGGGTATGCGTGCCAGCGCCAATGCTGCGGCTCACACCCCCCTGCACATGCCGGTCGTTGAGCATGGGGCCGGCCGGGCAAAAGATGGTGGGGATGTCCATGCTGATGGCACCCATCACCGTGCCGGGTGTGGTCTTGTCGCAGCCGGCTAGCAACACCACGCCGTCACAGGGCAGGCTGCGCAAAAGCTCCTCGACTTCCATCGCCAGGAAATTGCGGTACAGCATGGTGGTGGGTTTGACCATGACTTCGCCCAGGCTCATGGCCGGCAATTCGACCGGGTAACCGCCCGCCATCAGGATGCCTTTTTTGATGGACTCGGCCCGCTCCCTCAGGTGGGCGTGGCAGGGCGACAGGTCGCTCCAGGTGTTGATGATGGCCACCATGGGTTTGTCCATCACGTCCTCGCGCCGCCAGCCCTGTTGCTGCATGCGCTGACGGTGCGCAAAGCCCCGCATGCCGGTGTCGGCAAACCAGCGCCGGCTGCGCAGTTCAGAAAGCTGTTTCATGGCGTCATATTTGTCCAGGATTCCACCAGCGCATCGCCAACGTCCAGGCCGTCAGCCTCGGCTTTGCGCCGCAACTGCTCGCGGCGGGCGCCCGGCAAGCGCACGCCATCGTCCTTCAGCATTTCGGCCACCAACACCTCGACCCGGTCCAGAAACTGGCTGTTGCCGGCCAGCGCGCCGGGGTCGATCACGATGAAGGCCTGGCCAATGCCGGGCCGGTTGCCTGCATCGACAAAAAAGCTGGACGCCTCAAAGCCAAAGTTGGCGCCAATCACCGCCGTCACCAAAAGCTCGACCATCAGTGCCAGCATGGCGCCTTTGGGCGACGACAGCGGGCCGCTGCCAAAGGGCAACATCATGCCGGTCAGGCCGGCCTTGGGGTCATTGGTGGCTTGGCCTGCTTCGTCCAGCGCCCAGCCATGGGGAATGGCCTGGCCCTGCTTGGCAGCGACCATCAGTTTGCCGCGCGCCACTTCGCTCAATGACAGGTCGATCATCAGCGGATCTGCATTACGGCGCGGAAAAACAGCGGCCACCGGATTGGTGCCGAAAATGGCGTGGCGCCCGCCCGCAGCGGGCATGGCGGCCGGTGAATTGGTGAAGCCCAGGCCTACCATGCCAGCGGCAGCAACGGCACGCAGGTGATCCACCACCACGCCGCAATGGTGGCTGCGCACCACGCCGGCAAATGCAACGCCGTTGGTTCGCGCGGCGGCAATCGCTTCCTTGACAGCCAGTTCGCAGGCCGCAAAGGCCAGCCCTTCCTGGGCATCCACCACCAGCGCACCGCCTTTTTGACGCAGCACGCAGGGCAGGGCGGCGCCATTCACGCGGCCATTGCGCAAATGGGTCGCGTACTGGACCACCCGCGACAGTCCGTGCGAGCCCAGGCCCTGGGACTCAGCGAGAACCAATGCGCGGGCGGTGGCGTCGGCCATGCCCGCGTTGGCGCCGGCATTGCGCAATTCGCTTGCAACCAGGCTTGTCAGTGCCGCTGCGGTCAATTTCATGCCAATGCCTCCAACACCTTGTCGGCGATCAGAAAACTGACCCGCTCGTTGGCTTCAAAAGTAACCCCGGCCACATGGGGTGTGAGGACCAGGTTGGGGCAGGCTTCAAAGTGCGGTGCCGGGGGCAGCGGCTCAGTGCCGAAGACGTCGATTGCCGCGCCACCCAGCTGCCTGGACTTCAATGCTGCGCCCAGGGCCACCTCGTCAACAATGCCGCCCCGCGCCGTATTGATCAAAACCGCGCCGGTTTTCATCGCCTTGATGCGTTTGGCGTCAAACAGGCCCCGGGTGGAATCCACCAGTGGCACATGCAGGCTCACCACGTCAGACTGCTGCACCAGTTCATCGAGTGAGACACAGCGCACCTCACTTTGGGCAAATGCTGGATGACTGGCCGCCATCAGCGCGTCAAAGGCGATGACGTGCATTCCAAGACCCTTGGCCAATTGCGCCGTGAGCTGGCCAATCGAGCCAAAACCGATCAGGCCCAGTGTCTTGCCACCGATCTCGCGGCCGTTTGACAAGGCGCTTCTGGGCCATGTCCCGCCTGCCACCGCCGCGCTGGACTGGTAGGCCCCACGCAGCAGCAGCATGGCTGTGCCGACGACGTATTCGGCCACCGACAGGGCATTTGCGCCCGTTGCCGGTATGACGGCCATGCCACGCGCCTCACACGCCGGCACATCAATATTGTCCAGCCCGACACCCAGCCGTCCAACCACTTTGCAGGCCTTCAACGCGGCCAGCAAATCGCCGCGCACTCGGGTCCGGTTGCGCACGATGAGGGCGTCCGCGCTTGCGGCTCGCGCCATCAGGCGCGGCGCATCGTCGACCAGCTTGGGGTCGTATTCAACAGTGTGCCGCGCCCGCAGCCGGTCAACGGCGCGTTCGTCCATGAACTCGGTGATGACAATCCGCGCCATGGCTTTTGCCCTCAAGCCGATTCGTACAGGCGCGTCAGCGAAAATTCGCGGTGCCCCAATGCCTCGGCTGCGGTGAGACGCCCATTGGCGGTGCGCAGCATGCATTCCAGCAGCTTGTCACCCGCCTGATCCAGCGTAAGTTCGCGTTGCAACAGGCCGGTGGTGTCGACATCGACGTGTTCGCTCATGGTGCGAACCGTGCGCGGGTTGGCGCAGATCTTGATAACCGGAAGGATAGGGTTGCCGATGACGTTGCCCTGGCCCGTGGGGAAGAAATGCACCACATAACCCGAGGCTGCGCACAGCGTCACCATTTCTGCCGCAGCGGAAGACGAATCCATGAACCACAGGCCGGGGTGGGTGGGCACTTCAGCCTTGTCAATCACACCGTCAACCGTACACTTCTTGCCGATTTTCTGGATGTTTCCCAAAGCCTTTTCTTCGATGGTGGTCAGTCCGCCGGCAATGTTGCCCTTGGTCGGCTGGCTGTCGGACAGATCGCTGGTCTTGTGGCGATTGATGACGTCTTGGTAGCGATTGAACATGAACATGAATTTCTCGCGCACGGCATCATTGGCGCAGCGTGCGGCCACGATCTGCTCGCCGCCGGTCAATTCGGTGGTTTCGCCGAAACACAGGTAGCTGCCCAGCGGGTGCAGCTTGTCAAACGCGTCGCCCACGGTGGGGTTTGCGCCGCAGCCGCTGGTGGTGTCGCTCTCGCCGCATTTGGTGGAGACCCACAGCTCAGAGATGTTGCAGACTTCGCGCTGTTTCTCGCTGGCGGTTTGTACGAACTCTCGGGCGGCCTTGCTTGCGCGCATGATGGTGTCGTGGTCGCCATGCAACTCAATGCCAAACCCGACCACGGGCTTGCCAGTCGTGCGGATGCCCTCGACGACCTTTTGTGTCCAGCCGTCTTCAATGCCAATGACGACAACCGCCGCGACGTTGGGGTTACAGCCTGTGCCAATGATGGTGGCAAAGTGCAGGTCAAGGTCGGCGCCGAATTGAAGGCGGCCATAGGAGTGCGGTATCGCCATGGCGCCCTTGATGTTGTGGGCCACGGCTTCCGCAGCAGAGTTGGACAGGTCGTCCAGCGGCAGGATGATGACGTGGTTGCGAACGCCAACGCGGCCGTTTTCGCGGCGGTAACCGAGGAAAGTTGTGTTTTTATCGATGACTGGCATGAAATTACCACCGTTTGGTTTTGATGTTGTGAACGTGGGCGTGTTGCCCTGTCTGGATCGGTGCCACCACCTTGCCCATGTCGATGCCATATTTCCAGACGGTGTCTCCGGTGGCCATGTCTTTCAGCGCAATCTTGTGGCCGATGGGGATGTCCTGGCGGGCCTGCAACTGGATGGTCTTGTCTTCGTCCATGATCCAGCCGGTCAGGGCATCGCCTGTTTTTACACCTTCAACCACCACGACGGCCACGGTGTCTCTGGCGTCGTGCAATACAAAATGAATCATCAAGTCTCCGCTTCAATAAGTGAAATGCAAACCGCAGTCTAGAGGCTTGAATCCGTTTGTCAACGAAGTCATATGGATGACATGAATGAATAGGGAAAGGCGTTCTAGAATCCGCAGAATGGCATTCGGCAAACACCGGTCGATTTTTGAGACTGTAGACCTCTCGCCCATCCTGGACAGCGGCGGCATTCCCCTGTACCGGCAGGTCAAACGCACCCTGGTCAGGCTGATCGAGAGCGGGCGATATGCCCCCGGGGACTGCCTGCCCAGTGAATCGGCGATATCCCGGAGCCTGGCGGTCAGTGTCGGCACCTTGCGAAAAGCAGTCGATGAACTGGTGCTGGAACATGTGCTGATCCGGCGCCAGGGCAAGGGCACTTTTGTCGTCACCCACAACAACGACCGTTTCCTGTTCCAGTTCTTCCATGTTGAAAAACGCAGCCTCGAAAACACGCAGGCGCTGGAATACCCGGACGTTGAATGCGTGTCATTCGAGCGGGCCCGCGCATCCGAGGAAGAGGCCACCGCGCTGGGCTTGCGCCTGCTGGACCCGGTTTTCCGGATTGGCAACCGCCTCAAGCTGGCGGGACGCCCGGTGGTGTTTGACCGCTTCGCGATTTCTGCGTTGACCTTCAAGGGATTGACCGAAAAACGCTTCGTTGACCGGCAAAGCACGGTCTATCACCTCTACCAGCACGATTACGGCATCACCGTGCTGCGGGCCCAGGAGCGCGCACGCGCCGCATCGGCCAGCCGGGAGGCGTCGCGGGTCCTGGGCATCGCGCCGGGCCTGCCGGTGCTGGAAGTCCACCGTGTGGCCCTGACGTTTGGCGAAAAACCGGTCGAATACCGGGTCTCCACCATCAACACGCACCAGCATGATTACGTGAGCCTGCTGTCCAAGAGAAGCTGAGGGCGGCTGGAGCAGGTGGCTGGCCTGTGGTTGGCAAAATGCGCTGCCAGACCGCACATCTGGGGCGAAACCATGTCGTGGAACTTGATGAATTTACCGGCCAGCTCTGGCGGCACTGGAATTCTGATCCTCGCTTTCCAGAATTTAAATGACTTCGACGCGGTTGCGGCCTTTTGACTTGGCACGGTACATGGCATTGTCCGCCCGCATCAACATCGCATCGAGTGTGCTTGGCAGCGAAATGGACAGAAACGCGGGCAGTGTGTTTGCGGTCGAAAACAGCCCGCCTGCCACAAACGACATGACCTCGACATGGCCCAAAGCCCGATTCCCCGTATCGTCGGCGGGTAACTGCGCTTGAGCAAAAACAGCACCAGCGCCATCACCATGCCCAGACTGCCCGCCATCAGCAAAACTGTTTTGGGGTCAATTCCGATCATGACGGCGGGCGCATGGCACCGACTTGAGTCTATCAGCCCGTCTTGACCCGGTCTCGGCCATTGGCCTTGGCCAGGTACAAGGCTGCGTCGGCGCGCGCCAGCATGGCGTCCACCGCGTCTGCGGCGCCCTTGTTGGTCGCCACGCCGATGCTGACCGTGCAAACGGGTGTCCTGTCCTGCACGGTGCAGGCTTCGCGGATGCGGTTGGCGACCATGAGCGCCTCGTCCTGCGAGGTTTCCGGCAACAGCACCAGGAACTCTTCGCCGCCATACCGCCCCAGTTGGTCCGGCAAGCGCAAATTGGCCCGCACCTTGACCACAAAATTGACCAGCACCTGGTCGCCAACCTGGTGCCCGTGGGTGTCGTTGACAGCCTTGAAATTGTCAAGGTCGATCAGCAGGAAAGCCAACTTGGCCAAGGTGATCGAGAGCGAATCGGGAATGCGCCCGCGCACCGCCGTCAAGACGCCCGCGATGAACAGGACCAGCAGCGCGCCCGACCACTGGCGCAAACCCTTGATGGAAGGCGGGTAGTTGCGCTGCAGTGAATACAGCACCAGGGACATCAGGCCGCTCATCACGCCAGTCAGCACTATCACGGTGCGCGGCTCAATCCCGGTCATGGCTGTTTTTGAATTTGTACCCGCAGTACCGGCTGACGCCGCATTGCCCGCACAAAGGTTTTCGGGCCTGGCAAACATAGCGCCCGTGCAGGATCAACCAGTGGTGCGCATCTGCCAGGTAGCCGGAGGGAATGCGTTTGAGCAGCTTGAGCTCAACTTCCAGCGGTGTTTTGCCTGGCGCCAGGCCGGTGCGGTTGCCCAGCCGGAAGATATGGGTGTCAACCGCCATGGTGGCTTCGCCAAACGCCGAATTCAGCACCACGTTGGCCGTCTTGCGTCCCACGCCGGGCAGGGCTTGCAGGGCCTCGCGCGTGCGCGGCACCTGGCCGCCATGGTGGTCGACAAGGATTCGGCAAGTCTGCAAGAGGTGTTTGGCCTTGCTGTGGTACAGGCCGATGGTTTTGATTTGGGTTTCAAGGGCATCCAGACCCAGCGCCAGCAGGGCCAGTGGCGTGTTCGCATGCGCAAACAGATTGCGTGTGGCCTTGTTGACCGACACATCCGTGGCCTGGGCGGACAGCAACACGGCGACCAGGAGCTCAAACACGCTGGTGTACTCAAGCTCGGTCGCCGGATGGGGATTGGCCGCGCGCAGGCTTGCGAAAAACGGTTCAATCTGTTCTTTTTTCATCACTGGATTGTTGCATTCGAATCGGCCGGAAATTGGCGCAAAGCCGGGTTAAAGTTGGCAGTCCATGAAAACCCAAATCCCGACCCCTGACGCGCACCAAGATCTGCGCGAAGCCCTGCGCGCCCTTTGCGGCAGTTTTGACTCGGCCTACTGGCAAAAAGTGGACCATGAACGCGCCTACCCCGAAAGCTTTGTCGACGCCTTGACCAAGGCCGGCTGGTTGGCCGCGCTGATTCCAGCCGAATACGGCGGCTCCGGCCTTGGCCTGACAGAGGCTTCGGTCATCATGGAAGAAATCAATTTTTCGGGCGGCAACGCGGGCTCCTGCCATGGGCAGATGTACAACATGGGCACCTTGCTGCGCCATGGCTCGGCGGCGCAAAAGAAACGCTACCTGCCAAAAATCGCGAGCGGCGAATTGCGCCTGCAGTCCATGGCGGTGACCGAGCCCACCACCGGCACAGACACCACTCAGCTCAAAACCACCGCCGTCAAGGCAGGCGACCGGTATGTCGTCAACGGCCAGAAAGTCTGGATTTCACGCATACAGCACTCGGACTTGATGATCCTGCTGGCCCGCACCACCCCATTGGCCGAGGTAAAAAAGAAATCCGAAGGCATGTCGATCTTCATCGTCAACCTCAAGGACGCCATCGGCAATGGAATGGCTGTGCGGCCTATCGCCAACATGGTGAACCACGAGACCAATGAGGTGTTTTTCGACAACCTGGAAATCCCGGCTGAAAACCTGATCGGCGAAGAAGGCCAGGGCTTTCGTTACATCCTGGACGGACTGAACGCCGAACGCACCCTGATCGCCGCCGAATGCATTGGCGACGCCTATTGGTTTGTTGACAAAGCCCGCCGCTACGCCAGCGACCGTGTAGTGTTCAACCGCCCGATCGGGCAAAACCAGGGCATCCAGTTTCCGATTGCCGACAGCTACATCGAAACCGAGGCCGCCAACCTGATGCGCTTCAAGGCATGCGCCCTGTTTGACGCCAAACAGCCCTGCGGCGCCGAGGCTAACATGGCGAAATACCTGGCCGCCAAAGCCTCCTGGGAGGCGGCCAACGTGTGTTTGCAAACCCATGGCGGCTTCGGTTTTGCCTGCGAATACGATGTGGAACGCAAATTTCGCGAAACCCGGCTTTACCAGGTGGCGCCAATTTCCACCAACCTGGTGTATTCCTACGTTGCGGAACACTTGTTGGGCTTGCCACGCTCGTTCTGAGTCCTCGGCGCATAAAAAAAGCAAAAAGCCCGTGAAAACGGGCTTTTTGTCTTGCGCGGGCCAGCGCCGGGTACCGTGGCCGAATCAAATTTTGCGGTTATTTCGCGCCCAAAACCCAGGCGGCCAATTTTTTGGCTTCTGCGTCATTGACCTGCGCGTTGGCCGGCATGGGTACCGCGCCCCACACGCCCGAGCCGCCCTTGAGGATTTTGGCGGCCAGTTTGTCCACGGCGGACTTGTCGCCGGCATACTTGGCGGCAACTTCCTTGTAAGCCGGGCCCACGAGTTTTTTGTCGACCGCGTGGCAAGCCATGCAGTTTTTGGCTGTGGCGAGCGCCTGGTCGGCAAAAGCAGGTGCGGCCAAGGCCAGCAGGGCTGAAGCGGCGAGTTTGGCGAGTAGGCTGGATTTCATCTTTGTCCTCGTGGCGTAGTGGGAGATTGGGTTACATTGTCGTCAACGTCATTGTAGTGATTGCGGTTGACCTGAAACGGTCGGAAAATGTGACAAATTTCAGGAGTCCAACATGTATTTCGTCGGAATCGGCATTGTTCTAATGGCGTTGAAGTACCTTGAAATCGGCCCGGTAGCCAACTGGGACTGGTGGTTTGTGCTGTCGCCATTTGCGCTGGCTGTCGTCTGGTGGGCCTGGGCGGATTCAACCGGATGGACCAAGCGCAAGGCCATGGAGCGTGAAGACGCGCGCAAACAGGCGCGCGTGGACAAGAACAAACTCGCCATCGGCACCCTTCAATCCAAGAAGCGCCGCTGAATCCAGTCCGTCAATTCAGACGGTCAATAATCGTCCAGCACCGCGCCTTTGCTGGCCGTTGACGCGTTGAAGGCAAACTTGGCCTGCACGCCGCGCGTGTAACGCGGCGCCGGGGCCTTCCAGCCTACGCGGCGTTTGGCGATTTCGGCGTCGTCCACATTGAGTTGCAAGAGCAGTTGGCGGGAGTCGATGGTGATCGAATCCCCCTCGTGGATAAAGGCGATCAAGCCGCCCACCGCCGCCTCGGGCGCCACATGGCCGACCACCATGCCCCAAGTGCCGCCGGAGAACCGGCCATCGGTGATCAAGCCGACGGTTTCGCCCAAACCGGCGCCGATCAATGCGCCCGTTGGCGCCAGCATTTCCGGCATGCCCGGGCCACCTTTGGGGCCCAAATACCGCAGCACCATCACGTCGCCCGCGACGATCTTGCCGGCCAGAATGGCAGCCAGGGCCGATTGCTCGTCGTCAAACACACGGGCCGGGCCGGTCATCACAGGTTTTTTCAGGCCGGTGATTTTGGCCACACAGCCTTCAGGCGATAGATTGCCTTTGAGGATGGCCAGGTGGCCCTGTTTGTACATCGGGTTGGAGATCGGGCGAATCACATCCTGATCGGCACGCGGCACATCGGGCAAGTCCTTGAGCACTTCGGCAATGGTTTGCCCGGTGATGGTGATGCAGTCGCCGTGCAGCAGGCCTTCAGCCAGCAGTGTTTTCATGACCTGTGGAATGCCGCCGGCCTGGTGCAAGTCCACCGCCAGGTATTTGCCGGAAGGTTTCAAGTCGCACAGCACCGGCGTCTTGACCCGAACGCGCTCAAAGTCGTCAATCGTCCATTCCACGCCCGCCGCGTGGGCGATGGCCAAAAAGTGCAGTACCGCATTGGTGCTGCCGCCCGTGGCCATGATCACCGCCACGGCGTTCTCCAGCGACTTGCGTGTCACGATGTCGCGCGGCTTGATGTCTTTCTTGATCGCCTCGATCAGCACCTTCGCCGACTCTTTGGCCGAGTTCATTTTCTCGTCGTGCGGGTTCGCCATGGTCGACGAATAGGGCAGGGACAGGCCCAGCGCCTCAAAGGCCGAGGACATGGTGTTGGCGGTGTACATGCCGCCGCAGGAACCCGTGCCGGGCACGGCGCGTCGCTCGATCTCCAGCAAGTCTTCGTCGCTCATATTGCCCGCCGCGTTCTGGCCGACGGCTTCGAACACACTCACGATATTGAGGTCTTGCCCCTTGTATCGGCCCGGCAGAATGGTGCCGCCGTAGACATAAATGGCCGGCACATTGGCGCGCAGCATGCCCATCATGCCGCCGGGCATGTTCTTGTCGCAGCCGCCCACCACCAGCACACCGTCCATCCATTGGCCCTGCACACAGGTTTCGATGCAGTCGCTGATGACTTCGCGCGACACCAGCGAATATTTCATGCCCTCGGTGCCCATGGCCATGCCGTCCGAGATCGTTGGTGTGCCGAAATCTGCGCGTTGCCGCCGGCTTCTTCAATGCCCTCCACCGCCGCGTCGGCCAGCTTTTGCAGGCCCGAATTGCAGGGGGTGATGGTGCTGTGCCCATTGGCCACGCCGACCATCGGCTTCTTGAAGTCGTCGGCCTCGTAACCCATGGCGTAATACATCGAGCGGTTGGGCGCGCGTGATTTGCCCTCGGTGATGTTTTTGCTGCGCGGGTTCAGGATGACGGGTTTGATGTCCATGGGGTGTGTTCGAGGTGAATTGAAATGGGGCGACAGGCGGCGCCTGCGCAAAGCTGGAGTTTATCGCGGGATCGCCCCGACCCCATCAAGCCTTAGGACTGCAAGGTCGCCGGAATATCCCGGCTCATGTGCACCAGGCGCAGCAACAGCAGGTGATCGCCTTGCTCCAGGCAAAACAGTGCCAACGGAAACTTGGTCAGGCTGCAACAGTTTGCTTTTTTACATTTTTATGTAAAAATGCTTTTATGCGTACCACACTGGATCTCCCGGACCCGCTCATGCGTGAGCTCAAGGCCCGTGCCGCGATGGAAGGCGTCAAACTCAAGGACTACTTCGCCAAAATGGTTGAGGCGGCATTGCAACGGTCAACGCTCGGGTCTGCCGAGCCCAGGCGCAGCCCGGTGCCGGTGTTCAGGCGTAAGGGCGCAAAACCCATGCCTGACATGGCCAATGCCGAGTTGAACACCCTGCTGGACGCCCAGGACGCCGCCAACATTGCCAATGGCTGAGCGTATCGATGGCTGAGGCCGCGTTGCGGGGCGACCTGCCAGACGTCAATGTCTGGCTGGCGCTGTTGAACCCGCAGCATGTTCACCATGCAGCGGCGTCCACCTACTGGGAACAGGCGGCCTTGTCCCGGATATTTCTGTGCCGCATCACCAAGCTGGGCATCCTGCGGCTCGTCACCCACAAAGTAGTGATGGGTGGCGCACCGTTCACGGTCAAGCAGGCCTGGGCGGCCCTGCAAAGCCTGGTTGATTTGCCAG
>JANMVT010000117.1:0-20724 GCA_031392945.1 Rhodoferax sp. | reverse complement strand
GAGCTGCTGAAAACCCAGCGCCACCTCGCCACGCGCCACCAGGGCGCCCACAGGCACACCGGGCGGGGCCTGCACGATGCGGCCCCGGATCTCCTGGGCAATGCCCCAGCGCTCAAACAGCCGGGCCAGGGCCACGCCGCTGGGGCCAGTCGAATAACTGATGCTCGCCGCCGCGCGCACCGATTCGCGCACCGCAGCTTCAGTCGAAATGTCGGGCTGCGGCGCGCCTGCGCGCACCGCCACGGCCACGCCCGAGCGGATCAAATCCACCTTGGAGCCGGCCTGTACCTGGCCTGAGGCGGTCAGCCTGTCGATCGCGTCGGACGCCAGGATCACCACGTCAAATGCCTCACCGGCCTGCACGCGTTTGGCCGCGTCTACGCCGCCCACCGATTCGATGGCCACGGTCACGCCCGAACGGCGCTGAAACCCCTCAGCCAGCTCGGCCAGAACCTGGCGGGTCGCCATGGACGAAATACCCTTGATTTGAGTTGTCATCGAACAGGTGAAGAAGTTGACCGTGAATATCTCGAAGGCCGGATTTTGCGCCCCAACCAGAAATATCGAAAGCGGTTTGCGCCGCTAGCAGATAGAACAAACACTTATATCTAGGCTTTTGCTATGCCAATAAAATGCGGGCATGGATTTGAAGCAGATTGAGTATTTTGTCCGCGTCGCGGAACTGGGCAGCTTCACCCGCGCAGCGCAGGCGCTGGACGTCGCCCAGCCCGCGCTGAGCCGCCAGGTTCGCCTGCTCGAAGTCGAATTGCGCCAGAACCTGCTGACACGCAACGGGCGCGGCGCCCTCCCCACCGAAGCCGGCAAACTGATGCTGGAGCACGGGCGCGGCATCTTGAACCAGGTGGCGCTGGCGCGCGAAGAGCTGGGCGCCGCGCGCGGCTCTTTGAGCGGCCGCGTGTCGATCGGCCTGCCGCCCAGCCTGTCCAGGCTGATCACGGTGCCGCTCACGCACGCCATCCGCGCCGCATTGCCGCTGGCGCAATTGACGCTGACCGAAGGGTTTTCGGTGCTGATGTTCGAGGGCCTGCGCCTGGGCAACCTGGACATGGCCGTGCTTTACAACCCCGACAAATCGCCCGATCTGGAGATGGCCAGCCTGCACCAGGAAGAGCTTGTGCTGATTTCGCCAAGCCAAAACTCCGGCGCCGGCTCGCCGAAGAGCAAGTCGGCGAAACCGCTGGTCAAACCGTCGGCCAACGCCTCTGCCGCCAGGAAACCCACCTCTATCACGCTCGCCGAAGTTGCCACCCTGCCCCTGATATTGCCCAGCCGCCCCAACGCTTTTCGCATCCTGATTGAAGGCGAGTTGAGCGGCATCGGCTTCAAACCCAACATCACACTGGAGGTAGACGGCCTTAACGGCATTTTGAACCTGGTGGCCGAAGGCATGGGCCACGCGGTGCTGCCCGCCTACACCTTGTCGAACGTTGAAAACGCAGCCCCCTTCATGGTGCGCAGCATCCACAGCCCGCCCATCATGAGCCGCCTGGAACTGGTCTGGTCGTCGCGGCGGCCCACCACGGCGACGCAGAAGAAGGCGCTGGAGGTGGTGCGCAAAGTGGTTCTGGCAGCGATCCGGAAACAGGCGTGACGAGCCGCCCGGGTTTGACAACTGGTTTTGCCGTCAGAATAGGCCCCTCCAACGCGGAGATTAAAAATGAAGGTCTGTGTCGCCCGGCTTCTTGCCAGCCTGTCCCTGATGCTGCTTGTCGCCAGTGCCACTGCGCAAACCGGCAAAGCCGAGTTGCTGTGGCTGGGCCAGTCGGCCTTTCGGCTTACCACGCCAGGCGGCAAGGTCATCGTGATCGACCCCTGGCTGCGTACCAACCCCAGGACGCCCGAGGACTACAAGAACCTCGAAAAACTTGGCAAGGTGGACCTGATCCTGGTCACGCATGGCCACTTTGACCACATCGCCGATGCACTGGCCCTGGCGCTGATGCACAAGGCCCGCGTATTCGCGCCCGGCGATTTGAACCAGACGCTGACGGTGCTCAAGGTCTTGCCGCCCGAGCTGGCGCGTGCTGCTGATTCCGATTGGCGGCAACTTCACCATGGACCCGGCGGATGCAGCCTACGCCACGCGCGAATGGATCAAACCAAAAGTGGTGGTGCCCATGCACTTGGGCACCAACCCCCTGGCCAGGGGCACTTTGGCTGAATTCGAACAGGCCATGGTCAAAGTCGGGCCGACGCGGGTGTTGCCCCTGACGCCGGGCATTGCGGTCCAGTTCTGATCTTTGGCCACTATGAATACTATAGCTTTAAAGTTAGTACCCATCTGGGCAATTGGCCTGTTTTCTTTCCAATATGCGGCCGCACAGGCGCCAGGCGCGCCCTACCCGGCCAGGCCGATCCGCATGGTGGTGCCGTTCACGCCAGGTGGCTCTACTGACATTCTGGCCCGCGCCATCGGGCTCGAGTTGACGAAGGCCTGGGGCCAGCCTGTGGTGATCGACAACGTGCCCGGTGCCGGCGGCTCCATTGGGGCCGACAAGGTGGCCAAGGCAACGGCAGACGGCTACACCCTGCTGATGGGCCATATCGGAACGCTGGCCGTGAACCCCTCGTTGTACCCGGCCCTGCCCTACAACCCGGTGAAGGATTTCGCTCCCGTGGCCTGGGTGGCGCGCGTGCCCAATGTGCTGGCGGTGCATCCGTCGGTCAAGGCGGCCAACGTGAAAGAACTGGTGGCGCTGGCCAAATCAAAACCGGGCCAGCTCAATTACGGTTCGGGCGGCAATGGCAGCGCGGCCAATCTGGCGACTGAATATTTCAAGTTGCAAACCGGCACTTCGCTTTTGCACATTCCCTACCGTGGCACGGCCCCCGCCGTAAACGACCTGCTGGCCGGGCAGATTCAGGTGCTGTTTTCCGGGGCGCCGGCGGTGTTGCCCTTCATCCGCTCGGGGCAGTTGCGGGCGCTGGCGGTCTCGTCACCCAAGCGGATCGAGGCTTTTCCCGACGTGCCGACGGTGGCGGAAAGCGGCTACGCCGGTTTCGAGGCTGACCAGTGGTACGGCGTTGTGGCACCCGCGGGAACACCCCAGGACATCGTGGCAAAGCTCAATGCCCAGATCAACCAGTCGCTGGCGTCTGCTGAACTGATAGCCCGCCTGACCAGCGAGGGCGCAAGTGCCACGCCGACCACGCCCGAGGCCTTTGGCCAGCACATCGTGCGCGAAATTGCCCGATGGAGACCGGTCATCCAGTCGGGCCGGGTAAAGACAGGGTAAAGGCAGGGTAAAGGCCAACTGAGCCAATTCGATCCAGTCACTAACGCGATCGCCGAAAATGCCCTTATGAACATTCCGGACACTGCCATTTACGCGACCCCAAAAGTCGACTGCCACTGCCACATCCTCGATCCGCAGGGCCACCCCTACGCTGCGGGCGTGCACTACCGCCCCACGGGCCAGGAGACCGGTTCGGCCGATTATTTTGCGCAGGTGCTCCACGCCTATGGGGTTCAGCACGCCCTGCTGGTCGAGCCCAACTCGGGCTACGACCTGGACAACCGCTGCATGCTGGATGCGATTGCGCGCGGCCATGGGCGTTTCAAAGGCATCGCGGTCGTTTCCAATGACGCGTCAGGTGCGCAGTTGCAGGAACTCAAGGCCCAGGGCATTGTCGGCATCGCCTTCAACTACGCCTTGCACGGCCTGGATTTCTACCGCGACAGTGCGCCCTTGATGGACCGCCTGGCCGGACTCGACATGTTTGTGAATGTGCAGGTGGATGGCGACCAGATGCACACCCTTGCCCCCGCATTGCGCGGCTGCGGCGCGAAGCTGTTGATCGACCACTGCGCCCGCCCCGACGTCGCCCAAGGCCTGGGTGGCGCAGGATTTGCAGCGTCCCTCGGCCTGGCCGACACCGGCCGCGCCACCGTCAAGTTGTCCGGGTTTGCCAAGTACTCGGCGCAGAATTACCCGTTTTCCGATGCGCGGATTTACACCACCGCGCTGTTGGAGGCGTATGGCCCCGACCACTGCATCTGGGCATCCGACTGGCCGTTTCTGAAAGCGCCCTGGCGTCTGGACTACGGTCCGCTTTTGCAGTTGTTCACGCAAGCGGTTCCGGATGCGCAGGACCGGCAGAAAATTCTCTGGCACACACCCTTGCGGCTATTTGGATTTGAGACACCGGGCCAAACCCTCGCACCGTGAGCGGCGCGCAAGGGCGGCCTACTGCAACTCAACCCCGGCAGCTTGGCCGACACGCGGGCCTCGTCCATGAACATCGCCGCCGCCAGATGGATAATGCTGCCGTTGCCGCTGGAGAAACACAATCCTGATGCAATCCTGATGCCGCCGGTGTTACGCTCATTGCATGGTCACGAACCCTGTCCATTCGACCCAGTCTGCGCACACCGCCCGCGGTTGGCTCACCGTGGTACTGCTGCTGGCCGTCGCCACTTTGTGCGGCGCGCTGCTGGATCCTTATGTGTCCCTCACCAGCCAGGCCATGATCTATGTGCTGGTGATTGTCATCGTGTCCTACCGGCTGGACTGGCAGCAGTCGGCCGTGTGCGCGGTTGCGTCAGTCACGGCCCTGAACTTCTTTTTTGTACCGCCGCGCTGGACCTTTGAGGTGGAAAGTCGGGAGCATTTGATCGCACTGGCCGTCATGCTGGTGGTGGCCTTGGTGACCAGCCACCTGGCCGTCGGCCTGCGCCGCCAGTCCCGGCATGCAGCCCGAAACGAGCGGCGGGCGCGCCAGTTGCAGGCCCTCGCTTCTGCCCTGGCCAATGCCGGCTCGTCCGCAGAGATCCTGGACCTGGGTCAACACGCCCTGGACGCGGCGTTTGACGGGCCCAACACCCTGGTGGTCACAGATGGCGCCAACCAATTGGCGGCCGGCACCGGCATGCCAGACGCCGAGCGGGACGGCTTACGCAGTTGTCTGGCCGAATCGGCCGTGTTGGGGCCAGGGACCGGGCGCTGGCCCGGGTTGAATGCCTGGTATCTGCCGCTGGGTGATAAAAAACAGGCCGTAGGTGCCGCCTGTGTTCGCCCTGCCCTGGCCGCCGACAACGATGGCCGCGAGCACGCACAGGCCCTGTGTGCCCTGCTGGCGCAAGCCCTGCGGCGGGTACAACTGGCGGCCACCGTGCACAAGGCGCAAATCGATGCCCAGCGTCAGCAGTTGCAAGGCACTTTTCTGGCGGCGGTGTCACACGACCTGCGCACGCCTCTGGCGGCGATCATGGGTGCCGCCTCATCCCTGCAAACCCAGCGCGAAAAATTGAGTCCGGCAGACCAGGACCGTCTGCTGCGCAGCATCGAAAACGAAGCGTCCTATCTGTCCACCCTGACGGAAAACACGCTTCAGCTGGTGCGCCTGACCAGTCCGCAACAGGCACTGCGGCGCGACTGGGAGTCGCTGGAAGAAATCGTCGGGGCCGTGCTGGCCCGCGTGCGCCAACGCGACCCGGCGCGGCGCATCAAATCGAAAATACCGGCTGGCCTGCCACTGATCAAGGCAGACCCGGTGCTGCTGGCGCAGTTGATCAGCAATCTGCTCGACAACGCGCTCAAATACAGTGACGGCGAGATCGATCTGAGCGCAAGCGCAGGCCAGGCGCTCACGATCTCCATCAAGGACCGGGGGCCCGGCATTGCCGATGCCGAGCAGGAGTTGATTTTTGAGCCCTACCGGCGCGGCGACCAGTCAGGCCCGCGCGGCGCCGGGCTGGGGCTGGCCCTGTGCCGCGCGATCGCCGTGGCCCATGGCGGCAGCCTGACGGTCAGGCGCCGCAGCGGCGGTGGCAGCAGTTTCGTCACCACCCTGCCGCTGACCGAGGCGCCCCCACACCAGGAGGCGCCATGACCCTGAAAGTGCTGGTGGTCGAGGACGACCGCGAGATACGCGCCCTGCTGCAATCCTCCCTGACGGTGGAGGGCTTCGAGGTGCAGACCGCCGTGTCCCTGAGCGAAGCTGCAGCCCTGCTGCGGCACAAGCCGCCCGACATTGTTGTGCTGGACCTGGGCCTGCCCGATGGCGATGGTGTGCAACTGGTGCACGAGCTGCGCAAGCAGCACACCACACCCGTCATCGTGGTGTCGGCCCGCCACCAGGAAGCACAAAAGATCGAATTGCTCGACGCCGGTGCCGACGATTACCTCAGCAAACCCTTCAGCGTGGGCGAGTTGCTGGCCCGCATGCGGGTGGCGCTGCGCCATCGCGGCACCAGCCTGGCGGCGGCAGTCACCCTGCATGAGTTGGAAGATCTTCGCATAAACCTCCGCACTCGCACCGTTGAGCGCGAGGGGGCTGCCCTGCACCTCACACCGACCGAATTCAATCTGCTGGCGCGGCTGGTGCGCAGCGTCGGCCGTGTGGTCACGCACCGGCAACTGCTCGTCGATGTATGGGGCCCCGAGTTCACAGCGCACACCCACTACCTGCGGCTTTACATGGCGCAGCTTAGGGCCAAGATTGAACGCAACCCGTCCGAACCCCGACATCTGCTAACCGAGACAGGTGTCGGTTACCGGCTGGCCGACAGCTGAGCCCCCACGCGTCAATACGCGTCCGCAACCGTCCATATGCGTCCTTATGCGTTCCTGATGCCAGAGCGGCGACATTGGCATCCTGTTCACTCTTGATGGATTGCAATGGCAAACGCTTCCAGCCGCGAAAGCCTCGCGGCACTCACCCTCGGCGCCATGGGCGTGGTCTATGGCGACATCGGCACCAGCCCGCTGTACACCATGAAGGAGATTTTCAAACCTGAGACCGGCATCCCGCTGGACGCCACCCACCTCATCGGCGCGGTGTCGGTGATTTTCTGGGGCCTGATGATGGTGGTCACGCTGAAATATGTGCTGCTAATCCTGCGCGCCGACAACCGGGGCGAAGGCGGCATCATGGCCCTGACCGCGCTGGCCGCCCATGCCGCCGGCAAAACACCGCAGCGGCGCACCGTGCTGCTATTGACCGGCGTGTTTGGCGCCGCCCTGTTTTATGGCGACAGCGTGATCACACCCGCCATCTCGGTGTTGAGCGCGGTAGAGGGCCTGGAGGTGGCCACGCCGCTGCTCAAGCCCTATGTGCTGCCGATCTCCATCACGGTGCTGATTGGCCTGTTTGCCATGCAGCGCTTTGGCACGGCCGTGGTGGGCAAGCTGTTCGGCCCGGTGATCGTGGTCTGGTTTGCCGTTCTGGCCGCCACCGGGGTCGCGCAGATCGTGCAGCAGCCCGCCATCCTGACGGCCCTGAATCCGCTCAATGCCCTGGCCTTTTTGCACGCGCAGGGCTGGCACATGTTTGTCGCGGTCGGGGCCATTGTGCTGGCCTTCACCGGGGCCGAGGCGCTGTACGCTGACATGGGGCATTTTGGCAAGCGCCCGATCCAGTTGGCCTGGATTGGGCTGGTGCTGCCCGCCCTGGCCATCAACTACATGGGCCTGGGCGCGCTGCTGATGCGCGACCCCACGGCGCTTGAGAATCCGTTTTACCGCATGTACCCGCAGGCCTGGCTGATCCCGGCGGTGGTGCTGGCCACACTGGCCACAGTCATCGCGTCGCAAGCCGTCATATCTGGTGCTTTCTCCATGACCAAGCAGGCCATGCAATTAGGGCTGCTGCCACGCCTTCAGGTGCATTTCACATCGGCGAAGGAAGCCGGGCAGATCTACATGCCCGAGGTGAACTGGATGCTGCTGATTGCCGTTTTGCTGGCCGTTGTGGGCTTCGGCAGTTCCTCCGCGCTGGCCGCAGCCTATGGCATTGCCGTCACCGTGACCATGCTGATCACCACTGTGTTGACCTTCTTTGTGGTGCGCCATGGCTGGGGGTATCCACTGCCGGTCGCCCTTGCCGCCACCGGCGTGTTTCTGGCGCTGGATGCCTTGCTGGTGGTTTCGTGTTCGCTCAAATTTCTGGAGGGCGGCTGGTTTCCGCTGGCACTGGGCATCGCCATCTTCACGGTGATGGCCACCTGGCGGCGTGGTCGGGAACTGTTGCTGGAGACCCTGCGCAACGACGACCCCGAGCTGCTGCCCTTCATCACAGCCCTTGCGGCCGACAGCACACACCGAGTCTCGCGCACAGCGGTCTACGCGGTCGCCAACCCGGACACCGTACCGCAGGCCCTGATGCACAACCTCAAGCACAACCAGGTTTTGCACGACCGCAACCTGATCCTCACGGTGGTGTTCCACGAGGTGCCGTGGATCGCCTTTGAAGAAAGAGTGCAGATCACGCCGCTGGTGGCGGGGTTCTGGCAGGTGCAGGTGAACTACGGGTTTAAGAATACGCCGGACATTCCCCAGGCGCTGGAGCTGTGCCGGGCGCAGGGGCTGGCCATCAACCTGTTCGAGACCTCTTACTTCCTGAGCCGCGAAACCATCGTACCCACACCCGGGGCCGGCATGGTGCATTGGCGCGAAGCCCTGTTTGCCGTGATGTCACGCAACGCCGGCAGCGTGGCGGGCTTTTTCAGGCTGCCCAACAATTGCGTGATAGAACTGGGGACGCGGGTGCAGATTTGATAAGGCGATTTCCCTTGTGAAATATGAATAGTATGATATCAATACTATAGCATATAGACCAAGGCCTGGCCGTTCTGAATCCGCAATTTCAAATCATCAAACGACATCAACTTGCCAGCAAGTGCACCGGCGTGATCTCGTCGGTATTCTCAACGTGCCCGGGCGCGCAGCAACGCGTCCGCATAAGCCTGCCAGGCCGCGTCTTTGGGCACAGCGGCAAACACGCCCGCCGCCGCCTGGTCGGCCACCCACTGTTGTTTGGCGGCAGTGGCCGCTGCCATGAAGGGCTCGAAACCCGCCTCTTGGACGGTGTTGGCGGCCTCGCGCATTTCCTCCGCGCGGCGCTTGCCATGTTGCACCACGCGGCTGAAGAAATACGCGCCTTGTTTCTCCCAGTCGATGCTGGGGAAGGTTTCCACCAGGGTAGGCAATACGTGGTCTTCCACGCCGTAGTGGCGGGCCGTGGCATAACTTTCGATCACCAGCGCCTCCAGGCCCTTGATCATGACGCTGCGGCACATCTTGATGGCGCTGGCAACGCCCAATTGGTCGGACACGGCCTTGGCGTCCAGGCCCCAATCGGTGAACTGCAGAGCCAGGCGGGCCGCCCGTGCGCCGCCCAGGAGCATCGGCACCTTAATGCCATACGGCGGGATCGAGCTCATCACGCCCGCCTCAACATACTGGCCGCCGGCGGCTTCAATCACCGCAGCGCAGCGTTGTTTGGTGCCGGGCGAGGCGGAATTCAAATCCAGAAACAGCGTGCCGGGGCGCAGGTTTTGCGCCGCTTCCTGCGCCACGGAAAACGTGTTGGAGGCGGTGACGGCAGAAATCAAAAAATCCGCCTGCGCACACAAGGCCTGCATTGAAACGCAGGCTGAGACACCGGCGCCATGGGCATGGTCCAGCTCCTTGCCACGCAGGGCCACATCAGCGAATTTCAAATCCCAGGCGCTGACGGATTCGACGCCGGGTCTGGTTTTGAGGCCTGTCGCAAATATCTTGCCGACTTCGCCATACCCGATGACACCGATGACACTGATGACGCCAATTTGATTGTTCATGATGGCCCTCGCCATGTCCCTATTGCTTCTCGATTTTGGCGCGGGCGATCACCTCCGCCCAGCGTTTGATGTCGCTGGTCAAAAACTCCGCCGCCTGTTCGGGCGTGCCGCCGTGGGCGTCCAGGTTCAACTCCGCCAGGCGCTTCTTGACGTCGGGCTGGTTCAAGGCTGCGTTGACCTCGCGGTTCAGGCGGGCAATCACGTCCTTGGGGGTCTTGGCGGGCACGGCCAGGCCGTTCCACGAGGTCACATTGAAGCTGGCCAGGTTGCCACCTGTCTCCCGTACTGCGGGCACGTCCGGCAGATGGGCCGCGCGTTTGGCCCCGAGCACCGCCACCGCGCGAATCGCCTTGGAGTTGATCTGCCCCATCAAAGGCCCCAGGATGTCGACCGACGCGTCAAGCTGGCCGCCGCGCAAGGCCGTGATCACAGCGGGAGTTCCATTAAACGGCACCACCTGGGCATCCAGCCCCGCGCTGGTCTTGAACAATTCGGCCGCCAGATTCTGCGTGGTGCCAATTTGCGGCGTGCCGATGTTCAGCTTGCCCGGATTGGCCTTGCCATAGGCCAGCAATTCGGCCAGGGTCTTGAAGCGACCGGTTTCGCTGACCACTAGGCCCAAGTCAAAGGTGGCCAGCGTGCTCACAGGCGCGAAGTCTTTCACGGTGTCAAATGGCAACGCCTTGAAAAGCGAGGCGCTGACCGCCGTGCCGCTGGAGATCAGCAACACGGTATGGCCGTCCGGCTCGCTGCGGGCCACTTGCTCGCCGGCCACGATGCCGCCCGCGCTGGGCTTGTTTTCGATGATGACCGCCTGGCCTATGGTTTGCGACACGACGTGGCCGACCGTGCGCGCCGTGATGTCGGCAGCGCCGCCCGCCGCGTTGGGCACCACAATCTTGATCGGTTTGGTCGGGTAGGTCTGCGCCACTGCCAGCTGCGCGGCAAGCATGGAGAATGCCAGGCCCAGAAAGATGCGTTGGATGGCCATTTGAAATCTCCTATTGGTAAAACAGGGCATAAACCCCCGTGTAATATAAATAGCATGCTACATATTAAGTAGCAAACTGCCAGACTGCCAGCGCGGCCGGTTTACCGCGCCACGCCCAGCAGGCGGTCCAGCAATTCCGGATTGTCCTGCAAACTGCGCGCCGTGCCCGAATGCACCACAGTGCCACGGTCCAGCACGGCAGCCACATCCGAAATGGCCAGTATCGCTTGCGGGTGTTGCTCCACGATGATGGCCGACAGGCCCTCTTCCCGCGTGATGCGCCGGATCGCCTTGAGCAGTTCCTGCACGATGATGGGCGCCAGGCCTTCGAGCGGCTCGTCCAGCAGCAGCAAGGTCGGGTTGAGCACCAGGGCGCGGCCTACGGCCAGCATTTGCTGCTCGCCGCCCGAAAGCTGCGTGCCCAGATTGCCCTTGCGCTCGGCCAGGCGCGGGAACAACTCGTACACGCGCGCTGGCGTCCAGGGCGCTGCGGCCCGGCCTGCACGCGCCGGTCGGGCGACAGCCGTCAGATTCTCATGCACGGTGAGCGATTTGAAGATGTTGCGCTCTTGCGGCACCCAGCCGATGCCGGCGGCGGCGCGCTCGTGCGATGGCAATTTGTGCAGCGCCACGGCAGAGTGCCCGTCGCCCAGCAAGATGCTGCCCGCATGTTGGCGCGTGGCCCCGGCCAGGGTGTTGATCAGGGTGGTTTTGCCGGTGCCATTGCGACCCAGCAAGGCCAGGGTCTGGCCCGCATCCAGGGACAGCGAGATGCCATTCAGCACCACGGCCTCACCGTAGCCGGCACTCAGATTCTGCACGGTCAACAGGGTGTCAGCCATGCTTTTCATCCCCCTGCCCCAGATAGACCGCCTTGACTCGCGGGTCATTGGCAATCTGTTCGGGGTCGCCTTCGGTCAGCACCGCGCCATTGACCAGCACGGTCATGCGCGTGGCGAAGCTGAACACCAGATCCATGTCATGTTCGATCAGTAGCACCGACACATCGGCGGGCAAGGCGGCCACGGTTTGCAGCAGTTCCTCACGCTCGCCGGCCGGCACGCCGGCGACGGGCTCGTCCAGCAGCAGGACGCGCGGCTCGCGGGCCAGGGCGATGGCGATCTCCAGCAGGCGGCGTTTGCCGTAGGGCAACAGGCTGGTCTTCTGGTTCATCACGGTGCTCAAATGAAACTGGTCCAGCAATTGCGCACAACGCGCTGTCACGGCGCGATTTGAGCCCAATGCCTGCCACCACTTGCCGCCCAGGCCCATGTGTTGCGACACAGTCAGCGCCAGGGTTTCAAGCGGCGTGAGCGAGTCAAATAGCTGGTTGATCTGGAAGGTGCGCACCATCCCGCGCCCGACGCGTGCGTGCGGTGCCAACGTGCTGACGTCTTGCCCGAGCAGGGTGATGCTGCCCGAGGTCGGCTCCAGCACGCCGGTCAGCAGGTTGATCAGGGTCGTCTTGCCCGCGCCATTGGGGCCGATCAGCGCGTGGCGCGCGCCTTTGCGCAGATTTAACGTGACGTTGTCGGTGGCGGTGATGCCGCCAAAACGCTTGACCAGGCCCTGGCAGCCCAGCACCACGTCGGCCTGGTCTGGCTTGCTCATGCCTTGGCCCTCACAAACCAGGTCCAGGGCCGGATCAGGCGCTCGCGCCCGACCAGCACCAGCACCACCAGGAACAGGCCGATCCAGAAAGTCCAGTACTGCGGCGTGATGGCCGAGATCAGGTCCTGCATCAGCTTGAAGACAATGGCGCCCGCCACACCGCCGTACAGCCAGCCGGTGCCGCCAATCACCAGGATCAGCATCACGTCAGCAGACCGGTCAAAAGCAAAAACATCCAGTGAGGCAAAACCCGTGGTCTGGGCCAGCAAGGCGCCCGCAGCACCGGCCATGCCGGCTGCCACGGTGTAGATCACGGCCAGGCGCTGCGTGACCGGAATGCCAATCGCCATCGCGCGCAGGCGGTTGTCGCGTATCGCCTTGAGGGTTGCGCCGAAGGGCGAATTCACCAAACGGCGCGCCAACACAAACAAAAGCATCAGCACGGTGATGGAATACCAGGCGGCTGTCTGGCCCGAGAGCTCAAACGCGAACCGGCCCAGAAGCGGCCCCATCACGACGCCCTGCAAGCCGTCGGCGCCGCCAGTCAGCCAGTCGAGCTTGTTGGCCAGCTCCAGCAGGATCAAACCGACACCGAGCGTGACCATCAGGCGCGTCAAGTCGCTGCCGCGGATGATGGTCATGCTGCACAGCGCACCAAGCAAAGTTGACACGACGATGCCCACGGCCAGGCCGGCCAGCGGGTCGGGCATGACCAGCTTGGCGAACAGGGCCGCCGCATACGCCCCCATGCCAAAAAAAGCCGCGTGGCCAAGCGACACGATGCCGGTGAAACCCAGCACCAGGTCGAGCGAAATGGCGAACAGCGCCACGATGGCAATCTCATTGATGATGAGCGCATGGCTGGGCAGCAGCAGCGGCGAGGCCAGGGCCAGCAGCCAGAGTGCCAGTTCCCAGGGCTTGTAGCGGCCACCGGCACCCAGTGTTTTTTTCAGTTCGTTCATGATTTTCCGCCGCTGCGCACAAACAGGCCCTGTGGACGCCAGATCAAAATCACGATCATCAGGCTGTAAACGATGAAGGCGCCGAGTTTGGGGATGTAGTACTTGCCCGCTACATCAGCAATGCCCAGCAGCAAAGCGGCCAGCAGCGGCCCGGTAATGCTGGACGTGCCGCCCACAGCCACCACGATCAAAAAGTAAATCATGAATTTGAGCGGAAAGGTCGGGTCCAGCCCCAAAACTTCGGCCCCCAGCGCGCCGCCCAGGCCGGCCAGCCCCGAACCCACGGCGAAGGTCGATAAAAACACGATATTGACATTGATGCCCAGGCCCGAAGCCACCCGCTGGTCGTCCACCGAGGCGCGCAACTGGCTGCCAAACCGTGTCTTGGCCAACAGGTATTGCAGCCCTACGGTCAGTGCGGCGCAGACCGCGATGATGAACAGGCGGTAATGCCCCATGCCCAGCATCCAGGCGCCCTCTCCGATCTCGGTGCGGCCCTTGAGCCACAGGGGCAACTGGATGATCTGCTGCGACGAACCGATGAAGTAATCTGCCGTGGCAACCGCCATGAAGGTCAGGCCGATGGAAAACAGCACCTGGTCCAGATGGGGCTTGTGGTACAGCGGGCGGTAAAGCGTGCGCTCCAGCACGGCGCCGAGCAGTGCCGTGCCCAGAAAGGCCAGCGGCAGGCAGACCAGAAACGGCACCCCCAACTTTTGCATCAGCAACACGGTGATGTAGCCGCCGACCATCGCAAATGCGCCATGCGCGAGGTTGATGAAATTCATCAAACCCATGGTCACGGCCAGGCCCACGGCCAGGATGAAAAGAAGCATGCCATAGGCGATGCCGTCAAAAAGTATGGTCAACATGTTGAAATTCCGCTCACCCTGAGCTTGGCCTGTCCTGAGCTTGTCGATGGATCGAAGGGACCCAAGCCAAAGGCGTCGACAGGCTCAGCCCGAACAGATTGGATTGGTTTGCGTTGCCTTATCGCGCCTTGCCGGGGTCTTTGACGTCCTTGATCACGTCGAATTCCACGTTGTAAAGCTGGCCATCTTTTCTCTCGACTTTGCGCAGGTAGATGTTTTGCACCACATCGCGGGTTTGCGCGTCGATGAACATCGGGCCGCGCGGGCTCTCGAAAATCTGGCCTTTCATGGCGGCAAGCAAGGCGTCACCGCCACCCACGCCCTTGGTCGCCTTGAGCGCTTCGTAAATTACACGCATGCCGTCGTAGCCGCCCACCGCCATGAAGTTGGGGCGCAGGCCCTTGTTGGCCTTGCCGAAGGCCTCAACAAACTTCTTGTTCGCGGCCGAGGGGTGTGCCGTGGAGTAGTGGTGCGATGTGACCACGCCCAGGGCGCCATCGCCCATATCGTTCAATTGATCGTCATCGGTCACGTCGCCAGTGCCGATGAGCTTGATGCCGGCCTTGTCCATGCCGCGCTCGAGAAACTGCTTCATCACTGCCGCGCCTGCGCCGGACGGCACAAACACAAACAGCGCGTCGGGCTTCAGGTCACGCACTTTTTGCAGGAAAGGTGCGAAGTCGGGGTTGCGCAGAGGCACGCGCAGTGCCTCAAGGACCTGGCCACCGTTGAAAACCAGGCGCTCCTTGAAATACTTTTCAGCATCAATGCCAGGGCCGTAGTCGCTGACCAGGGTAACCACTTTCTTGATGCCGTTCCTGGGCGCCCAGTCGGCCAGGGCCACGGCGGCCTGCGGCAGCGTGAAGCTGGTGCGGATGATGTAAGGCGAGGCTTCGGTGATGCTGCTGGTGGCAGCCGCCATCACCACTTGCGGGGTCTTGGACTGGGTCGCAATCGGCGCCGTGGCCAGAGCGGACGGCGTGATGCCAAAACCGGCCAGCACGTTGACCTTGTCGTTCACCACCAACTCTTGCGCCAGGCGCTTGGTGACATCGGGCAAGCTGGTGTCGTCCTTGACGATCAGCTCGATCTTTTTGCCCGCGACCGTGTCGCCGTTTTGCGCCATGTAGAGCCGGGCCGCCGCTTCAATCTGGCGGCCTGTGCTGGCCTGCTGGCCCGACATGGGCAGGATCAGGCCGATCTTGAATTTGTTGTCCTGCGCGACGGCCAGGCTGGCTGACAGGGCGACGGCTGCAATCGCAGTAGCGGCGAGGAAATTTCGTTTTTTCACATGGTCTCCTGAGGTTGGCAAATATTGTCAGTCCAAACGGTACGCCGAATCGAGGGTGATTTCCCCTACAACACGGGACACGCAGACGCAGATGCGCTTGTTTGCAGCCTTTTCGGCGTCGCTCAAAAACACGTCCCGGTGGTCGATTTCACCGTCCACAGCCAGCACATCCATGGTGCACAGGCCGCATTCGCCACGGCGGCAGTCGTACATGGCCTGAACCCCTTCGAGCTCCAGCGCGTCCAGCAAGCCACAGTCCGCACCCACCGTGATGTCGATGTGGTGGCGCGGCAGCTTGACACGAAAGGCCTGCGGCGCAAAGCGGCCACTGCTGCCAAAGGTCTCGTAACGCAGGTCGGCAAGTGCCCGGCCTGCCTGGGCCCAGGCGCGGCGCGCGCCATCGAGCATGGGCACCGGCCCACACACGTACATTTGCGCGCCCGCAGGCAGGGCGGCGATTTCTTCCTTGAAATTGATCATCTCGCCACGCTCTGCGATGGCGGGTTTCAGGACCTGGCCAAGGGCGCTTGCAAGCGGCGCATGGTAGGCCAGTTCGGCATCCGAACGTGCACCAAAAATCAGGCTGAGCTTTGCGCCACGCCGGGCCAGCAACTCGGCCATGCCCAGCAGCGGCGTGATGCCAATGCCGCCCGCCACCAGCAAATAGGCAGGCGCGTTCAGGTCCAGCGGAAAGTGGTTTTGCGGCGCGGTGATCTGCAGGCGGTCGCCCACCGCCAACCGCCACATGGCCAGCGAGCCGCCTCGTCCGTCGTCCAGCCGCTTGACCGCGATGCGGTAAAACTGGCCGTCAGGCTGGCCTATCAATGAATAGGATCGCGTATGCGGTTTGGCCGCCGCGCCCTGCCCCACCATGACCTGCACCTGCAAATGTCCGCCGGCCTCATGCGGCAACACGCCGCCGACAGGCGCAAGGGTAAATTCACGCACGGTAGGCGTCACGTCGCGCAGGGCGTGGACACGGGCCTCGGCCCAGAGTTGAGCGCCTTTCATGTCAGCCTCTCCTGCGGATCAGGCGCACACCGGGCATCTGGTCCAGGTTCTGGCTCAGCACCACTTCGCGCAGATTGCGTTGCGCCAGGCGCGAGTGCTCGCGCATCAGGCTGTCAGCGCGTGACCCTTCGCGCCGCTCGATGGCATCCAACACTTGCCAGTGCTGGTCCTGCGCCACCACCAACATGTCGCGCGCCTTGGGGGCATTGGCCTGCGCCACCACAAAGCCCGAAGGCGACGCAAACGGCATGCTGCAAACCCGTTCCAGCTCTTTGGCGATGACGTTGCTGCCCGACATTTCGCTCAGGCGTGCATGAAACTTTTCGTTCAGGGTGACGTAGGCGGCAAAGGCTTCGTCGTTGAGGGCCGGCTGGCTCAGCACAGCGTCGATGTCGCGCAATGTCTCGCGCGCTTCGGCCAGCAGCACAGGCGCGGCGCCACGTTCTGCGGCCAGGCGGGCCGACAGGCCTTCCAGCGTGCCGCGCAGTTCTATCGCCTCGGACACATCGCGCTCGGAAAAGGTCTTGACGGCGTAACCGCCATTGGGCAAGGCGTCCAGCAGGCCTTCCTGCTCCAGCCGCACCAGGGCGGCGCGGATCGGCGTGCGCGAGAAACCGAGTTTTTCGACAATCGACAACTCGGCGATGCGTGCGCCGCCGGGCAACTCACCACCCATGATCATTGCACGCAGGCGCAATTGGGCTTTGAGCTGCACACTTTGCTGGGCGCTGGAGGGCGCAGCCAGTGCGCTGCCCGCAGACTCCTCTTTTAGCCTCTGTTCAGAGCTAAAAACGGCATTTTCCCTCGTCGTGATTACATTGTCCGCTATTTTTTTGGTAGTAATCATCATGGGGATCCGTCCGTCTGGCGAATCGGGATCACGGCGGCCGGGCTGGCTTCCTTGGCGACCAGGCCGTCGATCAGGCGGCGCGCCCACATTGAACCGGCGTCAATGTTGAGGTTGTAGAACTTGTGGTCCGGGTGGTCTTCCATGGCCTGCTGCTGGGCTTCGAGCACGTGTTCGTCTTCGCGGAAAATATTCGCCACGCCTTCTCGCAACTGGTGCGTCAGGCGTTGTTCGCCAAGACAGTAGTTGCGCGCAAAGGCCCAGAAATACAGGCAGGTGTTGTCGGTCTCGGGGCTGATGGTGTTGAGCACATAACCGTTTACGCCCTGACTGCGCTGGCTCAAAGCCGGGTTACCCTGGTTGCCACCCGGCGGAATCGCACCGGTGCCGGTCTGGGCCACGCCCACGTCAATGTTGACGGTGCAAGGCGCTTCAAATTTGATGATCTGCCAGCGGTCTACCCGGCCCTTGTAACCCAGCGAATGGTTGATCTGCGCGGCCCAGAAGGGCGGCGCCTCGATGTCTTCCATCCAGCGTGTCACCGTGGCAGTGCGCTCGCCGTGGGTGGCCACAAACGGCGCTTCGGCCACGGCGCGCTGGCCAATGCTGGAGCCGTGCACAAAGGTCTCGTGCGTCAGGTCCATCAGGTTGTCGACCACCAGGCGGTAGTCGCATTTGACGCGGATCATCTTGCCGTCGCCGGTCCATTCGGGGTTGTCGTTCCAGTGCATGTCGGGTATCAGCACCGGGTCGGCTTTGGCCGGATCGCCAGGCCAGACCCAGACAAAGCGGTATTTCTCCACCACCGGAAAACTGCGCACGCAGGCTGAGGGGTTCAGTGTCTCCTGGCTGGGCATGTGGGTGCAGCGGCCCTGCGCGTTGTAGACCAAGCCGTGGTAACCGCAGGTGACTTCATCACCATCCAGGTGGCCCAGTGACAGCGGCATCAAGCGGTGCCAGCAGGCGTCTTCAAGCGCGGCCACGCTGCCGTCGAGCTGGCGGTACAGCACCAGTTTTTGATTGCACAGGGTGCGTGCCATCAGGCTGCGGCCAACTTCGACGTCGTAGGCGGCGGCGTACCAGGCATTTAGGGGGAAAGCGGATTTTGGTGGGTTCATGAATACTCATTGTATACATAAACATTAAAATTACCTAAAATATTCGGAAATATTGTCATATTTCTTGATTTATGTATTCATGTGATGAAGAAAAATTGATCTAACATTCACTCCAGAACTCAACCCCAACGGAGACTTCATGAACCAACTCCCCGCCCGCTATGACCAGGTCGGCAGTTTTTTACGCCCCAAATACCTGCTTGAGGCCCGTGAGCAAAAAGCCAAAGGCAGCATCACGCCCGAGCAACTGCGTCAGGTGGAAGACAAAGCCATCACCGAGATCGTCAAGTTCCAGGAAGACGTGGGCCTCAAGTCCATCACCGACGGCGAGTTCCGCCGCACCTATTTCCATCTGGATTTTCTGGAGCAGCTGGGTGGCGTCAAGGTGGGCGAAGCGACACTCGCCCTGGGCGCAGACGGCAAGGAGCATCTGGTGCCGCCCGCCATCCACGTGGTGGACAAGGTCACCCACGCCAAGCAGATCCAGCTGGCTGACTTCAATTTCCTCAAATCGCAGGTCAGCAAGGGCCGCACACCCAAGGTGACCATCCCCTCGCCCACCATGCTGCACTTCCGCGGTGGCCGCGCCGGCATCAGCCGCGCCGCCTACCCCGAGCTGGAGCCGGTGTTTTACGAAGACGTGGCCAAAGCCTATGGCGACGAACTGCGCAGCCTGTCAGCCGCCGGCTGCAATTACGTGCAGATGGACGACACCAACCTGGCCTATCTGTGCGATGAAAAAATGCGCGAGGCGGCACGCGGTCGCGGCGACGACCCGAACGAACTGGCGCACCGCTATGCCAAGTTCATCAACCTGGTGGTCGCGCAAAAACCCGCCGGCATGTTGCTGGCCATGCACCTGTGCCGCGGCAACTTCAAGAGCACCCACGCTGCCAGTGGCAACTACGAGCCGGTTGCCGAAGCGCTGCTCAAAGAGATGAATATCGACGCCTACTTCATGGAGTACGACGACGACCGCAGCGGCGACTTCAAGCCCCTGCGGTACCTGTCCAAAGGCAAAACCGTGGTGCTGGGATTGGTAACCACCAAGTTCGGCTCACTGGAAAGCAAAGACGATCTGAAGCGCCGTATTGAAGAGGCCTCTAAATACGCGCCGCTGGACCAACTGGCCCTGTCACCGCAGTGCGGCTTTTCAAGCACGGTGCATGGCAACGACATCGCGGTGGAAGCGCAGCGCGCGAAGCTGCGGCTGGTGATTGAGACTGCGCAGGAAGTCTGGGGTTGATTCGCCCCTTTCAATAGCCACATTAGTAGCTACATTATTAGTAGCTAACTACGCAATGCTGGCGAGGGGAAGGTGCCAATTTTCCCTCCCGATCCGGCCATCTAACCCGCCGCAGGGCTGTAGGGCGTCATGCGCCATCAAATCCAGCGAGCGCGCGACACCGGTGGCTTCGTCAAAACCGACCTCGCGCAGGTGCTCCGCCAAAACCGCGTCCATGCCCTGCGCGTGTTGCGTGAACCAGATGCCGAGCTCGCGCGCCATTTGCCGCACCAGTGCCAGGTCGCCGACCTGGCCGCGTCTGCCGCCCTCGCGCATGACTTTCAAGATGGCATCGTGCTCGGTGGCGTGGCATGTGCCTGGCGCGAAACGGGTGGCCCGCATCCATTGGTCTTCGCGGCCGAAATGTTCTTCGGTGTGCGCAACCACGCTCTGCCAGGTGGCCATCACCGCATCGTTGGGCGCGTCGGCGGCGCTGGCCAGCAGATCGACAAACTCGCGGTGCGTGTCGTCCATGTAGGGCAAACCGAGCGCGAGGGATTCAGACCATTGAAGTGCGGGCATAGTGGGGTGGGTAGTGCTTTGGCAGTGGGCGTAGTTTACGCAGGCTGCGCGTGGCTGTGGATGGCTGTGGATGGCTATGGATGGCTGTGGATAGTGGCCTGGATCGCCGCTTGATACCATGGCGCTTTATCGCATCTGTGGAGCCGATCTGCCATGAACCATCCATCAACCGCCAAACCCTGGGCGACCTGCTGCGCCGCACCGCCCAGCGCGACCCGAACAAGCTGGCGATCCGCTGCGGCGCGACAGACTGGACGTACCGCGAGTTTGACGACATCTGCAACCGTTTTGCGGCAGGCCTGGCGTCAACCGGTGTGGCTGTGGGTGACCGCGTTGCCGTGCTGGCGCGCAACTCGCATGGGTTTGCGGCGCTGCGTTTTGCCGTAGCGCGGCTTGGCGCGGTGCTGGTGCCGATCAACTTCATGCTGAACAGCGCCGAGGCCAACTTCATCCTAGAACATTCGGAGGCGAAGCTGCTGTGCACCGATTCCGGCCTGGCCGATCTGGCCCGCAGTGCGAGTGTTGGCACGGCGGTGCGGCAACTGGTCTGGCTGCCCGGCGAAGACGCGGGCAGCCCCGCCACTGGCATGGTGGCTTTCGACGATCTGCTCCAGCACGGCAACACGCCGCC
>JANMVT010000156.1:0-26306 GCA_031392945.1 Rhodoferax sp. | reverse complement strand
GCGGAGAAAACTGTTTCGCGGGGTTCCGGCGGGCATCGGCGTGTTGTTGGCTGTGCAGGCAAAGACCGCGCTGGGGGCGGGCGTCTGCGCCAGTCCCTCTAAGATCTTCAGTGGCAATACAAGCCCGCGCCCGGGCTCCGGCACAAGCTGCTCTGGCGGTCTGTCGCCGGGTTATTGGAAACAGCCCCAGAAGTTCGGTAGTTGGGTGACAGCCGGCGCGATGGCACCGACTTTCAAAAAAGGCGTAGACGTTTGCAGCACTGGCATCTCAAATCTGTCGTTGAATAACATCAATAATCAAGGGACGTTATTGTCGGCCATTCCGTTCTCCGGTGTGACGCAGGCGGCAGGTACGCCCTTAGGGAGTTATGGATTATGGGCCGTACTGGCTTTCCCACTGAGTTTTGGCAATGGACAGTTGTTGCGTCACCTGTCTGCCGCATGGCTCAATGCGGGCCTCTTCAAGACTGACCCGCTGTACCCAGTGACTCGTGCCCAAATTGTCCAAATGTGGGAGTCGACGAAGGGTGGTGGAATTTATTGCCCAGGCGGCGGCACAAGTTGCACGACAGGTTGGACGGCCACCGACGTGATCAACTACATTTCCGGGATGTATGACATCAACGCCAGTGGTGACCCTTCGCTTTGCCAGCTGCCTTGATCGGTTTCGCCGATGCCGGCACAGTTGTGCAAGGTTGGTGATGCTTTATGGCTGGGCCTGTGACTTTGAATGAGTCAACTGGGGAGGTGTTCGCCTCGTCTATTGCGTCACTGGCGAGCGGTAGATCCCTGAGATTCGCTCCTGCTTGGCCATGCTCTGACGCAAGCGTGGTATTTGACCGGAATTCTGGAGATTTTTGGGTTATCTCCGAAGTTGCCAACACAATTCTCGGTTTACTTCAAAATGGTCGCGCCCTGAAGGTGCCGGTGCTTGCATCTCGACTCATGGCTGACTTGCCCCAACATGAAATGAGCGCTGATGATCTTTACCCAACGCTGCAAAGTTTGATTGATAATGGCTTGATTCAAGTTGACGCCGGCGTGTTGCTACCAACCCAGGCCGCTTTGCAGATTGATTGATACTGTATTCCATATCGCACCATTTAATGTCAGAGTCCGTTCGTCATTTTCGACGGTCGCGAACCATCTGAATATATTTTATGCGGGCTATCGACGATGTGAATCAGGTTCATTTGTCGACTTCGACATACAAGTGCTTCATGGCAAAGGTCTCAGGCGCTGGTGGCGGCCGCAAGCACGCTTTTTGTTGGACGGCGCCGAGTCGTTTTTTCCTCTTCCAGCTGAACAAGCGGGTCCCATGTTCGAATGGGGCTTGAACTGGTGCCTCGCGAATCGTCCATTGGGTTATCTTGTGATGCACGCTGGCTTGCTGGCGCAGTCGGGTCAAGCTTTGATGATGCCGGGATTCCCCGGCGCGGGCAAAAGCACTTTATGCGCCGCTCTTTGCTTGCTTGAAGAGTGGCAGTTGTTGTCAGATGAGCTGGCAATCCTGGATCCTGTCTCTGGATTGATGCAGCCGCATCCACGGCCGATCAGCCTGAAAAATGCCTCTATCGACGTGGTATCGGGCTTCCAGCAAGCTCGCTTGGGGCCAGTCTATCGAGATACCCGCAAGGGTACGATTTCACATGCTGCCTGTCCGGAGGACTCAGTAGCGGCATCGGCTGAGACAGCACGGGTTCGTTGGGTGGTATTTCCGCGCTACGAAGCTGGAAATCAGCCACTCTGCGACGAGATCAGCCGGGCCGAGGCCTTTGCCCTGATATCCGAGCAGTCGTTCAATAGGGAGCGAATGGGGGAAGTCGGATTTAACGCACTTTGCGACATGCTCAGTGACGCCAGTTGCTTTCAAGTCGTTTACGGGTCGACGGCAGACGGGCTCCAACTTATTCGTGACATCACCCGATATGAGCTTGCACCCTGATACGGCCCGGCTGGTTGCCATACTTGGCGATCCGGCTGCTGCCCGCCATCTTACCGAAGCACAGTGGTCGGCATTGATCGCCACCGCTCGAGCCGCCAACCTTCTGGGTGCACTCGGTGTGTGTCTTGAGGAGGCTGGATTTTCAGCCGGCCCACGTCCTGGCAGGCATCTCGATGGTGCCCGGCAACTGAGTGCCCGCCAACACCAGTCAGTACTTTGGGAAGTGCATTGCATCCAGGCGGCACTTGGCGAACTTCAGATACCTGTGCTCCTCCTCAAAGGTGCAGCTTATGTACTGTCTGATTACGGGATTGGCAAAGGACGTTTGTTTGGCGACATTGACATTCTGGTGCCTAGGGCGGCTTTGGAAGAGGTGGAGAGCCGATTGATGCTCAAAGGTTGGGTAAGTGCCAAGAGCAGTGCTTACGACCAGCGTTACTACCGCAAGTGGATGCACGAACTGCCGCCGATGTCCCACATACATCGCGGCACCGTGCTGGATGTTCACCACACTATTTTGCCGTTAACGGCACGCAACGCGCCCGACCCGTTCCAACTCATCAATCGTTCAACACCCGTACCTGTGCCAGGGTTATCGGCTTTGCGTTTGCCTTGTCCGGAGGACTTGGTCATTCACAGCATCACACACCTTGTGCACGAAGGTGAACTCCATAACGGGCTGCGAGACCTGAACGATATCAACGGCATGCTCCACCGTTTTGGCCGGGTGCCCGGCTTTTGGGACCGCCTGGCCGGATATGCGGCCGGAAACGACTTGGCCGGGCCGGTTTGTTTTGGTTTGCACCTTGTGCGGCTATTTTTCAATACGCCGATACCTGAGCCGGTTCTGGCCAAGTTGTCTTCCAATGGGCAAGCCAGGCAATCTGCCCCCTGGACCGAAGCTGTTTTTGCCAGAGCGCTGCAGCCTGAAGACGGTGGTCGGTTGGATATTGCGACGGGTCTGGCACAGTGGTTGGTGTATGTGCGCGCCCACGCCCTTCGCATGCCCCTCCATCTCGCGGTACCTCATTTGTTGCGCAAAGCCTGGATGAAGCGCTTTTCCGAGCACAAAAGTGAAACCCCCAATTAGCAAGAGCAGCGTGCTCAAAGCCGCCTCCCTCTTCGGCGGCCTGCTAATCACTCTTTGCGTTGCCCGTGCAGATGTCCCTGAGGCGATTGCCCGCGTCAAGCCCTCAGTCGTCATTGTTGGCACCTTTAAAGCCACGAACAGTCCTCGCTTTGCCCTGCGCGGCACGGGCTTCGTAGTGGGCGATGGCAATTTGGCGGTGACCAATGCCCATGTGATTCCCGAAGGGGCGGACGTTGACCCGGATGCCAAGATCGCGGTTCAGGTCAGAACCGGCCAGAACGAATTGCAGATGCGCATCGCGACGGTGCTCGAAATCGACAAAACGCATGATCTGGCGTTGCTGCAGTTTGAAGGCGCCGGTGTGCCAAAACTGGCTCTGAGAGATTCAGACACGGTACGCGAAGGGCAGGCCATCGCCTTCACCGGCTTCCCAATTGGCGGTGCGCTCGGGTTTTCGCCAGTGACCCACCGGGGCATCGTGTCGTCTGTCACTACGGTCTCATTGCCGCCTGGCACCGCGCGCCAGCTTGATGCGCGCACGCTGCGCAGCCTGCGCGACGGTAATTTTGAGATTTTCCAGCTCGATGCCACGGCCTACCCCGGCAACAGCGGCGGCCCGATGTTTGACGCCGACACGGGCGAGGTGCTGGGCGTGATCAACATGGTGTTTGTCAAGAGCACCCGCGAGTCGGCGTTGACCAACCCGTCGGGCATCAGCTACGCGATTCCATCGAAGTTCATTGCGCAAATGTTGGAGCGGCGCAAGTAAGATTTTTGCCCTTGGCTGCAACCCGTCAACGCCACTAAAATGCCAGTTGACCGAAGCCCGACATGCAACACCGCCACCTCAACCATCAGCAACTCACCCTGGCCGCCATTGACGACGTGATTTCCCGTGGCGGCTGGCAAGACTGGGCTGATTTGCGCTCGGCGGCGCTGGGCGACACAGCAATGCTGGATAAGGTTGAGCGCGTATGCCGCGCCCACATCGCCAATGCTTACGCGCAGCGCTACCATTTTTGGCACAACTATGTCCAAGCCCATCGCAGCGCGGCCTGACCTTCTGGCTGACCTCCCACCAAAGGCCCTGCCTGAGTGGGACCAGGTGCTGTCTGCCGCCGCGCACTTGCAGAAGATTCTGCCGGGCGCAGTCCTGGTGGGGGGCACCGCATCCGCAGTGCATGCCCAGCACCGGTTTTCCCGTGATGCCGACCGCGTTTTGACGGATTTGCGCCAACGGTTTGATGCCGTGCTGGACCAACTGGAGTCAGTGGCTGGCTGGAAGACGGCGCGCGTCCAGCGGCCTGTGCAAATACTAGGCAGCCTGGATGGCATTGAGACGGGCGTGCGCCAATTGATTCGCGCCAAGCCGCTTGAAACTGTCGTCATTGACCACCTGGGCGCTGCGCTTGCCGTGCCCACGGCGGCTGAGATCCTGCGCATCAAGGGCGTGTTGATCCTGAAACGAAACGCGACGCGGGATTATCTGGATTTCGCGGCGTTGGCCGCCCACTTGGGCGCCGAAGGCGTCGCACGGGCCATGCTGGCTTTTGATGATCTCTATGGGCAGCCGAATGAGCAATCGGCCTTGCAGCAGTTGCAAGTGCAGCTTGCCAATCCACTGCCTTACGATCTCGACACGATGCTGCCTGGCCTAGCCGAATACAAGCATTTGGACGCCAAATGGCATGATTGGCTGGCCGTGCGAAAGGCTTGCGCCGACGCAGCGGTTTTGATCTTTGACCGGGTGACTGAACTTCGCGCCGGGCCGTGAATTCACGGCCCGGCACGGATCGAAGCCAATCATCGGGCGGCAATCAGTGGCCAAGGCGGTGTGGCTGAGTCTGCAAGACCTATTTTCGCAAATTTTCCAATAAAATAGGCCCGTAACCATCGTGGAGTGTGCGTAGTATGCTATAAAAAATATAGTTTCCAGTTGGATTTTTCCAGGCGAGAGGATATTGGCCGGGACGCCCAGCGGCGGAAATGGCGAAAAAAAAGCACTGGAGACCAGTGCTTGATTTGAAGTGTCAGAATTCTTAGGCGGCGAGAGTTGCGACCGGTTTGCGACGTTTGGAGGCCAGCAGGCCTAGCAGGCCAGCGCCCAACAATGCCAACGAGCCGGGTTCAGGGACAGTGGTCACTGTCGCAAGTGTGAAGGCGTCATTGAAGTTATCCAACCCGGCGCCACCGCCATAGGCAGAAGAATAGGCGCTGACCAGCCATGAGCTTGAGAAAACTGTTGCATTGGTGGCCAAGGAGCCAGTGACTCCAACGTCAGCGAAGTTATTAATCAACGTCCACCCGGCAGCGACCAGCCCGCCGGGCGTGCCGGTGGTCACGGGTGCGCCCGAACCTGTCCAGGCAAACAGTGAGAGATCGGAATCGGTGTAGGAACCCCCAGGGAAAGCCGTGGCATTCCAACCGATCGTCAAATTGGTCAGTTTGACCTTGCTGCCAAACGTTAACAACAGAGCGTCAATGCCATTAACATTATCGATGGCACTCGGGCCGGTTACGGTTGCAACCGAGTCATTGCTAGAACGGACACCCATGCCGCCAGCGACGTTTGTGGTGTCTGCACCGGAGTTGAACACGGAGGTTGCAGCAAAGTTTGTTCCAGCGGTAGGGGTCACTACCGTTCCGGTTCCTGTGCTCAATCCGCTAAGGGTAAGACCCAAATCGGGTGTTGCGCAGGTCATTACATTGATATTATTTGCGTTCGCGCCACTTCCCGTTCCGCATCCGGCGGTCAAATCCCACACGGTCGATGCCGCAAACGCAGAAGACCCCAGCGTCGCCAAGACTGCCAAGCCAATTGCTTGAGCCGCAAATTTAGAACTGATCGATTGCATGGTCTTTTCCCTCAAATTAAACAAGTTCTGTATCCCATTCAATAGACGGATACGGTAACAATGAGCTTATCAAGCGAGTTTCATGCCAATAAAAATAATTATTATGATTCAATCACTTAGCGCCGGAGTTGGCGTTCGACGAAGTCTAATTGTAAAAAAAATCGACAAAACTTGGCGATCACGCTCACTTCAGGGTTTTGAGCAAGGCGGTTGCCTCCGCAAAGCTTTCAAATCCCTTGCCCGCCTTCATGGCCGTTTCGAGCTCGTCGCGCGCTTCGGTCTTGCGTCCGGTCTGGGCCAAAACCGTGGCCAGGTGAAAGCGTATTTCCGGGTTGGCAGGATCCCGCAGCCGCGCGTCCCGAAGTAACTGTAGCGCCCGGTCATTCTGTCCGCCCTGGAACAAGGCCCAGCCCCAGGTGTCAATGGCATTGGCATTGTTCGGGTTTTGGGCTACAGCCTGCTCGGCCACCTTGACCGCGCTTGGGTCTTTCAGGTGCAGCAAGATGTTGGCGAGATTGTTCAATACCGGGCTGTCGTCTGGTGCGATGAGCAAGACTTTTTCGTAAGCGGTTTTGGCCTGTTGCAAATTGCCGCTGCGGGCATAACTGTCGGCCAGCGCGCGCAGAGCCGCCAGGTCTTGGGGGTGTGCCTTGACCCATGCCTCGACAAGTTGGGTGGCCGGCTTGCCGCCCTCTTGCGGCGCCAGCGCGCGAAACAGCCGAAGCAGGGTTTCGGTCGATGGCTCCAGTAGGTGGGCTCTTTTGTATGCTTCCAATGCCACTGCGGTCTGATTGCGGCTACTGGCAATGTCGCCCAGCAGGCTGTAACCGACAGCCAGTTTCGGGTTTTTGGCAACAATGTCGCGGGCGCGCTTTTCGGCCTTGGCGGCGTCGCCCTGGCGCAGTTCGACCTCGGTCATCAGGGCCTGCGCGGGCAAATAGTCGGCCTGGCTGGACAGGGCTTTGTCCAGGCTGTAGGCGGCGCCGCCCAGGTTTTTGGCGCTCATTTGCAGCAGGGCGATTTGCACTTGCGGAACCGGGTTGTAGTCGGCCACGCGGGTGGCGGCAGCCAAATTGCTCTTGGCGCCAATGGGATCGTTGTTGGCCAATTGGGCGCGTGCATAAGCCAATAACATGGCAAAGTCCTCCGGCGCTTTGGCGGACACCTTTTTGATCGCCCCCAATGCCGGGCCGGGCCGGCCATTGCGCAGATGAAAGTCCGACAAAGCCACGCCCCAGCGGATTTCTTTGGGGCCCGCCAGGTCGTTGGCTTTTTCGAGCCAACGCTGGGTGTCAGCCAATTGACCTTGGCGCTCGGCGATCATGGCCAGTTCAACCATGGCGTCGGCGTTTTTTTCATTGGCTTTCAAAATGCCGTTTAACCGAAGCGTCGCAGCGCCATAGGCCTTGGTGGCGATCTCCAGGCGAGCCAGGTTGAGTTTGGCCGACACCAGCGCGTCATCGAGTTTGATGGCCTGTTCAAACGCTGATTTCGACCCGGCAATGTTGCCCGCGTCGCCCCGGGCCATGCCCAACAGGTCGAAAAACCCGGCATTGTTGGGCTGCTGCTTGACCAGGGCCTCCGCCAAGGCAGCCGCTTTGGCAGGCTGGCCACCGCGCAAATAAATGCTGATCAGCGAGGTGGCCGCTTGGGTCTGCTTGGGGTCTCGTTTCACGGCGCCCTCAAGCTCGGCGATGGCGTTGCCGGTCTGGCCGCTTTTGAGCAGGCTCAAACCCAGTACCGTGTGGAATTCAGGCGCATCTTTGGCTTGAATCGCCTTTTGCATGAGGATGGTTGCCTTGGCGTTCTGGCCCTTGGACATCAATGCGGAGCCCAGCAGCGTCATGGCTTGGCCATCGTTGGGTTGGGACTTGAGGTAGGTTTCCAGCACCTCTATGGCGCGATCAGGGTTTTTGTCGCCCAGATAAAGCTGCGCGAGCAACTTGGAAGTCGGCGTGTTGCCCTGAAATTTCTGAAAGACCTCCAGGTACTGTTTGGCTTTTTCGCGCTCCCCCAGGCCGAAGTGGGCCAAGCCGTTGAGCATCAACAATTGCGGGTGGAAACGAAGCGAGTCAAGTGGAAACAGGTCGAGCTTGCCAATCACGGTTTTCAAGGCATCGCGGGCCGCTTCGGGCTTGTTGTCGCGCTCGGCCAGCAGGGCTTGCAAGTAGGCGGTACGGGCTTCACCAGGCGCCAGGCGTTGAATTTGGTTCAAATCTTTCAGAGCATCGGCCGTTTGCCCCAAATCGATGAAAATGCCGGCGCGCGACATCAAAGCTTCCCGGTTGTCGCCATCGGCCTTGAGCGCGCGCGCATAAGATTCAAGCGCGCCGCGCAGATTGCCCGAGACGTGCTGGACCGAGCCCTTTTGGTACCACGCGTCGGATGATTCGGGCGCCAATGCCAATCCGCGTTCAGCGGCGTCTGCCGCCTCGCGAAACTGGCCGGTGCGGATGCGGATCGGCACCTCGGCCAGCCAAACCCCGGGCAATTTGGAGTCGATGGCACGGGCCTCATCAATGGCCTTTAACGCGTTGCGAATGTCACCCAGGTCGGTATAGGCGCCTGCACGAACCAGCCAGAGCGACAACTGCACGCTGGCAGGCAGTCCGGCATGGTTGAACTGCGGGTGCTCAAAAATCTGCTTTTGCTTGTCCTGATATACGAAGGCCTGCGCCAACGGAATGACCACCTCTGCCCGGTTGACGCCAAGGCGTAACGCCTCTGTCAAAGCGACTTCAGCGGCCACAAAATCTCCATTTTTCAGCAACGCACGCCCAAGCAACACCTGCACCGGCAACATGTTCTTGTCGATTTGCAGAGCATTCTTTAGTTGGATGATGGCACCTTGAGTGTCCTTCTTCTCAAACCGCACGAGGGCGTCTTCATAGTATTTGGAGGCTTTGCTGTCGGCCGCATGCGCGCCGCCGCCCAGTGCCAAGACCAAGCCGAGCAGCCAGCCGGCCGCAAACGCGGCGCGGGCCGACTTCGGTTGGACTGGGTGATGGCGGCGGGGTGGTTTCATTGCGGGTTTGGGTGCTGTTGCGAGGCGAAAGCGCGACCATGGGGGGCAGATGCGGTGCAGGTTGCGCGGCAAAATTGCCTTGAATAGTAGCTGAAATGGGGCATTCAAGACAGGTAAAAATCCCGCAAAGCTGGGTTTTCCAGTTTTTCCAATAAAACCTGCTATTTTCCCTCGCGGCATATGAATAGTTTGCTCAATAAATAATAGCAAACCGGTTTTGGCTGGCAAGGCGGCTGTTTCGCCTTTACGAGCCGGCAATGCAGTCAAACCGGCTGCTTCGGCTCGCTTTGCCGCAACCAGCGGCGCAGGGCCCAAACGCCCAGGCCGATCAGCAGGGCCATCAGCAGGCCGATCAGGGCCGTCACCGGGCTGGGGTGCTTCATGGCTTCGATGATCTGGTCTACAAACAGCATCATCCCAAGCGTGCCGGGCAACATGCCAATGGCTGTGCCCAGGAGCAGGTCGCGCAGACGGATGTGGCTGGCCCCGGCGATCAGGTTGACAATGGCGAACGGGGCCACGGGCACCAGGCGGATCGCGATCACCGCCAGCAGGCCGCGGCTGGCCAGGCGCTGGCTGATGTTGTTGACCCTGGCGCCGCCCAGGTGGCGCACGGCTTCGTGCCCCAGCAGTTTGCCCGCCAGAAAGGTGATGGCGGCCCCGATCAGGGCGCCCACCATGCTGTAGATGAAACCCGTCCAGGGGCCAAAGGCGACGATGGCGACCAGTGTCAAAAATGTGAGCGGAACAGCCAGGCTGATCGCGGCTGCAAACCCGCCAATCGCCGCCAACGGGCCGTAAGTGCGCCCTACTTGTTCGAGTTCGCTGACAATGCGCGCCAGATCCAGCCAGGCCCGCAGGGGCGACCAGCTCCAGGCAGCGGCCAGGGCGGCCAGCAGGGCAAGCACGCCCGCCAGCAGGGTCAGGCGCCAACGCAGCGATTTGCGGTGTTGGTCAGCTTGTTGCATGGCCGGCCGACTTTGCAAACTGTCTCTTGATTACGCCTGCCAGTTCGCCGACGTTGCCCGCGTCAAACATCGAGCCGTGCAGGCCTTGCACCTCGATCTCGCTCAGGCCCTGGCCCAAAAGGCGTTTCCAGTAGCTGAACAGGACGCCGTTCCAGGTGGCCAGTCCGGCTGATTTGACCAGGACGGTTGGCCCATCAAACGCCCTGGCGCGAAAACCGCCGACGGCCATCACCTGGCCGACCAAACCGGGATCGCTGAGCATAACGCCCAGGCGCCGGCCATTCATGCTCAGATCCTGGATGTGCAGGTGGCGCACCAGCCAGCGCAGCAAACGCCAAAAAAAAGTGCCGCCCCACAAGCGGCTGGGGTAGATGGTGTCGATCAAGAACAGGCCACGCACATCGACGCCCCGGTGCTGCAACTGCCGCGCGGTTTCCAGTGCAGTCAGGCCGCCCACCGAGAAGCCTGCCAGATAACAGGGCCCGGCGCCTTGCTGGCTGACGATGTCGGCGTACAGGCCGGCCAGGTCGGCCAGGCGCGTGACCGTGCTGGCGCTGGGCGGCTGCAACATGCGCAACTCGCAGCTGTCGCCCAAAGCGCGCGCCAGGTTCTGAAAGCGCAGCAAATCGCCGTGGCCGGACGCCGCCAGGTACACCGCAACACCGGGAGCTTGCGCGCCTGCTGCCCGGGCGGAACCCAGGTTGACCAGCAGGCCCGGCGTGTCGATGCCTTCGCCAAGGGCCGCCGCCATGCCGGCCACCGTGGGGCGTTCGGTGATCAGGTACATGGGCACACGCCGGCCGATCAATTTTTCAATGCCGGTCAGCATGCTGACGGCGGCCAGCGAGTCGCCGCCCGCGTCAAAGAAATTGTCCTCAACGGTCAATGTGGGCTTTTTTAACACTTCTTGCCACAAGGCCAGCAAATCATGTTCGATTTTGCTATGCGGCGCGCGCGCCGCAACGGGTGGCTCTGGCAGCTGGTCCGGCTCGGGCAACGCAGCATAGTCGATCTTGCCGGAAGCGCTCTCCTCAAAATCCTCGATGACGTTGATGCCCGACGGGATCATGTAGTCCGGCAGGCGCATGCGCAGGGCGCGCTGCAGCGCTTCCGCGTTTTGATGGCCGTGCACCGTCACCCAGGCATGGATCATGGGTTTGCCGTCGCGCTCCACCAACTTGGCTGCTGCTTGCGCCACGCCGTCCACAGCCATCAGGGCGGCTTCAATTTCGCCCAATTCGATGCGGTAGCCGCGCAGTTTGATTTGACGGTCGATGCGGCCGACGAAGCGCAAATTGCCATCCACGCCCAGCCAGCCGCGGTCGCCGCTGCGGTACATTTTTGCGCCGCTCTGGTACGGGTCGTCCACAAACACCGCCTCGGTCAAATCGGGACGGTTCAGGTAACCCCGGCCCACTGCGCCGCCCCCGATGTAAATCTCGCCGCAAACGCCAAAGGGCAGCAACTGGCGGTCGCTGTCAAGGACATAAATGCGGGTGTCGTCGATGGCGCTGCCAATCGGAAGGGGAGCAGGGAGCGCAAAGGGAAGCGGCGAGGCACCCGCAGCCTGTGCCTGGCATTCCCATGCCGTGGCGAAGATGGCGGTTTCAGTGGGGCCATACACGTTGTACAGACGCGCCTGGGTGCCAGCCAGAAAACGGTTCACCAGTTCGGGCGGCAAAACCTCGCCGCCGCAACACGCCACCCGCAGCTTGAGGCCGGGGCGGTGGGCAGCCGCGTCCAGAAAACGGCTCAAGGTGGATGGCACGAAGGCCATGATGGTCACACCGTGCGTGACGGCGAAATCGGCCAGCGATTCCGGCAACAAACGCCCGGGCGGCGGCAGGGCGACGCTGGCGCCGTGGATCAGGGGCAGGCAAAGCTCGATCAGGGACGGATCGAAAGTGATTTGGGTCGCCTGCGCAGAACGGTCGGCCGGCGTCACGCCATAAGCGCGCGACAACCAGGCCAGGCGGCGCGACAGCGTGGCGTGTTCGATCATCACCCCCTTGGGTTTGCCGGTGGAGCCCGAGGTGAACAACACATAGGCCAAATCCTGGGGCGCGGGCGCGGGCATTGCCATTTCGGGTCCGGTCTCGGCCTGTAGCAAGGCCTGGTCGACGGACAGGGTGTGGCGGTGCAAATGCGACAGGCGCGCCTCGCTTTGGCGCTGGATCAGCAAGGCAACCGCGCCGCTGGCCGTCAAAATGTCGCCCAGCCGCGCGACGGGCGCGTCAGGATCCAGGGGCAAGAAGGCGGCCCCGGCCTTGGCAATGGCCAATATCGACAGCACCATGTCAGCCGAGCGCTCGATGACGACGGCGACGATTCTGTCTTTGCCTGCGCCCAAGGCGGCCAGGCGGCGCGCCAGGCGCCCGGCTTGGTGGTTCAGGCTGCCGTAGTCAAGGCTGCCGCCATCCCAAACCAGAGCCGGCGCCTTTGGCCGCAGGGCCGCCTGGCGTTCAAACTGCACGATGAACGGTTCGGTCGCTGCGTGGGTTTGAACTTTGGCGTGCAGGCCCTCCAGCAGCAGCTGGCGCTCCTGCGGCGGCACCACCGGCAGCGACGACAGCTTGAGCGACAGATCAGCCGACAGCGTGTTGACCAGTTGCCAGACGCGCTGGCCCATCAGGGCCGCTTCCGGCGCGGCAAAGCAGGATTCGCTGGCCTCGACGATCAATTCGACATCTTCGTCCTCATGGAACTCGCAGACCGTGAGCCCCAGTGGATAACGCGACGCGCCGGAAAAAAGCTGGCGCGAATCGACCAGCCTGGCTGCGCCAAAAGACATCTGGTAATCCTGCCGCTCAAACGACAGCAGCAGGTCGAACAGGCCGTCGCGCCCGGCGCGCACCACTTCAAGATTTCTGCCCAGTTCGCTCAAAGGGAACCGCGGATGGCGCAAGGCGCCGCGCATGGCGTTGCCGACTGCGGACAGCAGCCCGCTGCCAGTCATTTCGGGCAGAAGCTCGATTTGCACCGCCATCACCCCGACAAACATGCCCAGTGTCTCGCGGTAGCGCCGCCCGCCCCGGTTCAGGCTGGGCACACCGACGGCGACCGACGTGCGCTGGCCGACGCGGGCGAAATAAAGCGCCAGCGCCGCCAAAAACAAATTGAACGTGGTCAGGCCCTGGCTGACGGCGAACTGGCTGACGCGGTTGTAGTCGGCACGGGCAATGCGCTCGACCACCAGGCGGGCCGCAGGCAGCGCGTGTTTGCCTGGCCGCGTGTGCAGGCGCTCGACCAGCGGCTCGGGCAGCACCGGCATTTGGGCGTTCCAGTAAACGCCATCGCGCTTGAAGGCGTCGGACTGGCGGTAATGGTTGGATTCTTCGATAAAGGCCAGGTAGCCCGGGTCACTGGAGGGAACCACCGTGTCGCCTGCGGCCAGCGTGTTGTAGATTTCACTCCAGCGCTGCATGACCAGGGAAGTGCCCCAGCCGTCCATCACCAGATGGTGGAACTGGATTGTCAGGCCGTGCAACTCATCGTTGGCGTGCAGCAGGGTGAAGCGCCAGGGCGGTGCCGCGCCCAACTCAAAGGGCTGCTGAATCGCCGCCAGCCACCATTCGCGCATGGCCTGTTCGGGGTTGGCGGCACCGCGCAGTTCGACGACGTCCAGGCGTGGCGCCAGGCTGGGCAGCAGAGTCTGGCTGCCGTCGTCGGCGTGGGGCACCAGGCGCAAGGCCTGGTGTTCGGCCACCAGGCAGGCCAGCGCGGCTTTGAAAAGGCCCAAGTCGAAGCGGCCTTTCAGGTAGGCGCCGCCGCCAATGTTCAGGTGCACGCTGTCGGGCCAGGCGCGCTGGTCAAGCCAGACTTCGCGCTGGCTGACCGACAAGGGCAGGGTCATCGCTTGCGACGGCGGCAGGGCCAGCGGCACTGACAAATCGGGTGTCAATGTTGCCGGCACGCCAGCCTGGCTGGTTAATCCTTGCTCTTCCATAACTTGATGTTCTTCAGGGCGAACTGGTACCCGACCTCGGCAATTTCCTCGGCGCGCCGGTAGCTCATCATGGAATATTCGGAAACCGGCGGCTCCAGGTAATGGTCGGCCTGGGCGATAGTGCGTCCGCGCTGGTTCAGGCCGCCGATGTGGCCGGCCCGGTAAAGAATGTCGGCGATGCTGGGCGAGGGATGGGTTTGCGGCGAAAAGTAGCCCTTAACCGTGCTCCAGATCGACAGCCGCACGAGTTTGGGGTCAACCGCCATGGAGTCCTGCACGTCCACATCGATGGCGATGATGGTGCCGTTGCCGCGCCGGCGCTCCAGCGGCGTGCCCAGGCGCATGCGCATGGCGTCAACCGGCACATTTTCAAGAATCGCGCCGTCCACCAGCATGTCGCCGTTGTCCAGCACCGGCGGGAACAGCCCGGCCGGCGAGTTGCTGGCCAGCACGGCGCGCCAGATCGGCCCGGTGTCCAGCACCGTGGTGCGCCCCTTGGTCAGATTGCAGGCGGCCGCGAAAAACGGCAGCCACTGGCCGTCGGCCGTGGTGTCGCCGAACATTTTGCGCAAATCGCGCGCCACGCGTTTGCCCGACACGATGGAGATCAGGGGCAAGGTCAGGCGTTCGCCCCCGCTGGCAAAGGTGCGCGTCTGCGAGATGATTTTGTCCAGCGGCACGCCGCAGGCGAACTGCGCAGCGATCAGGGCGCCCATGCTGTTGCCGCCGATCAAGTCAACGGGAATGCCGGACTCCTCCAGCGCCCGCAACACGCCGACGTGGGCGAAGCCTTTGGCGCCGCCGCCGCCCAGCACAACCCCCACTGCCGTCCCGGTGAGGAAACGCGCAAGGCGCGAAAAGTCGCCGGGGCGCCGGCTGCGCAGCGGGTAGACGCGCTCAAAACTGCGCCCGTTGCGCCAGGCGCCCGAATCACTGGGCTCGTCGGCGCTGACCGGGTGCCACACCGCCAGGTGCATGCGCTTCATCGAGAAATCGGGCTGCTCTTTGAGGCGCTGCTCCAGCTGGTTCATGACATTGGGGGCGTCGGCATTGACGACAAATATCACCTGGTCGGCCTGGCGAAAAGCCCGCAGGGTCCAGTCGGTAGCGGTGGCCTGCGCCTCGTAGACCAAAAAGTCGGACTCCTGCTCCAGTGCATCCTGATAGACAGATTGATCCTGTTCGGATCGCGCCCTGTCGGGTTTGAATTTGCCCGTCTGGGCCATCTCCTGGGGCGGTTCCAGATGGTGGGTGCGCCCCATTTTGACAAAGGCCTCGGTCAGGCTGGCCGCCACCTCCTTGACCCGCGCCTCCGGGTGCAGCGGGATGACGGCAAAGGTTTGCGCGTGGGTGCGCCCGGCGAACTCTTCCTCATGGCGCAGGTAGTTGTAAATGCACCGCACAAACACCTGGTTGATGGCGACTGGGTGGCGCGTCAGCAAGGCGTCATAGTCGCTGCGGCTGAGCACTGCCAGGGTGGAGTCGCGCACCGCCGTCACATCGGCGGCCCTGGGTTGGCGCAGGATCAGGCCCGCTTCGCCAAAACTCATGCCGGGGCGGATCTCGTTGTAAAGCATCAGCTTGCCGCTGGCGTCGCGCCGAGACACGCGCAAGCCTCCGCTGATGACAAATATCATCTCTTCGGAGGCCTCGCGCTCTCGGATGACCGCCTGCCCGCCCGGCACGTCCCGCAACCGCAGAACATGGGCCAAATCGCGGATGACCTCGGCGTCGAGTACGCCAAACACCGGGCTGGCACGCAAGACCTCGGTGATTTGGGAGCGTGATTCTGTTTGGGCAGGCATGGCCGCAAGTCTATGTCAGTCGCGCAGGAACCGGGTCGCGTTGTCCATGTCTTCATGGGTCGTACCGGATTCCAGCGCGCCGACGAACTTGCGCCACACCAAGTCCGGCTCGGCCATTTTGAAGCCGTAAAACCCGGCGTCTTTTTTGCCGCCCACGGCCAGCGCGCGGATTTTCGAGCGCTCGGTGGGGCCCAGTCGGATCACCGCGTCGCCCCAGACCTGGGTCGTGATCGGCGTTTTGGAATGCGCCAGAAAGCCGTGCTGCGAGCAGTCCACCATGGTGATTTCATGCGTCTCGCGCTCGCCACCAAGTTCCAGGTCGAAGATGCCCGAGCATTTGAAGGAATACCGCTGGTGCTGGCGCGCCACCTGTTCTGGCGCCTGGTCGGAGAAGCTGGCCGGCAGGTACTTGCTGTATTCGGGCAGGTTGTAGATGGAGTAGAGCAGAGCTTTCTCCCGGTCTTCCAGCCGCGAGAAAACCTGGGTGCGCTGGTTGAAGAAATAGTCCAGCAACTCCGGCGTCATGACCGGATCGTTGGTGGTGTAGAAACGTCGCCCGGGGATCACGATATTGGGCAGCTTGAGTTTGCAGAAATAATGGAACAGGTTTTTGCGCTGGCTTTTGTGGCCATAGACGCGCTTCAACTGGCCGCGTGCCTCCTTGAAGTCCAGCGACGCGCCCACCGCCGGGGCGCCGTTGGCGAAATCATAGTTGTCCACCGGGGTCTCGGTCAGCCGCTTGAAGTGCAGCAGGGACTCGTACATCTCGATGCGGTTCGGGTTGACGGCGATCACCACGTGGCGGGTGTCGAAAAACGTCGTGCAGTATTCATACATGAACTTCATCAACGGGAACAGGATGGCCCCGCCGGTCTTCCTGAATTTCGGGTGCACGGCCAGGGCCGAGACTTCGGCGATCTTGCCGCGTTTGGCGCGCACCTGGGTCAAATCGAAAATCGCCTGCAGCGGAAAGCCAAACACGCTTTCGCGGATCAGGGACATGGTGCCGACCACTTCGCCGTCGTATTTCGCGCACAGGGTGGTGGTGGTGGGCAGGGCGTGGTAGATCGTGACCCGCATGCCCGAGGGCGAGGGCTGCATGAAGCCGCTGCTCACGTAGGCGTCATGCAGCAGCTTGAAGCAGGCTTCCAGCTCCTCCTTGGTCTCGGCGATTTTCAGCACCAGGCGGGCGTCCGGGCTGGGGTCGCAATCGACAAACGAGCGGTACACGGCGAAGCGCACCGGCCTCGGAAAAAACGAAAACAGCTTGCGGACGCTTTGATGAAAAAGCTTGGTTGTGCCTCTGGCAAACGAGTTTTTCATGGTGTTTCCCTGGTGTGGTTTCTGGGGCCGACGGTTGTCATCCACCGCTGCCGGCCCTTGTCGACCCTTATCGGCCCTATAGGCGCCTATCGGCCATACGCATCCTCGAACCGGACAATATCATCTTCGCCCAGGTAGGAGCCGGACTGCACTTCGATCATCTCCAGCGGCACGCGGCCAGGGTTCTCCAGCCGGTGTGTGGTGCCCAGGGGAATGAAGGTGGACTGGTTCTCCGACACCAGAAAGGTCTCCTCGCCACGCGTCACTTTGGCCGTGCCGCTCACCACGATCCAGTGCTCGGCGCGGTGGTGGTGCATTTGCAATGACAAAATGCCGGCCGGCTTGACCACGATGCGTTTGACCTGGAAGCGCTCGCCCGCATCCACCCCGTCGTACCAGCCCCAGGGGCGGAACACCTTGCGGTGGATGTGCCCCTCGCTGCGTTTTTGGCCCTTGAGGCTGTCCACGATCTTTTTGACATCCTGCGTCTTGTCCTTGTGCGCAACCAGGATCGCGTCGGCCGTCTCCACCACGATCAGGTCGCTCACGCCCACGCAGGCGACCAGGCGGCCTTCCGAGACAGCCATCGTGTTGTGGCAATCCTGCAGCAACACGTCACCTTGCAGCACATTGCCCTGCGCGTCTTTGGGCAGGACCTGCCACAAGGCGTCCCAGGAGCCGACGTCCGACCAGCCGGCGGACAGCGGAATCACCACGCCGTCCGGCAAACCTTTGGCCGCGCCCGCGCCGCCGGCCAGGCGCTCCATCACGGCATAGTCGATGGAGTCGCTCGGGCACCGGGAAAACGCGTCTTTGCCGACCCGCACGAATTCACCGTCGATGGATCCTTGCGCCCAGGCTGTTTTGCAGGCCGCCAGGATGTCGGCGCGGCAGATTTCCATGGCCTTGAGCCAGACCGAGGCCTTCATCATGAAAATGCCGCTGTTCCATAGAAACGAGCCATCGGCCAGGTAGGCCTGCGCGGTCGGCAGATCGGGTTTTTCTACAAAGCGGGCGATCAGGCGCGCATTGCCGTGGCCCGCATCGCCAGCATGGGCGGCGCCGGCCTGGATATAGCCATATCCGGTCTCGGGCGCGTCCGGCGTGATCCCGAAAGTCACCACCGCGCCACCTGCCGCCAGCCCGGCGCCAGCGCGCACGGCGTTTTGAAACGCCTGCTTGTCGGCCATCACGTGGTCGGCCGGCATCACCAGCAAAATCGGGTCTGCTTCGTTTTTGATTGCACACAATGCAGCAATGGTGAGGGCTGGAGCGGTATTTCTTCCTGTAGGCTCCAGCACGATGGTGCCCGGCTTGCCCATCAGGCGCAACTGCTCGGCGATCACAAAGCGGTATTCTTCATTGCTGACCACCATGGGGGCGCCAAGCTCGGCGTCGGCGATGCCCTCCACCCGGCGCACCGTGGCCTGTAGCAGGGAGTCGTCGCCAATCAGGGGCAAGAGCTGCTTGGGGTATTTTTCGCGCGACAAGGGCCACAGGCGGGTGCCCGAGCCGCCGGACAGAACAATCGGTTGAATCAGCATGGTGAAGTTTGAAGGGTGGGTCTGCGATTATCAGGGTTGAGGCAGGTGCGACTCAGGCGCGGGCGTCGCCCCAGCGCAGATGGGCCGTGTCGTCGCCCCTGTAAAGGGTTTCGCCATGGCGGTCCACGCAGTATTCGGGCGAGACGATCATCTCGTTGAAGTGCATATCGGCGGCGATGCGGGTGTATTCAAACAGGATGCTGCGCGTTACCCGTGCGCCTGAGCGGATGACGCTGCCGTGCCCGATCCAGGCTGGGCCGGTGATGGCCGCGCCCGGTTCAACCCGCACGCTGGAGCCGATATAGACCGGCCCGGTGATTTTGACCTGGTCCCAGGGAATCGAGGTGTTGAGGCCCACCCACACGCCGGGCTTGGCCTCGCGCCCCGGCATCGCCATGTCGGCGATTTCGCCGCGCATCACTCGTTGCAGCACCGACCAGTAGTCGCTCACCCGCCCGATGTCGATCCAGTTGAAAAACCGGTTTTGCGCGAAAAACGGCAATTTCTCGGCAACCAGCTGGGGAAACAGCTGGGAGCCGATGTCATACACCTTGCCGGGCGGAATCTTCTGCAACACAGCGGGCTCGAAAATATAGATGCCGGTGCTCGCCAGGGTCGATTTGGCTTCTGCCGGGCTGGGCTTTTCCTGAAACGACTGGATTTGCCCGTCCGGCGCCGCCACCACGATGCCGTAGCTGCTGACATCGGCGAGCGGCACATCCAGCGTCACCACGCTGGCGATGGCGCCCTTGGCTTTGTGCTCGTCCAGGGCCGCGCTGATGTCCAGGTCGATCAGCGCATCGCCACACAAAACCAGGGTGGGTTCGTCAAAGAAACCGCTGAAGTCCTGGATGCGGCGCATGCCGCCAGCTGAGCCCATGGGTTTGGGAATGATGTCGCCATGGTCCCTTACCCCCTCGTAGGAGTAACCAATCTGCACGCCCCATCGGCGTCCATCGCCAAAATACTGCTCGATCTTGTGGTGGTGGTAGGCCACGTTGACCATGATCTCGGTGATGCCGTGGCGCGCCAGGTGTTCGATCAGGTATTCCATCACCGGTTTGCCCAAAATCGGCACCATGGGTTTGGGCAGATCGCGCGTCAAGGGGCGCACCCGGGTACCCTGGCCGGCGGCCAAAATCATGCCCTTAGCCATGGCGCAAGGCCCCTGGCTTCATTTCTTTCTGGCGTTCATCCATTTTTCTTGCTCCGCTTGTTGTCTTGCACTTCCAGCGTCGGCCAGGGTTCGGTCAGGTAGCCATTCGGGTTGTCGCTCTGCCAGCGCCAGGCGTCGCTGCACATGGCATCCAGGTCATGTTCGGCGCGCCAGCCCAGCAAGACCAGGGCCTGGCCGGGGTCGGCGTAACACGCGGCGACATCGCCCTGGCGCCTTTCGGCGATCTTGAAGGGGATGCTCTTTCCGCTGGCCTTTTCAAAGGCCCAGACCATGTCGAGCACGCTGTAGCCAATGCCTGTGCCCAGGTTGATGGCGCGGCACTCGGCGTGGCTTTCCAGCCGCTCCAGCGCCTTGAGGTGGCCGCGCGCCAAATCCACCACGTGGATGTAGTCGCGCACGCCGGTGCCATCGGGCGTGTCGTAATCATTGCCCCAGATGTTGAGGTGCCCGCGCCGGCCCACGGCGACCTGGGCCACGTAGGGCAGCAGATTGTTCGGCGTGCCTTGCGGGTCTTCGCCGATCTGGCCGCTCTCATGCGCGCCGACCGGGTTGAAATAACGCAGGATGCAGATGCGCCAGGTTGGGTCGCTGGCGAACATCGCGCGCAGCATGTCTTCAATTACCAGTTTGGTCTGGCCATAGGGGTTGGTGGCCGACAGCGGGTGGTCTTCGGCCAGCGGCAGCTGCTGCGGCTCGCCATATACCGTGGCCGATGAGCTGAACACCAGGGTGCTGACGCGGCATTCGGCCATGGCTTCGAGCAGGCGGAAGGTGCCGACGACGTTGTTGTCGTAATAGTCCAGCGGCTTTTCCACCGATTCCCCCACCGCCTTGAGTCCTGCGAAGTGGACCACGGCGGTGGCGCGGCTTTGGCGCAGGGCCAGCAGCAGGGCCGGGCGGCTGCGGATGTCGCCATTGACGGTGCGGATTTTCTTGCCCGTGATGTGTTCCACACGGGCGATGGCCTCGGGCTTGCTGTTGCAAAAGTTGTCGAACACCGTGACGTCGTGGCCGGCGTTGAGCAGCTCCACACAAGTGTGTGAGCCGATATAGCCGGCGCCGCCGGTGACAAGAATTTTGGCCATGGTGTGGGTTGCCTGTTGCAGCCGAGTTTAGCCTGAGCCGCGCGCCACGCCCAGCCCCACGCGTGGCGGATTTGGCGAAGTGTGCTCCTGATTTGGGAGCCAGCGGCCGGGCTGCCAGTCTTTGCCGCAGGCCTTTCGGCAAGTTTCGGCGGCTCCCTAACGCTCGTCGAAGCTCACCACGACTTCGGGCGTCAAGGCCCGGGCCTGGCAGGTCAGCACAAAACCCTTGTCGATCTCCCACTGCTCCAGGGTGAAGTTTTTTTCCATCTGGACCTGGCCGGACAACACCCGCGCCCTGCAGGTGCAACACACGCCGCCCCGGCAGGCGTAGGGCAAGTCCAGACCGGCGGCAAGCGCCGCGTCGAGCAGTTTGTCCTGCGCCTTAAGGCCCAGGCTGTGGGTTTTGCCGTCCAACACCACTTTCAGCGAGATTGAGTGGTCATTTGTGCCATTTTCCCTCGTGGTGATTGAATAGTTAGCTTCTAATTTAGGAGCATTTGAATTGTCGGGCGAGAAAAACCGCTCGGTGTGCACGCGATTGCGCGGCAGGCCCTGCGCCAGCAACACATGCTCGACCGCGTCGATCATGCCCTCAGGCCCGCAGATGAAGGCTTCGTCAATCGTCGCCATCGGCAGCAGGGTCTGCAGCAGTTCCTCCACCTTGGGGGCATCCAGCCGGCCGGCCAGCAGGGCGACATCCTGGGCCTGGCGCGAGAACACATAAATCAGCGACAGGCGCGACGGGTACTGGTCCTTGAGATCCTGCAAGGCCTCGTTGAACATGACGGTGTTCACACTCTGGTTGGCATAAACCAGGGTGAAACGCGCGGCCGGGCCAGCGTGCAGGGTGCTGGCGATGATGCCCAGCACCGGGGTGATGCCCGAGCCTGCGACAAAGGCGACCCGGTGCACCGGCGCCGGCTTGGCCTGCGGGCTGAATCGCCCCTCAGGCGACATCACCTCCAGCGTGTCGCCAGCGCGCAGCTTGACGGCCCAGTTCGAGAACAGCCCGCCTGCCACCGGCTTGACGCCAATCTCGATCTCGGCTTCATCAGCGTAGCGCTGCACGCTGCTGCAAATCGAATAAGACCGGCGCGCCGATTCGCCTTGAATCAGCGCTTTGAGCGTCAGAAACTGGCCCGGTTTGAAGTCAAAGGCGCTGTGCAAACCGGGCGGCACCGCCAGCGTGATGGCGACGGCCCCAGCGGCCTCGGGGGTGACGCGTTTGATTTTGAGCGGATGGAAATGCGGCGTGGTCATGCAGAGGTCAATTTGGGCAAAGCTCAATACGGCTTGAAATAGTCAAACGGCTCCTGGCAAGCCAGGCATTTGTAGAGCGCCTTGCAGGCAGTGCTGCCGAAGTGCGAGGTCTCGGTCGTGTCGATGGAGCCGCATTGCGGGCAATTCACTGGCTCTTGGAGGTCAAACAGGCCGTTTTCCCTCGTCGAATGGGCATAATTAGCTATTAATTTGGGAGTAAACTGGATTGGCTCGGCAGTTGCCCTGCCACCAAGCCCGGGGTTGGACGCGCATTGGCCGCCCGAGGTCGAATGTGGCGGCGCGATGCCGTAGGCGCGCAGTTTGTCGCGGGCCTCAGCCGTCATCCAGTCGGTCGTCCAGGCCGGTGACAGTTGCAGGGTGACACGGCCCTTGATCTGATGCGCTGCCAACGCCGCCGCCACGTCGTCCCGGATCTGCTCCATCGCCGGGCAGCCGCTGTAGGTGGGCGTGATGACGACTTCGACGCCCTGATCCGTCAACTTGACATCTCTCAAAATGCCCAGCTCACGGATGCTGACCACCGGGATTTCAGGGTCGGGGATGGCGGCCAGGATGGCTTCGATGTGCGCCAGATCTGGCCTCAACGCGGCGGGCTTGGCGGTGGCCTCCGGCGTGGCACTCACCACGTCGCCCCAGGGTGCTGCCGCGCCAGGCTTTGCATTTCGCCCAGCAAGCCAGCCAAGTGGGTTGAATGCGCGCCGTTTTTGCCCTGGGGCAGCTGGTTGTCGGCGTGGCCGTCCAGCTTGGGCCAGACCAGCGTGGCCTCTTGCAATGCGTCGTCAACCAGGCGTTTCCAGTCATCCCTCAGGTCTGCCGCGTTGACGCCCAGGCCCTGTTTCTGGGCTGCGTTTTCCTCTGCCGACTCGGCCCAGAACTCGGCGGTGTAGGGCACCAGGTGCGCCAGCGCAGCTTGCACGCGGGCATGGGATTCGGCGCTGCCGTCGCCCAGCCGCACCAGCCAGTCGCGGCTGTGGCGCAAGTGGTAACGCGACTCTTTGAGAGAACGTTCGGCGATGGCCGCCAGTTGCGCATCGCTGGAGCGCTGCAAGACGTTCCAGAGCAAGACCATCAACGCGCTGTAGAGGAAATTGCGCACAATGGTGAGGGCGTAATCCCGCTCGCCCGTTGGAGTGAGGCTGTGCGGCAACTCCAGCAGGGTGTAGTTCAAAAAGCCTTCAGATCCGCGAAAGTAGGCCAAGCTGTCTTCGGTTGCGCCTTCACCCTTGAGTTCAGCCGCATGCTGGTACAGCAGGCGCGACTGGCCGACCAGATCCAGGCTGATGTTGGCCAAGGCGATGTCTTCTTCCAGCACCGGCCCGTGACCGCACCATTCAGCGTTGCGCTGGCCCAGCATCAGGGCGTTGTCGGCCAGGTGCAGAACGTAGTTGAAAGGGTAGTTGATGGCGCCGTTCGTCACATGTGGCCGACTTCGTCGGGAATTTGGTAGAAGGTGGGATGGCGGTAAATCTTGTCGCCAGAAGGCTCAAAAAACTCGCCCTTGTGTTCCGGCGCGCTGGCGGTGATCTGGTTTGAAGGCACCACCCAGATGCTCACCCCCTCTTGCCGGCGGGTGTAGACATCACGCGCCATTTGCAGCGCCTGCGTGGCATCGACCGCGTGCAGGCTGCCGCAATGTTTGTGTTCCAGGCCCTGTTTGGAGCGTACAAAGACTTCCCACAAGTCCCATTCTTTTTGGCCAGTGGTGGTTTGCAAGGTATTCATGCGGCCTCCAATTCGCTTGATTTCAGGGCCTTCAAGGTGCGCTCGCGTTGTTTGGCGGCGTAAGCCTGTGCCGCGTCGCGCACCCACTGGCCGTTTTCATGGGCCTTGACGCGTCGCTCCAACCGCTCTTTGTTGCAAGGCCCGTTGCCATTGACGACAGCCCAGAACTCGTCCCAGTCAATCGGGCCGTAGGCGTGTTTGCCGGTGGTTTCGTCCAGCTTCAACAAGGGGTCTGGCAGTGTGACGCCCAATACTTTTGATTGCGGCACGGTGGCATCGATGAAACGCTGGCGCAAATCGTCATTGCTGATGCGTTTGATGCCCCAGCGTGTGGTCATGGCGCTGTTGGGGCTCTCTACATCGGGCGGGCCAAACATGGCCAGCACTGGCCACCACCAGCGGTTCACGGCATCTTGCACCATGTCGCGTTGCGCGGGGCTGCCCTGCATTTGCGTCATCAGGCTCTCAAAACCCTGGCGTTGGTGAAAACTCTCCTCCTTGCAGATGCGAATCATGGCCCGCGCGTAGGGGCCATAGGTGCAGCGGCACAGCGGAATCTGGTTCATGATGGCCGCGCCATCGACCAGCCAGCCGATCACGCCGACATCGGCCCAGGTCAGGGTTGGGTAGTTGAAGATCGAGCTGTATTTGGCTTTGCCGGTGTGCAGGGCGTCCAGCATCTGCTCGCGCGAGGTGCCCAGGGTCTCGCCCGCGCTGTAGAGGTAAAGCCCATGACCGCCTTCGTCCTGCACCTTGGCAATCAAGATCGCCTTGCGTTTGAGCGAGGGGGCGCGGGAAATCCAGTTGCCCTCGGGCTGCATGCCGATGATCTCGGAGTGCGCATGCTGGCTGATCTGGCGCACCAGGGTCTTGCGATAGGCCTCGGGCATCCAGTCTTGCGGCTCAATCTTGCCGTCGGCGTCCATCACCGCATCAAATTGGCTTTGTCCGGCGCTGGAATCCGGGGTAGGCGCCGGTTTGGCCTCCGCCGTCTCGGATTGGGGCAAATCCATGGATTGGGTGTACATGCGCGGCTCCTGATGAGGCTGGATCGCCCGGGGTCAAATCCGGGTTTTCAAGCTGAAGGGAGCATTATACCAATTAACCGACCGATCGGTCGGTTAATTATCAATTAACCCAAATCAGCCGCCAGAATCCAGCGTGAAGGCGGCATGCTGGTCTTGCGCCAGAAGCTTGACCATCTCCGGCAAAGCGGCTTGCATCGCGGCCTTCAGCGTGTGGGGCGGGTTGATGATGAACATGCCGCTGGCGGGCAGGCCGGGCCGGATGGTTTCGCCCTGCGCGTCGGACAACAGTTTGCTGGATTTGACCGTCAAAGTCGAATTCAGCCAGCCCTTGCCGGCCTTGGTGGCCAGGGTTTTGAGCTTGCGTGGCACATCGTGCGCCTCGGGTCGCGGGATGATGGGGTACCAGACGGCGTAAGTACCGGTGGCGAAGCGTTTGAGCGAATCGGCGACCATCTCGGGCACGCGGGCATAGTCGCTTTTGATCTCGTAACTTGGGTCGCAAAATACCAAAGCGCGTTTGACCGGTGGCGGCAAAAATTTCTTGATGCCTTCAAAACCGTCTTCGCGCATCACGGCGACCTGACGGCCCGCCTCCAACTGGGCGATGTTGGCGGCCAGGGTTTTGGAATCCGTCGGGTGCAGCTCAAATGCCTTCAATTTGTCGCGCCCGCCCAAAAACCGCTGGATGATGAAGGGCGAACCGGGGTAGATCTTGTGGCTGTCTTTGGCGTTGAAGCTGGCGACCAGATCCAGGTAATCCTGCACGGCGGGCGAATGCACAGCGCCAGCAGGGATGGCAGATGCCGCGCCTGAGGTGCCGGTGGCGCCGCGATTAGCTATTGATTTAATATCTAACTTCGCTTGTTTGACGGGGGTAACATGCGTTTTTGACGGCCTAATCAGGCGAAAAATGCCATTCGCCGCCTCGCCGCTGGTCTCGGCATAGTCGCCGTCCAGGCGGTACAGGCCGGCGCCGGCGTGGGTGTCCAGCACGGTCAGGGCGGCGTCTTTTTCCGTCAGGTGTTTGAGCATGGCGATCAAAACCGTGTGTTTGAGCACATCGGCATGGTTGCCCGCGTGAAAGGCGTGTCGATAGGAGAACATGGGGCCAATGGTAACCCTTGGGCACAGAAATTTCGTATAATAGAAAGCTTCGCAGCGATTTTGTGGCTCCGCGGCGAAGGTCGCTCCAACGCTCTGCGTTGTGGCACATCCCACCTAAGAGATTCCCATCAGAGGAACGCCGACCGTGGAAAAGAGCAACAAGGAAGCCAACCCCTAAGGTTGGACAAACCCTCCCTTAACAGAGAAAACTCATGACCAAAACTTTCAGCGCAAAACCCGCTGACGTGGTGCACGAGTGGTTTGTGATTGACGCGACCGACAAGGTCCTCGGACGAGTAGCCAGCGAAGTTGCTCTCCGTTTGCGCGGCAAACACAAGGCCATTTACACGCCTCACGTCGATACCGGCGATTTCATCATCGTCACCAACGCAGCCCAGCTGCGCGTCA
>JANMVT010000141.1:0-30752 GCA_031392945.1 Rhodoferax sp. | reverse complement strand
TGGTTGCCGATCGGCGGGCTGGTGAACACGGCGGCCTCCAGGTGGTATTCCCAGTAGCCCGAGAAGGCGCGTTTGCTCACCATCTGGGTCATGGCCACATCGGCCTCGTCGCCGTCGGCCTGTGCGCCGGTGGCGGCCATCAGGGCCTCGCCGGGGCTGAGATCGCCCAGGCTGCCCAAGGCCACAGGTTGCACGCCGCGCAGTGGCAGCAGCGGTTTGATCAAGCCAAAACCGGTGGCCAGGTCATAAGCCACGGCGCGCGCAGGCAGGGTCTTGTTGTCGCTGGTGACGATCTGGATGGTCTGCGCTTCCATCATCAAATAACCGATCGTCAGGATCAGGCCGTCCGCGCCGATCACCACGCCCGAGCCGCTGCGCTGGCGCCCCAGGGTTTCGGCCGAGCGCGCATCGTCGGCCACTTTGACACGCACGCCCACCACAGCGGCGTTGGCCCGGCTCAAGGCGTCAATGACGGTCTGCGCCTCGGGCGCGGGCGCATTGGCTGCCTGCGCCAGCCCCGTGCCAAGACCGACCAGCAGGCCAGGCACGATGGCCATCAACAGGGCAAAAAAGCTGTGAAGCAGGCGGCGCATTGTGAACTCCTTGGTATCAGGGAAATCCCGTACGCCTAGGATGCGCCAAATTCAATCCCGACGCAATAGGCGGGTCAATTTCCTTTGCGCACCAATCGCGTCAAGGCTGCAGTTGCAGCCGATGCGCAATGACCGCCGGGTTCATTTGCAGCGGCCGGTAGTCCACTGCGCCCCAAGCGGCGCTCATGTCGCCATAACGCGACGAGAACACCAGGCCGCTTTGGCCGGTCTGGTAGATGAAGCGCGATTGTTCCAGGTCGGCCAGGTCGTAGACCGAGCGCATCGACGCGGCATGGCGGTTGGCGAAAGGCTCCTTCACCTGGTCGGCATGAAACGCGCCGACGTTGACCGTGAAGCGGTCGCCGCCAGTGGGGATGCGCACGTCAAAAAAGCGCGCCAGCGGCCCCACGTTGCTGAACGGGCGGTGCGCCGACAGGGCCGCATGCGCCACGCCCCATTGCCATTTGGCGGGGTCGCCGCCGTAGCTGGCCTGCAAGCGGTCCAGCGCGCGGTCCAGCGCCTTGCCGGACGGGCCCTGGCAGCCTGTCGGCCCGCACCAGTCCTTGTCGTCGCGCGCCAGAATGCCCTCGATGGCTTCGCGCAGCGCGCGCCGGCCGTAATAAATTGTCATCAGGCCCTCTTGGCCGAGTTTGCCGCCCACCACACCGCGCACGAATTCATCAGTCCAGGCCGAGAAGATCAGGGGCGCCGCGCTGTCGGCGCGCATCACGCCATCGAAATCTTTCAGCAGTGCCTGGGCCTGCGCGGCCAGGGGATGTGAACTGGCGGTTTGGCGCAAAAAGGGCAGCAGTTTCACCGTCGCCATCGACAACTGGTCCCTGTGCACGACCTGCATGGACGCCAAATCGTGTTTCGGACGAGCCGCCAAAAGCGCGTCGATGCGGTTCTTGCGGTACGGCGTCTCCCAATCCGAGGTGATGAAATGCGGGTAATCCTTGTCCGTGACGCGCTGGTTGGCGGTGGCCAGCCAGCCCTGCTGGTTGATGGCCGCGTCATCCGCCTGGGGCGTCTGGTCGTAGCTTAGCCAGCCCGTCCAGTCGTAACGCGCATCCCAGCCGGGGGCCGGGGCCACGCCCATTATGTCGTTGTTGGGCCCGCGCACCGGCACTTTGCCAATCGCCTTGTAGGCGGTTTTGCCGCTCACGTCGGCTGCCACCATGTTTTGCATGGGCGAGTGGTAGCTGGCGTAGGCGGCGATCAGTTCATCCACCGACTGCGCCCGGTTCGAGCGCAGGCCCGCCAGCGCGGTCTGGTTGTCGGCGTCCAGCGCGCTCCAGCGCAGGGCGATCACATGGCGGTCCAGGTTCAGGAGCGCGGCATGCGATTTTTGCGCGTCGCTGATCACCGGGCCGTGGCGCGTGGCGCGCACGGATATTGCCACGTCGGCGCTTTTCTTGACCTTGATGACCTCGCTGCGCACCTCAAAATCGGCCCAGCCATCAGGCGTTTTGTATTGTTTGGGGTTGGCCGGGTTGATCTGCTCGATGAACAGGTCTTGCACGTCCGGGCCGGTGTTGGTGTAGCCCCAGGCTACCTTGGGGGTGCGCCCGAGCACCACAAAGGGCAGGCCGGGCAGGGTCGCGCCGATGGCGTCCAGCGGCGCGGTCTGGCTGCCATCGGCCTGGCGCTCGCCTGGCGCTTGCACACGGGCGTAATACCAGATCGCGGGTGCGCTCAAGCCCAGATGCGGGTCGTTGGCCACGATGGGCTTGCCGCTGGCGGTGTGGTTGCCTGCGACCACCCAATTGTTGCTGCCACGGCCTTCGACATTGCCGATGTTCCGCGCGAAATCGTCGGCCCAGGGTTTGATTTGCGCCGTGACCAGGGTGTCCAACGCGTCTGTCGGGCCAGGTGTGGCCGCGCTGGTCTTCATGGATGCCGGTGCGCCAGCCGCCGCAGCGCTGCGGTAGACGCCAAGATCCGCGTACAGCCGGGCAAGATCGACCATGCTGGCGGGCTGCTCGCCCTCATAGGGTGGCATCAGTTGCCACAATTGCTGGGTGGTCAGCACTCGCGCCGCGTTCAGGCGGGCGAATTCGTTGTTCCAGTTGCCGCCCAAGTCTAGCGCCATCATGATCAGCCAGCCTACGCTGTCTTGCGGCGACCAGGCCGGCCCGCCGCCGCCGGGCTTGACGCCCAGCACATGGAACTCGGGCGGTAGCGCCTGGCTGGTGCTGGCGTAATAGGCGTTTATGCCGTTGCTGTAGGCCTGCAAGGCAGACTGGGCCTCGGGCGGCAGGCCCGTCCACTGCTTTTGCGCAGCGCGGGCGATGCCCAGGGTGCGCATCAGCTTGTCGGTCTCCAGCGTGGCGTCGCCAAACACTTCGGACAGTTCGCCATGCATCACGCGGCGGTTGAATTCAAGCTGCCAGCCGCGCTCTTGGGCGTGCACGTAGCCCATGCCGAACCAGGCGTCATGCGGGGTTTGCGCCTTGATGTGGGTGACGTCGGACGCGTCGCGTTCAATCGACAGCGGCTTTTGCAGCCCCGGCGCCTTCAACTCGCCATCCAGCGAGGGAAAGCTGCGTGCGATGTAGACGGCGACGGCGATTGACAACAAAGCCAGCGCCGCCAGAAAAAAATAAGCCAGGCGTTTGAGGATTTTCATCGGGAGGCATTCTGAAGGGAGAGGATCCGAAGGGGCCGCGACATTGTCCGCCCCATGCCTCGTGTGCCAATAGGGGAATTTACGGGGAAAAAGAAAAAACCAGGCGTTGGTGGAAGGCCTGGCTTTGTATAGAGGCTGGTGCCCGGGGCCGGAATCGAACCGGCACGCCTTGCGGCGCGGGATTTTGAGTCCCGTGCGTCTACCAATTCCACCACCCGGGCGACGCTGTTTTCAGCCTTGAATTATGGCACAGTGTGGGTATGAACAAGATGCACAACTACCCCACGATTGAAGATGCCATCGGAAAAACTCCGCTGGCTGCCCTGCAGCGCATAGGCGTGGCCGACAACACTGTCCGTGGCAACGTGGTTCTGGGCAAACTCGAAGGCAACAACCCGGCTGGTTCGGTCAAAGACCGGCCCGCCCTGTCAATGATCGCGCGGGCCCAGGAGCGCGGTGAAATCAAGCCCGGCGACACCCTGATCGAGGCCACCTCGGGCAACACCGGCATTGCCCTGGCGATGGCGGCCGCCATCAAGGGTTACCGCATGATTCTGGTCATGCCCGAAGACCTTTCCGTCGAGCGCGTGCAGACCATGAAGGCCTATGGCGCCGAGCTGATCCTGACGCCCAAGAGCGGCGGCATGGAATATGCCCGCGACCTGGCCGACCAGATGGTGACCCAGGGCAAGGGCCGGGTGCTGGACCAGTTCGCCAACCAGGACAACCCGCGCTCGCATTACGAAACCACCGGACCCGAGCTGTGGGAGCAAACCGGCGGGCGCATTACCCATTTTGTGAGCGCCATGGGCACGACGGGCACCATCACCGGCGTGTCGCGCTACCTGAAAGAAAAAAACAGGGCGATCCAGATCATCGGCGCGCAGCCGTCAGAGGGTTCGCGCATCCCAGGCATCCGCAAATGGCCGACCGAATACCTGCCCAAAATTTACGATCCCTCGACCGTCGATGAACTGGTTTATGTGAGCCAGGTCGATGCTGAGGAAATGGCCCGGCGCCTGGCGCGCGAGGAGGGCATCTTCGGCGGCATCTCGGCGGCGGGCGCCTGCTGGGTTGCCCTGCAAGTCGCCAAACGCGAAAAAAATGCCACCATTGTTTTTGTCGTCTGTGACCGGGGCGACCGCTACTTGTCCACCGGGGTCTTTCCGGCGTGAGATGACGGCCCGCACACCTGTTTTTCCAATGAAATACAGTGATTGACCACATTCTGATTGAATAGTTTGATATTAAATATATAGCAACCTGATTGACCATGGCCCACGAATTCAAATTTTGCCCAAACTGCGCCACGGCGCTGGAAACCATCGCCAGCCTGGAAGACGGTGGTGAAAAAGCGCGCCTGCGCTGTGTGCCTGCGGCTACACGCACTGGAACAACCCGACACCCGTGCTCGCGGCGGTGATTGAGTACAACGGGCAAATATTGCTGGCGCGCAACGCCGCCTGGAGCGCCAAAGCGTACGCTTTGATCACAGGCTTCATGGAAGCCGGCGAGACGCCACAAGGCGGCATCGAGAGGGAGATTGCCGAAGAAACCTCGCTGCAGACCCATGAGTTGAACCTGATCGGCGTCTACGATTTCCAGCGCATGAACCAGATCATCATCGCCTACCACGCGGTGTGCAGCGGTGAGGTCAAGCTCTCGCCCGAGCTGGTGGACTACAAGCTCTACGCGCCGCAAGACGTCAAATGCTGGCCGGCCGGCACGGGCTATGCGATGGCCGACTGGCTGAAGTCCCGTGGGCACGAACCCCAGTTTGTGGAGTGGTCGCGCAGAACCTGATTCAGCCGTCGCGTGAATTGCTTAAAATCACCGCAACCCCAAGGAATTTGAATGAACATCGACACTGAACTCGACACCCGTGGCCTCAATTGCCCGCTGCCGATCTTGAAGGCCAAAAAGGCCCTGTCCGCCATGGAAAGCGGGCAGACCTTGCGCGTGGTGTCCACCGACGCGGGCTCGGTGCGCGATTTTCAGGCGTTTGCGCGCCAGACCGGCAATGAGCTGGTCGAGCAGCTAACGGCAGGCGCTGACTTCATCCACGTCCTGCGCCGCCGCTAGTCCCCGGCGTTGTCTGCTGGACGGCTGATCAACCCAGCCGCGCTAGCTGGTCCTGCACCTTGGCCAGTGTTGACACAAAATCCGCCACCCGTTTACGCGCCTGCTCAATCACAACGGGCGGGGCCTTGGCCACAAAGGCCTCGTTGCCCAGGTTGTTGTTGGCCTTGGCGATTTCCCCTTCCAGTCGGGCGGCCTCTTTGCCCAGACGGATCTTCTCTGCCGCCACGTCAATCTGCATGTGCAGGCAGACGCGGGCCTCACCGACCACGGCGACCGGTGCGGCTTGGGCTGCGGCCTGCCAGCTGGCCTCCTCAGCAAACACCTTCACGTCACTGAGCTTGGCCAGCGCCTGCAACACCGGCGCCGCCTGGGTCATGAAGGCGTTTTCAGGCGCTGATTGCGCCAGCACGTAGAGTGGCAGTTTGGTGGCGGGCGACACACTCATCTCGCTGCGCAATGCGCGGCAGGCATCGACAAGGGCCTTGAGTTTTTCAACATGGGCGATCGCGGCCAGGTCAATCTTTTCTGGCTGGCTTTGCGGGTAACGCGCGATGCTCACCGACGCCCCGGGCAGTCCGGCCACAACGGACACTTTCTGCCAGAGTTCTTCGGTGATGAAGGGGATCACCGGATGCGTCAGGCGCAGAATCGTCTCCAGCGTGCGGATCAGGGTGCGCCGCGTCGCGCGTTTTTCTGCATCGGTGCCGGTCTGGATCTGAACCTTGGCGATCTCCAGGTACCAGTCGCAAAACTCGTTCCAGACGAAGTCGTAAATGCGGTTGGCGACATTGTCCAGCCGGTAGTCGGCAAAACCCTGGGCCACATCGGCTTCAACCTGCTGCAAGACCGAGCTGATCCAGCGGTCGGCCTGGCTGAAGCGCAGGTAGCCGTGGAAGGGGCCGGCCTCTTTGGCCACGCTGCCGTCTGCGGCGTATTCGGGCGCGCTGCATTGGGCTTTGGTGTGGTCCTTCAAGCCGCAGTCCTGCCCCTCGCAGTTCATCAGAACAAAACGTGTGGCGTTCCAGAGCTTGTTGCAGAAATTGCGGTAACCCTCGCAGCGTTTGGCATCGAAATTGATGCTGCGTCCCAGGGACGCCAGGGACGCAAAGGTGAAGCGCAAGGCGTCCGCGCCAAACGCCGGAATGCCTGCAGGGAATTCTTTTTCGGTGTTCTTGCGAACTTGTGGTGCAGTCTCGGGTTTGCGCAGGCCTTCGGCGCGTTTGCCCAGAAGCGCGGGCAAACCGATGCCGTCTATCAAGTCCACCGGGTCAAGCACGTTGCCCTCGGACTTGCTCATTTTTTTGCCCTGCGCGTCGCGCACCAAGCCGTGGATGTAGACGTGTTTGAAGGGCACCTGGCCGGTGAAATGCGTGGTCATCATGATCATCCTGGCCACCCAGAAGAAGATGATGTCGTAGCCGGTGACCAGGACGCTGGACGGCAGATACAGGTTGTAGTCGCTGGCCGCGTTCTTGTCGTTAGCCGGCTCTGGCCAACCCATGGTCGAGAAGGGAACCAGGGCTGACGAATACCAGGTGTCGAGCACGTCATCATCGCGCCTGAGTGTTTTGCCCGGTGCCTGCGCTCGCGCTGCCGCCTCGTCACGCGCGACGTATACCTTGCCATCCTCGTCGTACCAGGCCGGAATTTGATGCCCCCACCAGAGCTGGCGGCTAATGCACCAGTCCTGAATGTTGTTCATCCATTGGTTGTAGGTGTTGACCCAGTTTTCGGGGACAAACTTCACCTGGCCCGATTGCACGGCGTCGATGGCTTTTTGCGCGATGGACTTGCCCGTGGGGTCGGCAGGGCTGACCTTGTTCATGGCCACAAACCACTGGTCGGTCAGCATGGGCTCAATGATCTGGCCGGTGCGGGTGCAGCGCGGAACCACAAGCTTGTGCTTCCGGGTCTCGACAAGCAAGCCCAGCGCTTCAAGGTCGTTGACAATTTGCTTGCGGGCGATAAAACGGTCTAGACCCTGCAAGTTCTCGGGAATGCCGACATCAATCGCGAGTGGGTGCTCTGAACTGACTGGACCAACTTTTCCACCACCTTCACGCTCAGCAACATATTTTTCCCAGCCTTCACCCGTAGCTGATACAAAGTTGTTAATAATTTTGGCGTCGAGGGTGAGGATGCAGATCATTTGCAGCTTGTGCCGTTGGCCAACGGCGTAGTCGTTCTGGTCGTGGGCAGGCGTCACCTTCACCACTCCAGTACCAAAGGCCTTGTCCACATAGTCATCGGCAATCACCGGGATGTTGCGATTGCACAGGGGCAGGGTGACCTTTTTGCCAATCAGATGGGCGTAGCGCTCATCCTCAGGGTGCACCATTACCGCCACGTCACCCAGCATGGTTTCCGGGCGCGTGGTGGCCACGACCAGGCCCTGAGCCAATTCGCCCTTCACCATTTGAGGGCCGTCGGCAAACGGGTAAAGGATGTGCCACAAAAAGCCGTCTTCTTCTTCGCTCTCGACTTCCAGATCGCTCACGGCGCTTTGCAACACCGGGTCCCAGTTCACCAGACGTTTGCCCCGGTAAATCAGGCCTTGCTCGTACAGGCACACAAAGGTCTCTGTCACGGTTTTGGACAACTTGGGGTCCATGGTGAAGTACTCGCGGCTCCAGTCCACGCTGTCGCCCATGCGGCGCATTTGCGTGGTGATGGTGTTTCCGCTTTTCTCTTTCCACTCCCACACCTTGCTCACAAAATTCTTGCGTGCTTCAAACTGCGTCGGCCCCATGTCGTGGCGGCTGATGCCTTGCGCCTGCAGTTGGCGCTCGACCACGATCTGGGTGGCAATGCCGGCATGGTCGGTGCCGGGCACCCACACCGTGTTGTGGCCCAGCATGCGGTGGTAGCGCGTGAGGCTGTCCATGATGGTCTGGTTGAACGCATGGCCCATGTGCAGGGTGCCCGTCACATTGGGCGGGGGCAACTGGATCGCGAAGGCCGGCTCGCCCGCCTTGGGTGCCCCCAACCCACGGAACCCCGCCACGCCATAACCACGGCGCTCCCATTCCGGGCCCCAATGCGCTTCTATGGCGGCTGGCTCGAAGGATTTGGACAGGCTTTCCAGCCCGGGTTGTGGCAATGCGTCGGTCATGGTGATCTAACTCAAAAAGCAGAAACAAAAACGGCATCCCGCAGGATGCCGTTTGTCAGATGGGGCAGGGAAGGCGTGATTTTATTCGACGCGCCCACCACGCCACCCGAGGTAATGCCGGTTTCTTGCCGGGTTGACGGGCAATAGATGGCTAAAAGCAATGGTGCTGCGCAATGTCAGGTCGGAAATTCGCGGGCCGCCGCAATGCATTGGGCGAGCACGGCCCCGTCAGCCACCTGGTTGGCCAGCAACAAAATCAGGCGCGCGTTGAGCAGTTCGGACTGCTCGGTCGTCAAGCCTAGGTGGGCGTCGAGCAATTGTTCGTAAAAGCCATCGGCGTCAGGCAGTTGAAGTTCGGTCTTCATGGTTTTTCTTCAGCCAATACAGGCGCAGCCGCCATCGAGCGGCCCAGCGCGATTTCAATCGCCTTGACCAGGTCGGCGCCCACGCCGTCCCCCCTGGCCGCCAGGTAGGCGTCAGGGCGGATCAGGGCCCAGGAGCGCGGGCCGACATGGCTGGCCGTGCGCAAGTGGCCCCAGGCGTCGATCACCTGCTTGCGCGCGTAGGGCGTGTGGAGCGCGTGGGCAAAGCCGCCGACATCCGCGCCGGGCTGCGCACTGAGCACCTGCACCGTCTGCACGGGCGCATGCAGGCTGATCTGGCGCAGGCGGTTGGCGTCGCCGGCGCTCAAGTCGCCAAAATGCAGCAGCAGCATGTTGGCGCCAGCCCAGGCCAAAAGCTCGTTCACGGTGCCTTCACTGGCTGGACTCGCAGGCCCCTGCGCCCACTGAAACCGCACGTTTTGCACCGACTGACCGCCGCTGCCCCGGCAAATGCCGGATCGCGAATAGCTGTTGGCTACCGCCATGCGCCCGGTGTTGATGAAGGCCCGCGCGAACGGGTATTTTTTGGCCAGGCCGATGCTGGCGCTGCGAAACGTGCGCTCCATGCCCTCTGGCGCGCGCAGGTAACGCGCGGTGCGGTTGGTCACCTTGACGTTTTCCTGCGCCGCTTCCAGCCGCTCGTCGTTGTAGCTGGCCAGCAGGCCCGGCCCGGCTTGCCCCTGCAAGACAGCGGCCAGTTTCCAGGCCAGGTTGTCGGCGTCGGCCACACCGGTGTTGCCGCCGCGTGCGCCAAAGGGGCTGACCACTTTGGCGGTGTCGCCGATGAAGAAAAGGCGGCCATGGCGCAGCGCGTCAAGGCATTGGCTGCGGTAGGCGTAAGGGCCGACCCAGACGATTTCAACCTCGACGCCCTGGCCGAATTGGCGCTGGAGCCGCTCGCGCACCACGTCTTCGCGGCTCACATAGTCGGGGTCGGCGTTGGGGGCCATCTGGTAGTCGATGCGCCAGACGTCGTCGGCCATCAAATGTTGCCAGACGGCGCGGTTCTCGTTGAAGGGCGCCTCAATCCAGGTGTGGCGCTCGGCGGGCGGGCGGGTGCTGAAACGAACGTCGGCGATGCACCAGCGGTCGTCGCCCTTTTTGGTCTGTTTGCTGGCGCCCACCCATTGGTGGAACGGGCTGTGCGAGCCGGTGGCGTCAATTACGTGGTCGGCCTGCAACTGGTAGCTGCCATCCGGGGTGTCCACGGTCAGGGTGGCGTGGCGCTCATCCTGGCTGAATGCGCTCACACGCGACAGCCAGCGCAAATCCACATGCCCAAGCTCATGGATGCGTTCGACCAGAAAGCCCTCGATGTAGAACTGCTGGATGTTGATGAAGGGCGGCTGGGTCGACAGGTTGTACTGGCTTTGCAGCTTCAAGTCAAAGGAGTAGACCTCGTCAACCCCCGCAAAAGTGCGCCCCACGCTCCACTGGATGCCCTTTTTGGCAATGCGCCCGTAGATGCCGAGCTTGTGGAAAATCTCCAGCGATTTTTGCGTGTAACAAATGCCGCGCGACGAAGCGCCTTTGACGCCCACTGTGTTGTCCTCATCCAGCAATACCGCCGCTACGCCCAGCCGCGCCAGCGAGCAGGCCAGCGTGAGGCCCACTATGCCGCCGCCGACGATGACGATAGGGTGGCGCCGGGATTCGCCCGATGTCAGCTCTGGCGGCGCGACAAACGGGTATTCGGGCAGGGCATAGCCGCTGCCCTGAGTGAATTCATAACCGTTGGTGTAACTGAGGCTGGCGGAAGAATGGGACTGCATCAGGCGGGCTTGACAAATTCGGGCCGGTCGTTTTGCTGCGGTTTGAGCGCCTGCATCTCAATGCCGGCCGCGCGGTCTTTGCGCCATTGCGCTTTGCGCGCGGTCCATTCGTCCAGGCGCGCATGGGCGGTCTTGCTCTCTTGCAACATCTGGAACTGGTCGGCCAGCTGGGCTGAAAACTCCATGCGCACGCCATTCGGGTCAAAGAAATAAATGCTCTTGAAGATGTGGTGGTCGATGACGCCCAGCACCTCGACGCCGTGGGCTTCCAGCCGAGCCTTCATGTCCAGCAAATCCTGCACCGTGTTGACGCGAAACGCGACGTGGTTCACCCAGGCGGGGGTATTGGGCGAGGGCAGGGCTGCCTCGTCGTCGCCGAGGTCGAAAAACGCGATGAAGGAGCCGTCCTGCAGACGGAAGAAGAAATGCGTATACGGGCAATACTCGCCCGTGCTGGGCACCACGTCGCTCTGGATGATGTGGTACATCGGCAGGCCCAAAATGTCCTCGTAAAAATGCCGGGTCTCCTCCGCGTCGCGCGCACGGTGGGCGAAGTGGTGCAACTGCTGGACTTGCGCGGGCGGCGGCAGGGACGAGAGGTCTTTGAGGGGTGTCGGCATAAGGGTCGCCTGCGTGGGTGGATCGTGTCAGCGCAGTTTAACCATCTGCGGCGCTTCTGGCTTGTTTCAGGCATGTTCAAGGCCTGGATCCGGCCCGCGTTTGCCCGGCGGCCTTGCCTTCACCGTGGCGGTCGTGCCGGATTACTATAGAAGCATATTATTAAAAATAATTGTTGATAGCTAAATTCAATTTACAACATTGATTAGACCAATTAGACGCGCCTTGTTATCTGAGCTACCCTCACGTCGCCTTTAAACCATCTGCGTGCAGACTGGCTCGAAGCAAACACGATTGTTTTTTCAACCACTAGGAGATTTCCATGGCAGCACTCAAAGGCTCCAAGACGGAAGACAACCTGAAAGCCGCCTTCGCAGGCGAGTCCCAGGCCAACCGCCGTTATTTGTATTTCGCAAACAAGGCCGACGTGGAAGGCCAGCCCGATGTGGCCGCGCTGTTCCGCTCCACCGCCGAAGGTGAAACCGGCCACGCGCACGGCCACCTGGAGTGGCTCGAGACCTGCGGCGACCCCGCTACCGGCATGCCGTTTGGCGCGACCCGTGATAACCTCAAATCCGCCGTGGCCGGAGAGACCCACGAGTACACCGACATGTACCCCGGCATGGCCAAGACAGCCCGTGACGAAGGCCACTCTGAAGTGGCCGACTGGTTCGAGACACTGGCCAAGGCCGAGCGTTCGCATGCCAATCGTTACACCAAGGCGCTTGCCGAGCTGGTTGACTGATCTATATTGATTCGTCTTTTTTGGGCGTTGTCACTCACAAGGTGGCAGCGCCCAATGCAGAAGATTCAACCCACAAAAAAACCACCATGGCAACCGAAGGCAACCTCTCCGCCCCCACCCGCCACCCGATTGACTGGAAGGGCGAGGATTATTACGACGAAGAAAAAACGCTGCACGAGATGGAGCGCATCTTCGACATCTGCCACGGCTGCCGGCGGTGCGTGAGCCTGTGCGGCTCCTTCCCCACGCTGTTCGACCTGGTCGATGAGAGCAAGACCATGGAAGTCGATGGCGTCGACAAAAAAGATTTCTGGAAAGTCGTGGACCAGTGTTACCTGTGTGACCTGTGTTACATGACCAAGTGCCCCTACGTTCCACCGCACCCTTTCAATCTGGATTTTCCTCACACCATGCTGCGCGCCAAGGCGATCAAGTTCAAGAAGGGTGAAGTCGGTTTTGGTGAAAGGCTGCTGGCTTCCACCGACGTGCATGGCCAGATTGCCGGCATTCCCATCGTGGTGCAGACTGTCAATGCGGTGAACAAGACCAAGGTCGCGCGTGGCGTGATGGAGTCCACCCTGGGCATCGACAAAAACGCCTGGCTGCCGGCACTGGCCACGCGCAAGTTCCGCTCGGGAACGCCCAAGGCCAAAACCAGCGTGGTGACCCAAGGCGCGAAAACACCTGGCCAGGTCGCCATCTATGCCACGTGTTATGTCAACTACAACGAGCCGGGCATCGGCCACGACCTGCTCAAAATACTGGACCACAACGACATTCCGTATGTGCTGGTCGAGAAAGAAAGCTGCTGCGGCATGCCCAAGCTCGAATTGGGCGATCTGGATTCGGTCAATAGCCACAAAGAGGCCAACATCCCTGTACTGGCCAAATACGCCAAAGGTGGTTATGCCATCCTCGCGGCGGTGCCCAGTTGCGCACTGATGTTCAAACAGGAGCTGCCCTTGATGTACCCGCAGGAGACGGATGTACAACTCGTCAAGGACGCCATGTGGGATCCTTTTGAATACCTGATGCAGCGCAAGCGCGACGGCTTGTTGAAGGTCGATTTCCCGGTGGCCCTCGGCAAAGTCAGCTACCAGATCCCCTGCCACGGCCGGGTGCAGAACATCGGCAAGAAGACCGAAGAAATGCTCAAGATGGTGCCCGGCACCAGTGTGCACACACACGAGCGCTGCAGCGGCCATGCTGGCACCTTTGGCGTGAAAAAAGCGACACACGAGCAGGCCATGAAAATCGGCAAACCGCTGTTCAAGGCCATGGCGAACCACAAAGACGGCGGCCTGCCCGACGTGATCAGCAGCGACTGCCCCTTGGGCGGCCACCATATCGCCCAGGGTTTTGACGTCAACCAGCTCGGCGCCGTGCCGCAAAAACACCCGCTGACCTTGATTCGTGAAGCGTATGGCCTCAAATAAGTTTTACCAACACGGAAAAAACACCATGCAAACGACAGGAAAAATCACGATTGACAGCCTGATGAGCCTTGAGGCCTACAGCAAATACCGCAAGGAGCACAAGCCCGACATCATCGCGCACCGCAAGCTGCGCAGCGTGCGCTTGGGCGAACACTTGAACCTGCAGTTTGAGAGCGAAACAACAATCCGTTATCAAATCCAGGAAATGCTGCGCATTGAAAAAATATTCGAGGAAGAGGGCATCCAGCAGGAGTTCGATGCCTATGTGCCCCTGATGCCGGACGGCCACAACTGGAAGGGCACTTTGCTGATCGAATACCCCGACGTGAACCAGCGAAAGCGGGAATTGGCCCGGTTGATAGGTGTTGAAGACCGCCTGTTCGTCGAAGTCGAAGGCCAGCCCCGCGTCTATGCTATCGCCGACGAAGACATGGCGCGCGAGAACGACGAGAAGACTTCCGCCGTCCACTTTGTGCGGTTTGAGCTGACGGCGCCGATGTGCGCGGCGGTGAAGGCCGGCGCGGGCGTCACCCTGGGTTGCGACCATACCCATTACCCGGCGCACACCCAGATCGCGCCCGAGACGCTGGCTTCTTTGGCGGGCGACCTGAGCTAACCCGATTCCGCTCAGGCAGGCTCGATAATCAGGGCTTCCCGGGCTGGTTCGGGAAGCCTTTATTTTTCCGTTTCCTTACATGCTTCTTCTGATCTCGCCTGCCAAAACGCTCGATTTTGAGACTCCAGCGGCGCACCTGCCGCACACCCAACCCCTGTTCGTCCAACAGGCCGAACCCCTGATCAAGGCCCTGCGCAAAAAATCCTGGCGGCAAATCGCCAAGCTGATGGACTTAAGCCAGGCCCTGTCAGAACTCAACGTGGCGCGGTATGCGGCCTGGGCGCCCGAGTTCACGCCGGCCAATTCAAAACAGTCGGCCCTGGCGTTTGACGGTGACGTGTACGACGGCCTGGCGGCCAAAACCCTGAGCGCGGACGACCTGGCCTGGGCGCAGGACCATCTGTGCATCCTGAGCGGCCTGTACGGCGTGTTGCGCCCGCTGGATTTGATGCAGCCTTACCGCCTGGAGATGGGCACCGCGCTCAAAGTCGGGCGCCCTGACAATCTTTACCAGTATTGGGGCAAGACCATCGCCCCGTACCTGAACACGCGCCTACAGAATCACGCTGAGCCAGTTGTCGTCAACCTGGCCTCGCAGGAATACTTTAAGTCTGTCAACACCAAATTGTTGAACGCTGAAGTGGTTGAATGTGTGTTTGAGGATTTCAAGAACGGCGAGTACAAGGTTTTGAGTTTTTTCGCCAAGAAGGCGCGCGGCATGATGGCGCGGTTTGCCCTGACGCAGCGGCTGGAGTCCATCGACCAGCTCAAGCGTTTTTCGGACGGCGGTTACGCTTTTGCAAAAGCCGCATCCAGCGCCACGCGCCTGGTGTTCCGGCGCAAAATTGATTGCGCGATTGCATGAAAGCCCAAAATGGGCATGGCATTGCGGACCAGGCCGCCGTAAATGGATCTCTCCAAAGTTTCCAATAAAAAAGGCATTTTTCCCTCGTGGAATATAGATAGTTAGATATGAAAATAGTAGCAAACAAAATCCAGATTGAAGTTGAAGACAGCGGCGCCGGGGTCGATTTACGGGGCAATGAGCGTCCGGTGGTGCTGCTCATCATGGGGCTGGGCATGCAGCTTGTCGCCTGGCCGCCGGCCTTTGTGCAGGCCCTGGTGGACGCGGGTTACCGTGTCATCCGCCATGACAACCGCGACATCGGCCTGAGCCAGAATTTCGATTCTGCGGGCAAACCCAACCTGGTTTGGGCCGCGCTCAAGTACCGCTTGCGCCTGGCTGTCAAATCGCCCTACAGCCTGAGCGACATGGCCAGGGATTCCCTGGCGGTGCTGGATCATTTCCAGGTCAAAAAGGCGCATGTTGTTGGCGTCAGCATGGGCGGCATGATTTCGCAGCGCGTCGCGCTGGCGGCTCCGGCCCGCGTCCTGAGCCTCACCAGCATCATGAGCAGCAGTGGCGCGCGCGGCCTGCCCGAGGCCCGGCCCGAGGTCTTGCGTGCCTTGCTGAGCCGCCCTGCCAGCCGTGACCTGGAAGACATCGCGAACTTCTACATGAAGCTGTTCAAACTCATCGGCAGCCCGGCTTTTCCCGTGCCCGAGGCCGAGATGCGCGAACGCATCCTGATGGGGCTCAGGCGCAGTTACATGCCCCAGGGTTCAGCCCGCCAGACGATGGCGATCGTGGCGGACAGCACGCGTGCAGAAGAGCTGCGCGGCCTCAAGGTTCCGACGCTCGTGATCCATGGCAAGGCCGACCGGCTGGTGCCGTTCGCCAACGGCGAAGACACGGCCCGGCGCATCGCCGGGGCCAAACTGGTGGCCATCGAGGGTATGGGGCACGATTTGCCGCCAGGCGTGGTGGAGCGGCTTTTGTCGCCCCTGCTTGCGCACATGAAAGTCCATCGTTTCGCGGCGTCTGCCGCTTAAGCCGAATGGAGTACAGGGCATTGCCATGACAGTTCCAGGCCAGTCACCGCTGGGCAAGCCTTCCGCGTACACCGATCAATACGACGCCTCTGTGCTGTTCCCGATTCCCCGTGTCGGCAAACGGGCCGACATCGGCATCGCGGGTGCAGCCCCATTTTTCGGCGCCGACATGTGGACTGCGTTTGAGCTCTCCTGGCTCAACCTGCGCGGCAAGCCGCAGGTGGCCCTGGCGCATTTCACCGTGCCCTGCGAGACGCTCAACATCATCGAGAGCAAGTCGCTCAAGCTCTACCTGAACAGCTTCAACAATACGAAGTTTGCAAGTGCCGAGGAAGTCAAAGCCCGTTTGCGCACCGACTTGAGCGAGGCCGTCTGGCGCGGCAGCCAGGCCAGCCAGCCGTTCGAAGATTCGAAATCCGTTCCGGCTCAGGGCGAGCGTTTCGTATCAGTGCCGCCCGCCATCGGCGTGACAATGCTCGGCGCCGATCTGTTCGACCGCGAACCCGTGCACGAGCTTGATGGCCTGAGCCTGGACCGGCTCGACATCGAATGCACCCGGTTCACGCCCGCGCCCGACCTGCTCTGCGTCACGCCCGATGAAGCGCCCGTCAGCGAGGTCTTCACCAGCAACCTGCTCAAAAGCAATTGCCTGGTGACCGGCCAGCCCGACTGGGGCAGCATCCAGATCAGGTACACCGGCGACCAGATCGAGCAGGGCGGCCTGCTGCAATACCTGGTGAGTTTCCGCAACCACAATGAGTTCCACGAGCAATGCGTGGAGCGCATTTTCATGGACATCTGGACGCGCTGCAAACCCATGAAGCTGGCGGTGTACGCGCGCTACACCCGGCGCGGCGGGCTGGACATCAACCCGTTTCGCACCAGCTATCCGCAGGCGCTGCCAAAAAATATCCGCATGGCCCGGCAATAGGGCATTTAACTTTCGGGCAGGCGGCTCAGTCGGCGGGCCCGTAGAGCGCCAGCAGCTCCCGCGTGTAGGTTTCGATGTTGCCGGGGTGATGCACGTCAAGCTGGCGCAACAGGTTTTGTGCCTGCGCCCTGTAAGCCTCCAGATTGAGGTCGTGTTCGGCAAAGGCGCGCAATAGCGCCTGGCCACCGGCCTGGCAGTCAAATTGCGGGTAGTAGTAGCCACAATCCTTGATAAATTCAGAGTTGTGGACCAGCGGATAACCGCCGTACAGGGCCTCGTAGTAGAGGTAGTTTTGCCCGTTTTCCCAGTGGTGCGAAATGACGCAGTCCCCCTGTTCGGCCAGATACTGGAACACCGCAAAACGCCCTTCGAAGCTGGCCAAGCCATGGTTGACAACGTCCAGGCTGCGGGCAAAGTGCAGAAAGCCGGTATGGTCATTCATGTGCAGGGTGTTGCAGACCCGCAGGCGCTGCAGGAACCCCGGCTGCGTGCGGTAGGCTTCTTCGCACACCAGCATTGGAATCAGGCTGGTCTTGACCATGCAGACATTGGGTTCAAACGCGCAAACTCGCCAGCGCGCCCGACCGCTCTGGTAACCAAAGGGGGTGGCAGCCGGCAGGGTGTTGATGCCCTGCTGGAAAAACAGCGGCGTCCACAGGTGCGGCAGGATGCGCACCGGCGCGCGTGTGGTCAGCCCGAAATAGTCGCTGCAGCTATGGGCGTATTCAGGCAGGGTCCAGACTGCGTCATAGGTTTTGGCGCTGCACAGAGCGCCGGGGGGCTTGTTGAACATGGCGCGTTCGATGTCAATCACGTAGTCGTTGCCGACCCGCATCCAGGCCAGGCGCCCGCCTTTTTGGCGAAACGCCAGCACCCAGTCGTCGGGCAGCAATGCGCTCATTTCAACCATCACGTCCAGGGTTTCAAATGCATGCGCCAGGCTGACCACCTCAACCCCAGCGCCGTGCAGCAGCATGCCGTCGCTGGCGACCTGGCTGTCGCCGCCGTTGACCAGCACCGCCCGTTCTACTGCCGGCGACAGGTTGAGCAGTTGCACCAGGAAAATGCAGTTTTGAAAAATGCCGTTTTCCCAGATCGATTGATGGCCCTGACGCAGGTGAATGGAAACACCTACGCGCAACTTGCGGTCGGGGCGGTTCATGCGGCGGCCCCGTCAGCGGGCAACAGGCGCTGCATGAACGCGTCCAGGTTGTCCGGGTGTGCTGGTGCCAGCCGCTGCAGATGGCTGGCGCTGTGGTGACGGTAGTCGTCCCAGTACTCGGGTTCGCGTTGCCAGGCGTCCAGCAAGGCCTTGGCACCGTCATTGGCACCAAAGCCCGGGTAATAGAAGCCCAGCCCGGCGTCGCGAAGGAAAGCGGAGTTGTGCACCAGCGGATAACCGCCGTAAAGGGCATCGTAGTAGGCGTAGTTCAGGCCACACTCCCATTGGTGGGCCACCACTGCGTCCAGTGCGTGATCGGCCATGCAGTCGGCAAATGCAATGCGCGGCTCGTAACTGGCCTTGCCGTCACGCGTCAAATCCAGGTGCGCGGCAAAGCGGTTGAAGGTGGGGTGCTCTTTCATGTGAAAACTGTTCATCACCATCATGCGGCTGACGCACGCGGGGTGCAGGCGGTAGGCCTGCTCGCACACCAGCATCGGGATCACACAGTTTTTCACCACGGAAATGTTGGGCTCGAAAATGCCCAGCCGCCAGCCCCTGCGTTCGGGGATGGCGCCGGCTGGCTGGTAGCCAAAGGCCAGGCCGCGCTGTGCAAGCGCGCTGATCCGGCGGCTCAGAAACAGGGGTGCCCACAGGTGCGGCATGACCAAAACCGGCACACGCGTGATGGTTTTCAGCAGTGGCACGCTGCTGGTTTCATGCTGCGGCAGGGTCCATACCTCGTGCCAGGGCGTGGCGCGAAAGGCAGTGCCGGCGGCCTGGCCAAACATCGGCCCTTCGCATTGGCCGGCGTAGGTGTGGCCCACCAGAAAGGTGATGATGCGTGTGCCCAGCGCGCGCACATGGAGCAGCCAGTCCAGCGGCAACTGGCCACCCATTTCGATCACCACATCCAGCACATGCGTCACTTCGGCGGGCTGTACCAGGGGTGCATCAATGCCGTCGAAGCCCAGTTCCGGTGCAAGCTGCCCGCTGTCGCCGGCGTTGAGCAAAAACACCTGGCCGACCTGCGGACTGTGTCGCAGCAGCATCACCAGGAACGCAATATTCTGGTTGATGCCGCTGGCCCAAATGTTGGCCCCGGCGGTTGCAAACACAGAAATGCCGATGTTGATTTTGCGGTCGCTCAAGTCTTCAATCCTTAAATGGGCGGCTGCAGCATCAGTTGCACCAAAAGCTTTCCGTAGTCGGCAACTACCGCCGGGTTGTCGGGAAGAAAACGTGCGATTCGCTGGCGCTGGCGGGCCCGGTAAGTCTGCCACTGGCTGTCGTGCTGCGTCAGGGCGCCTAGCAATTGCCGGCAACCTGCCTGTACGTCGTTGTGTGGGTAATGGTAGCCCAGGTCGCTGCAAAGATCGGCGTTGTGCACCAGTGGAAAACCTTGCCAGCAGACCTCCAGGTAAAAATAATTGAGCGGGTTGTCCCATTGGTGGGAAATCACGACATCGGTCATTTCGGCGAGAAACTGCGGGGTGTCAAAGCGGCCCACAAAGGCCGCCTTGTGCGCGCGCACGATGTCCAACTGGTTCATCAGGGCGACAAAATCCGGGCTGGCATTGGCCAGGGCTTCAGCATTGGTGACATGCAGGAAAGAAATCAACTCGGGCTGCTGCCGGAAGGCCTCTTCGGCAATGAGGATGGGGTAAAGGCAAAACTTCACCACGTCGTGGTTGGGCTCCATCACGGTCAGGCGTTTTGGTCCGGGCCGGGGGCGGAATTCACCCTCTGCCGGAAACCCGCTGCTGCGCGCCTGCAAAAAAACCGGCTCCCAGACAAACGGCACCACCTGGGTCGGCCGGCGCCTCAGGGTCTGAAAATAGTGTTGGCTGGTGGACGCCACCTGGGGGACCATCCAGATTGCGTCGTAACGCTGGTTCACAAAAAGCTGGTGGCCCCACAACGGCCGGTTGAACAGCACGGCTTGCATGGCCTGCACATATTCGGAGCCACAGCAGTAGGAAACCAGCCGGGTGCCACGGTCCTTGAGGTAGCTGGTCTGGGCGGCATCAATCTGGCCACCGAGTTCGATGAGGATGTCCAGATCATCCCGGGCCTGCTCAAACGTGCAGACCGGCCAGCGGCTCAGGTCCCACGGAATCGACGGTGTAATGGCCACGGCCGTGGTGTTGACCAGGGTCACCGACCGCACCAGGGGCGAATGTCTGAGGGCAGTGGTCAGAAAAACGGCATTCTGCTTGATGCCATTGCTCCACAAAGTTTCAGCTTCGTGTTGCAGGCCAATGGTGACGCCGACACGCAGGGCGAATGGCGATGTGGGGGTGCCAGCCATCAGCGAACCCGGGGCGCCGGCGTTGCGGTATCCCGCCATCCATATTGAATGTGCCGGCGGATGATCAGGCAACTTGGCGGTGAATCGATCAGCGAAACAGTTGCGCCTGGATCGGCCGCCGAGGTGTAGACCGTGAACGTGGGCAGCAGGGGGCTGGCCTGGTAGCCTTTGAGTTCAACCTGGGCAATGCTGCTGCAGGTGTAGGGTGCAAGCGAAATGCGCTCGGCGGCAATGGCGCATTCGCCGTCGGCCTGGGGCACGGCGGTAATGGAAGCGGCCGCGATACTGCCCTGAAAAACCACGCCGATCAGCGAAAAAAGCGGCGAGCTGTTGGGTTTTTTACGGTCCCAGTCGACCAGCACTTCGTGTGAGCGTGCACCGCTGATCGCCAGCGCAGACAGGCGTTCAATCGCCGGCAGGCATTGGGTTGCACCGACTGAGCGGGCGGCGTCGGCCAGCAGATTTTGCGCAGGCGGTTTTGCCACTGCGGCCGGACCCGTGGCCGTTTGGGCGAGGGTTGGCAAATGCAGCATTGCCAGAGTTGCGGCTGCAACCGCAAAGGAGTGTTTCCAAATCATTGGGGCCAGGTCATGGAAGTTGAGAATTGCAGCATCGGCGCTTCACACGTTGTTTATTTGCCGCAAAGGAATTTGGATTTTCTGTGACTTAGTACCATTTGGCCAAATTAGTTAGGTTTTTTTTATAATCTCAGTACTTTACGTTACATTTCGGTGCGCATTAAGTGCAGTTCTGGTCGCAGCCCCGACCTGCATTGTGGAAAAAAATAGCAAAGAGACAAGACTGCACGCAACGCATCGCGCAAGCAGCGCGAATCCACTATCAACAAACCTCAGGGACGGAAAATGAACAAATGTTACAGGCTGGTATGGAATCAGGCCACGGGTACTTGGTGCGTCGCCCATGAAAAGGCCGCCGGGCGCGGCAAAGGAACCAGCAGAGGGACGCGTTTTGCCATAGCGCCCGTGGTGGCGGCCGTGTTGATGGCGGGTGGCTTGCTGGTCACGTCGCCAGCGCCTGCACAAACTGTGTTTACCCTTGCAGCAGACCTGGCAACACTGTCCACGTCGACGGCCTTGAACGTTACCTCCCTGTCCACCGGAATCAGCGCACTTTCGACCACCACGGCGGGTGGCATCACGTCCCTGTCGACCGGTGTCAGCAACCTGCTCAGTGGCGTCAACAGCCTGTCGACCGGCTTGTCGAATGCCAACACCAGCATCACGACCTTGTCGACCACCACGGCGGGCGGAATCACGTCGCTATCCACAGGGATCAGCACTTTGCTTGGCGGCGTGAACAGCCTGTCGACTGGTGCGGCTGCAATCAACACTACCATCACAACACTTTCGACGACTACGGCCAGCGGCATCACGTCGCTGTCTACTGGTGTCAGCACCCTGCTCGGTGGCGTGAACAGCTTGTCGACTGGTGCGGCTGCGGCCAACACCAGCATCACGAATCTGTCCACAACAACAGCTGCCAGCATCACGACACTATCCACGACGACGGCCGCTGGCATCACGTCCCTGTCGACGGGCGTCAGCACCTTGCTCGGTGGCGTCAGCAGCCTGTCTACGGGCGTCGCGGCGGCTAACACCAGCATCACGAACCTGTCCACAACAACAGCCGCCAGCATCACGACCTTGTCGACCACCTCGGCGGGCGGCATTACTTCCCTGTCCACGGGTGTCAGCACTTTGCTCGGTGGTGTCAACAGCCTGTCGACCGGTGCAATTGCAACCAACACCAGCATCACGAACCTGTCGACGACAACCGCGGCGAGCATCACAACGCTTTCGACTGCCACCGCTGGCAGCATCACGTCTCTGTCTACGGGCGCCAGCACTTTGCTCGGAGGCGTCAGCAGCTTGTCAACCGGCCTGGCCGCAGCCAATACCACCATCACGACTTTGTCCACGACGACGGCTGCCGGCATCACGGCCCTGTCCACAAGCACTCTTGGCGGGATCACGTCGCTGTCAACCGGTGTCAGCAATCTGGTCGGCGGCGTCAGCAGCCTGTCGACCAGTGTGGCGGCAAACAACAGCAGCATTGGTTCCCTGTCAACGGGCATCAGCAACTTGTCGTCGGTGGCCTTCGGAGGTGTCCTGTCCCTCTCGACCAGCGTGGGATCGCTTTCGACCTCCATCGCGCCGCTCGTCTCGGCGTCCAATGCCGCTGCGGCACAGGGCAATACGCTGGTCGGCACCACGATCGGTGGCGGCGGTGGCGGTGCCATCACAACCTTTGGTCCGACCTTCAACAATAGGTCTCTCAGTACCATTGCGGGTTCGAGCCTGACGGTAGCCAACGGCAAAGACTCGACGGCCACCGGGCTCGGCGCCTCCGCTGGCACTGCCAGCACCACCGCCAATGGGGCCACTGCTTACGGCGCCTACGCCACGGCAAAAAATGACAACACGACAGCCATCGGTTTCAGGGCGATTGCTTCGTTCTCCGGATCTGTCGCCATCGGTTATCAGGCGCGGGCCATCGCCGACCCGACGGTCGCGGTGGGCGACAACTCGCTGGCCTCCGGCAACGATTCGGTGGCCCTTGGCGCCAGTGCCCAGGCCACTGCCAACCGGTCGGTGGCGCTGGGCGCGTTTTCAGTGGCGGATCAGCCCAACACGATCTCGGTGGGCTCGGCCGGCAACGAACGGCGCATCACCAACGTCGCGCCAGGTGTCAACCCGACCGATGCGGTCAACCTGTCCCAGCTTCAGGATATTTCACGCGTGGCTTACTCCGGCACGGCCATGAGTTTCGCGCTGTCGGCCGCCATCACCCCGACTTTGTTGCCGGGCGAAAAGGGCCTCGGCGCCGGCGTAGGCGTTTACCGGGGCTACAGCGCCCTGGGCGTCCAGTTCAAGTCCCTGGACAGCAGCGGCAACACCGCCTGGGGGGTTGGCGTGACCACCACCGGGCAGGAATGGGGTGTGCAGGTTGGCGTGGGCTTCAAGTGGAAATAAATGACGCCGTTGGCCCCTTTCAGATGATTGGCTGGACCAAGGCGCAGTTTTGCAATTGAAGTGATCCAGGACACGGGGCCGGTGCAGCCCTGTGGGTCCAGGCCGGGTATTCGCTGGTGCGCGACCAGGCCGGGCTGGACTGGATCGTGGCAGTGGCAGTTCCGCGCGATGACTTCATGCGCAGGGTCAACGACAACCTTCGCCGGACCGCCTGGCTGGCCCTGCTGGCCTGTCTGCTGATTGCCGCCACCGGATTTGTCGTGCTCAACGTGATTGCCAAAGATCTGGGCCGCCTGGCAGCGGCTGCCCGCCAGATGGGCGAAGACAATTTCGACACCCAGATTCCGCTGGAGCGCAACGATGAAATTGGTGAGCTTGCCAAGTCTTTCGCCGCCATGCAGGCCAAGCTGTTCACCGACCGGCTCACCGGCATCTCCAACCGCGAGGCCATCGTCCGGCGCATCGAAGACCGCATCATCCGCCAGCGCCGCAGTGGTGACAACCACCCGTTTGCCGTGCTGTTTGTTGACCTGAACGGTTTCAAGCAGATCAATGACCGCTTTGGGCACGAGGTGGGTGACCGCGTGCTGACTGAAGTTTCGAAGCGCCTGTCGGGCAGCATGCGCAACACCGACCTGGCCGCGCGTTACGGCGGCGATGAATTTGTGGTGCTACTTGAAAACGTGCCCAACCGCGATGGCGCTGAGCGGGCCCGCGTCAAGATTGAGAACGCCCTGGCCGAACCCCTGCAGGTGCTGGACGGGCTGGCTCCTGATGCGGCCACCATCAATGCTGGTGCGTCAATTGGCATCGCCCTGTGCCCGGCTGATGGCAATGACCTGCAAACCCTGCTCAGGCGCGCCGACGAGGACATGTACCTGCGCAAGCAGTCACGCCTGACGGCGGCACCCGCCTGAAAGAAAGGAGCCGACAGAGATTGCTATAAAAATTGAATCAAACTATTCAATCACGACTAGGGCTATAGCCAAATTTCATTGAAATTCTTGGGTTCTGGCAGTGTGGGCGGGATCGTGGGCAAAGGTGGGGTTCATGAAGGCAATGCAGGTCAATCGACGCAGTGCAGCCAGTCACACCTGAGACGTTGCGCTGCGTGGGCCTGTTCGCGCCACATCACGTACAGGCGTGGCGCCAGGGTGGCCAGCGCGCAGATTGGCAGCGCCCACCAGTCGGCCAGCACAAAGGCTGGCACCCAGCCGCCCCAGCCCAGCAGCCAGACTGTCAGCACGGCGTCCCATATGTGATTTTCCAGCGGATGTTCGGCCTTGTGCGCCAAATGCCATTTTCTGAGGCGTTGAATTTGCGTCAGTGGAATCGTGTATGTCAGCCGGTGGTTCATGGCAGCCTCCCGATAGGATGGCTTCAATGTAAGTTAGACGTAAGCTGATGTCAATGGCAAAAGAGACCGAAAAGGGCCGCAACGGGGGCGAGTTATGTTGCCGTTGTCAAGTGGCGTGGCAAGATGAACCACGGCCTGACCGAGCCGATTCCCGGCGCACCTGCGCTGGTGCCAAGCGAGGACTGGAAGCCGGGGGCAGAGCGGCTGCGCGGCGCCATCAGCCGCTACAACGCCAACACCGGCCCCGTCAGGCCACACTTCGCCTACGGGACTTTAAGTCGCGCCGATTTCGCTCCGGCGCACGCGCTGCATATCGCCAATCACCAGGACGAGATCGTGGTGGGCTGAACGTGCCGGTCACCCATCAATCCACACCCCAGTCACGCAAAACCTCGTCGCTGTGTTGGCCAGGCAGGGGAGTGGGCCGCCTGAGCGACGACGGCGTCTGGCTGAAGCGCGGCGCCGGGCTGGGGTGGCGCAACTTGTCAAACTCGGCATAGCTGTCGCGCGCCTTCATGTGCGGGTGCTGCGGGGCTTCGTCAATCGAGAGCACCGGCGCCAGGCAGGCGTCGCGCCCGGCGGCTGCGCGCACCCAGCCGTCCCGCGTGCGCTGGCGAAAGACCTCGGCGAAACGCGCGCGCAGGACGGGCCAGGCGGCCTTGTCGTCCTGCGCGGGCAAGCTCTGGCCTGCCAGCCCCATCACCGCCAGCAGGTTCGCGTAAAACTGGGGCTCCATCGCGCCCACGGCGATGTATTTGGCGTCGGATGTTTCGTAGCAGCCGTAGTAGTGCGCGCCACCATCGACGATGTTGCTCGTGCGTGCATCCTGCCAGGTGCCCTGCTGGCGGTAGGCCTGGAAGGCCGACATGAGGTGGGTCGCGCCATCGACCATGGCGGCATCCACCACCTGGCCGCGCCCTGTTTCGCGGGCGTGCATGGCCGCAGCGAGCACGCCCACGGCCAGGTACATGGCGCCGCCGCCCAGGTCGGCCACCAGGTTCAGGGGCGGCACCGGCGGACGGCCCGCTTCGCCGATGGCGTGCAAGGCGCCGGTCAAGGCGAGGTAGTTGATGTCGTGCCCGGCCTCCTGCGCCAGCGGCCCGTCCTGGCCCCAGCCGGTCATGCGGCCAATCACCAGGCGCGGATTCGCCGCCAGGCACACGGCGGGCCCCAGGCCCAGACGCTCCAAAACGCCAGGGCGAAAACCCTCCAGCAACACGTCGGCCTTGCGGACCAGGCCCAGCGCCGTGGCCAGCGCCTCCGGGCGTTTGAGATCCAGCGCCACCGAGCGTTTGTTGCGGTTGTAGAAATCGAACTGCGCGGGCCGCTCCGGCGGCGCGCCCGGCACGGGGATGCGGTCCACGCGCACCACATCCGCGCCCATGTCGCCCAGCAGGGCGCCCGCAAACGGAACCGGCCCGATGGCGGCCAGCTCCAGCACCCGAAACCCATTCAACGGACCGGTCATCAACGTCCTCCTTGTGGCGGCAAAAAAAAATGTGACGCGCCAACACGATTGGCTAGGGAATCCCCTGTTGTGCGCAGGCATATCGTACATTACCGTACAAAAATCGCATTGTTCAATCAGACGGAGGCATCCTATGCAAGGTGTTCAGATGCTCAAGCAGGCCGTGGCCATCCAGCCCCAGGGGGTGGCCACCATTTTCGCCGGGCGCAGACGCACCTGGCGCGAAGTGGGCGAGCGCGTGCCCCGGCTGGCGGCGGCGCTGCGCGCGCTGGGCATCGCGGATGGCCGTTTTGTCGCCGCGCTGGCGATGAACTCTGACCGCTACATCGAGCTGTTCTTCGCCGTGCCGTGGGCCGGCGGCGCGTTCGCACCGCTGAACGTGCGTTGGTCGGTGGCCGAGAACGAATACGCGCTCACCGACTCCATGGCCTCGGTGCTGTTTGTCGATGACAGCTTCATCGACCAGGCCCGCGAGTTGCTGGCCAGGCTTGACTGGGTGAAGACCCTGGTCTACATGGGCGAAGGCGCAACGCCCGAAGGCATGTTGTCCTATGAGGCCCTGATCGAGGCGCAGGCGCCGATGGCCGACGCCGGGCGCGGCGGAGAAGACCTGTGGGTCATCTTCTACACCGGCGGCACCACGGCCCACCCCAAGGGCGTGATGATGTCGCACCGCGCCCTGTGCATCGCCACCATCACCTACCTGGCGATGTTGCCGTCGGTCGAGGACCTGCGCTTTCTCTACGTCGGCGGCTTCTTCCATTTCGCCGGGGCCAACGCGCTGCTTTACATCACCATGGCGGGGGGCACCCATGTGCCCTTGCCCAAATTCGACCCGCTGTGGGTGCTGCAGGGCATCAGCGAGCACAAGGTGACCAATGCGGTGCTGGTGCCCACCATGATCAACATGCTGCTCAACCACCCGGACTTTGAAAAATACGACCTGGGCAGCCTGCAAACCTGCATCTACGGCGGCTCGCCCATGCCCGAGGCGCTGATGATGCAGGCCATGCAGAAGCTGCCCGGCTGGCGCTTCTACCAGATCTTCGGCATGACCGAGACCGGCGGATTTGCCAGCATGCTGCGCTGGCGCGACCACATCACCAGCGGCCCCGAGGCCCGGCGCCTGCGCTCGGCCGGCCAGCCCGCGCCAGGCAACGAAGTGCGCATCCTGCTGGCCGACGGCAGCGCCGCGCCCACTGGCACGCTGGGCGAGATCGTCATGCGAAGCGCCCACCTGATGTCGGGCTACCTGAACAATCCGCAGGCCACCGCCGCCGTGCTCAAAGATGGCTGGATGCACAGCGGCGACGCCGGCACGCTCGACGAGGACGGCTTTCTCTATGTAGCCGACCGCGTGAAGGACATGATTGTCAGCGGCGGCGAAAACGTCTATTCCATCGAGGTCGAGCGCGTGCTCTTCATGCACCCTGCCGTGCGCGAGGCGGCGGTGATCGGCATCCCCAGCGAGCAATGGGGCGAGGGCGTGCACGCCGTGGTGGTGCTCAAGGACGGCGCCAGCGCCACGGCGGACGAGCTGATCGCCTTTTGCCGCACCCACATCGGCGGCTACAAATGCCCGCGTAGCGTCGAGTTCCGCGCCCTGCCACTGCCCGTCACGCCGGTGGGCAAGGTGCGCAAAAACGTGTTGCGGGATCCGTACTGGGCAGGCCGCAGCCGCAAGATTTGATCTGGCTCCTGGGAACTTTGCGCCAATCATGAGTGTGTGTTGACGCCTGTCGGTTGCAGCGGTAGAGTGCGTTCAGCGGCGCGCAGAGACGCCAATTCTTCACCCACCGCAACTCACTGATGAGGGGGACAACCGTGGTGCTGCTTCGCTCCAAAGCCCGGACTGGCACGAGCCGCCTGGATGATCTATGAACGCACCAGGCTGGCCCGGCGCGAACTCGGCCGGCAGTGCGCTATCGCCGCTGCACCGCGCCTACTTCCTGATGGTTGGCCTGTTCGCGATGTGGGTCGGCGTGTGGGGAACTTTCATGCCGAGCCGCGTGGCGCTGGCCCTCCCCTGGCAGGTGCCGGCGCTCCATTCACGCGTGATCGGGGCCATGTATCTTTCCGGCTGGATCCTCGCGCTGGGCGCCATGATGCTCAGCGCCGCGCATGAAAACGATCGCACCCGCGCCCGGATCATCTCGCCGTTTCTGGTGCTGCTGTTGCCCGCCGTGGTGCTGGAAGTCTCGCGATTTGCCGATCAGGTAACGTGGTCTCATCCGGGCATCGTTGGCGGATTGGCCGTGCTGGTCGCCACGTTTACCATCGGCGTTTACCTTGCACGCGGCGACTGGCGCCGAACCCTGCAATGAGCGCGGCCACAATGGCGCCGTTCATAAATTCAAGGAGGTCTCATGGCTGAAAGCGACAAGGTGTTTGCGGGTTCGATCCCGAAGTTCTACGACACGCTGATGGTCCCCCTGATTTTCGGGGACTATGGCGCCGACCTGGCAGCGCTTGTAGCTGCCTCGTCGCCCGGCTCGGTGCTTGAAACGGCGGCTGGCAGCGGCGTGGTCACGCGGGCACTTGCGCCAAAACTCGGCGCAGGCGCGCGCTACGTGGTGACCGACCTCAACCAGCCCATGCTCGACTATGCCGCCACCCGGCAGGGGCCCGATGGCTGCATCGAATGGCGGCAGGCGGACGCGCTCCACCTGCCGTTCGAAGACGCCTCGTTCGACGTTGTGTGCTGCCAGTTTGGCGCAATGTTTTTCCCCAACCGGGTCGCAGGTTACGCCGAGGCGCTTCGCGTGTTGAGGCCAGGCGGGCGCTTTGTCTTCAATGTCTGGGACCGCATCGAAGAAAACGCCTTTGCCGACGAGGTCACCAACGCCGTCGCCGCCGTGTTTCCGCACGACCCCCCGCGATTCCTCGCCCGCACGCCGCACGGTTACCACGATACCGCGCTGATCCGCGAGGACTTGAGTCGCGCAGGGTTCGCCGACATCGAGATCGAGACGCGCGAGAAGGTCAGTCGCGCGGCCTCGGCACGCGATGCCGCCACCGCCTATTGCCAGGGGACGCCGCTGCGCAGCGAAATCGAGGCGCGCGACGCCAGCCTGCTTCAGTTCGCTACGGACCGCGCGACGGAGGCGGTCGCCAGCCGCCATGGCGAAGGCCCGGTGGCCGGCAAAATTCAGGCGCATGTGATCGTGGCGGCGAGGCGGCGTTGATATCGGTGGCAACGCGCTACCGGCTGGAATTTTTGGGCGACGGCGGCGCCTATGCCTGCCGGTGGGCGTGCAGGTAGAGGCGCGGCCCTGGCGCGAACATGTGGCGCTGGCGGCGATGCAGGCGATTGAGCAAGAGATGGCCACCCGCATGAGTTTTGTGCCACCGGTTTGAGGGGCTCAAAACAAGCCAGGTTCAATTTCCGTTTTGGTTTGATTTACTACTGAATTAGTAGCTTACTACAAATGATCCACGAGGGCTAGCGGCCCGATTGTCACCCTAAACAGGCGAAGACTGTGCTCTAGCCCGCAGACTCACACACAGCGCCTCAGTCCCTCGCAACCACGGTGTCATACAACCCGTAGTGGGTGAGGCCATCGTGGCTCTCGATGCCTGTGTAGCGAAGCGATGCATCTTCATAACGCCGGAATGCAAACACCGCCTGATTCATCTGTTCGGTGTTGAACACCTTGAGCCGCACCAGCAGGTGAAAGTCCTGCACCGTCAGCCCGGTCACCGTCAAAAACAACTCCGGCTCCAGCTTGGTGATGACATCTTGCAAGGTGTTCTCGCGAAAGTCGGTCAGGTACATGAACGCCGGAATGCGCGTCGCAAACTTGATCAGCTTTTCCTGCACCAGCTTGCGCTTGGACTTGTATTCCTTCTCCTCGTCGGAAAGCTCTTTCTTTTCCTTCTTCGTTAGCTCTCCTTCCTTGGCTTTGTTTTTAAGCGCCTTGACCTTCTCGCTCTTGTTGATAATGGTTTCGATGACGTTGTCGCCCAGTGAGCGCCAGCCCTCGATTCGCCCCACCGCCGCCATCGCCTCCGGGCTGTCAAGGATGCGGCGCAGGGTGCCGTTGTCCACATTCACCAGCAGCGCACTCTCCCACTTGCGGGCCAACAGCGTGGCCGACGTGCCCGCCATGGCAATGTCCAGAATGCCGCCCGCGTCGATCTGCGTCATGTTCGCACCGTCGTAAGCCAGCACCGGCAGAAAGGCGACCAAATCCCTCACCGCGTTCTCGGGGTTGGTTTCGTTGGGCGACAGGCCAATGCCGTATTCAGACAACTGGCGCAGCGCCCGCGTAGGCGCGAAGTCGAAGACGAAACACACGGGTTTTAGGATTTCCTCTTCGTTTGGGTTGTCGCCGTTGGGGTTCTTGATGGACCACGGCGACTGCACCCGAAACGCCGCCTGGAAGTAAGTCTCCGGCGACTTCAGATTGCGCAGCATCAGGATGGACGACCACTGCGGCACGGTGACGCCGGTGGTGAGCTTTCCGCACGAGAGTGTGATGCTCTTGGTGTCGAAGCCGCCGCCTATGGCTTGTCGCACGGGCGGCAACGCTTCCAGACCGATGCCCGCCGACGCGCCCGCCGCCACGATCACGGTGTAGTCGTGCCAGAAGACGTTGTGCTTCTCAGCCAGCAGGTTCGCCATCGCGTGGCAGGCCGCCACATTGGGCAG
>JANMVT010000116.1:0-10219 GCA_031392945.1 Rhodoferax sp. | reverse complement strand
GGTCAGTGCCCCGGTTTTCAGCAAGCCGGGGCGCTGCTGGTGCAGGCGTTCCATCAAGGCGCGCAGGCCACCGGCGTAGTAAAAATCTTCCATCAGCCAGGCGCCGGCTGGGCGCAGGTTGGCTATCAAAGGGGTTAGCGCCGCGAGCTCGTCAAAACGGTCCAGCGTCAAATCAACCCCGGCGCGGCGCGCCATGGCGATCAGGTGAATCAACGCATTGGTCGAACCACCCAGGGCCAGCACGGTGATGACGGCATTGTCAAAAGAATCAGCAGTCAAAATTTTGGAAGGCCGCACATCCTGCCAGACCATCTCGACAATGCGTTGCCCTGTAGCGGCGGCCATCTGCGCGTGGCGCGCGTCGGGCGCGGGGATAGACGCGGCGCCCGGCAGGGTCAGGCCCAGCGCCTCGGCCGCACTGGTCATGGTGCTGGCGGTGCCCATGGTCATGCAATGGCCGGGGCTACGGGCAATGCCCGACAACAACTCGTCCCACTGCGCGCGGTTGATGGCGCCACCGCGCAGTTCATTCCAGCCCTTGAACATGTCAGAGCCCGAGCCCAGGGTCTTGCCACCGGCATTGCCGCGCAGCATGGGGCCGGCAGGCATGAAAATCATGGGCAGGCCCATGGATGTGGCACCCATGATCAGGCCCGGCGTGGTCTTGTCGCAGCCGCCCATCAGCACGGCGCCATCAGCCGGGTAAGAGCGCAACAACTCTTCGGCTTCAGTGGCCAGCAGGTTGCGGTACATCAGGGGGCTGGGCTTCTGGAAAGGTTCGGCCAGCGACATGGCGGGCATCTCCAGCGGCACGCCACCGGCCTGCCAGACGCCACGCTTGACCTCTTCCACACGTGCCTTGAAATGCAGGTGGCAAGGATTGATGTCGCTCCAGGTGTTGAGGATGGCGATGATGGGCTTGCCCACGTAGTCGGCCTGCGCCAGCCCGAGCTGGGCCATCCGGCTGCGGTGGTTGAAGGTGCGCATCGACTCCTTGCCGAACCAGCGCCATGATCTCAATTCTTCCGGTTTCATCCGCATACCTTGACCTTCAGCTTTATTTGCTACTCTGCTTTGATGCCAGCCGTCTTGATGACCTTGGTCCAGCGCTCGATTTCGCTCTTCACGAAAGCTGTGTAGAGCTTGGAGCCCTGGGTCGGAATCACAAAGCCCTGCGCCTCCATGCGCTGCTTGATGCCGGGGGAGGTCATGGCCTGGGCCATGGCGGCTTCGAGCTTATCCACGACAGCTTGCGGCGTGCCTTTGGGCACCGACATGCCCGACCACGACAGAGCCTCAAAACCCTTGTAGCCGGATTCAGCCACGGTGGGCACATCCGGATAAAGGTTGTTGCGCTGCGCGCTGGAGACGGCCAGGGGACGCAGTTTGCCGGCCTTGACGTGTTGCAGTGCCACGTCCTGGTTGATGAACATCAGCTTGATGGTGCCGCCCAGCATGTCGGTCATCATGGGGCCGCCGCCCCGGTAGGGAATGCCGGTCATGAAAATGCCCGTGGTCTGCTTGAACAGTTCCATGGCCATGTGGCCGGACGCGGCATGGGTGTAGCCGTAGTCCAGTTTGCCAGGGTTGGCCTTGGCATAGTCCACCAGGTCCTTGAGCGCCTTGAACGGCGTGCTGGGGTGCACCACCATCACATTGGGGCCGGAATGCACCTGCGACAGGTGGATGAAGTCGGTGTTGGAGTTGTACTTCAGGTTCGCATCCAGCCCGTGCGCCACGGCGCTCTGGCCAACGCCGGTCTGGATGATGGTGTAGCCGTCGGCGGGTGACTTGGCGCCACGCTCTGTGCCGATCACTCCACCCGCACCACCGAGGTTTTCAACGATGACAGGCTGCTTGAGGATCTTGCCAAGCTCTTCAGCCACCATGCGGCCCAGCACGTCGCTGGTGCCGCCGGGCGGGAACGGGACGATGAGTTTGATGGGCTTGTTCGGATAGTCGGACTGGGCCATCGAGGCCAGGGGAAGTGCCAGCCCGAATGCGGATATGGCAGAAATGGCAGCAATGCCAAGGAGTTGTCTGCGAAATTTCATGAAACGCCTCTGATGGAAAAAACTCAGGCCAGCGTGTACGAGGTCTTTACGGCCGTGAAAAACTCCTGTGCATAACGCCCCTGCTCGCGCGCACCATAACTTGAGCCCTTGCGGCCGCCAAACGGCACGTGGTAGTCCACACCCGCCGTAGGCAAGTTCACCATCACCATGCCGGCCTGGCTGTGGCGCTTGAAGTGGGTGGCGTATTTGAGCGATGTGGTGGCGATGCCGGCCGACAGGCCAAAGGGCGTGTTGTTGGCCTCAAACAATGCGGCCTCGTAATCTTTCACGCGGATGATGCTGGCGACCGGGCCAAACACTTCTTCGCGGTTGATGCGCATGTCGGCGGTAGTGTCGGTCAGCAGCGCCGGGGCCATGTAAAAGCCATCGGTTGCCAGCTTCAATCGCTCGCCACCAGCAACCAGCACGGCGCCTTCGCCCTTGCCAATGGCCACATAATTGATGTCCTGCTCCAGTTGAGCCTGTGAAGACACCGGGCCAATGTCGATGCCGGCTGTCAATGCATCGCCCACCTTGAGGGTCGCCATGCGGGCTTTGACGGCTTCGACAAATTGCGGGTAGATCCCATCAGTGACGATGAGCCGGCTTGACGCCGTGCAACGCTGCCCGGTCGAGAAAAACGCGCTTTGCACCGAGAGTTCAACCGCCTGCGCCAGCACCGCGTCGTCCAGAATAACCTGCGGATTTTTGCCACCCATCTCCAACTGGACTTTTTTCAGGTTGACGGCGCACTGCTGGGCAATACGTCCACCCACCTGCTGCGAGCCAGTGAAGCTGATGGCGTCAATGCCGGGGTGGTTGACGAGCGGGTCGCCAATCACGCTGCCCCGGCCCATGACCAGGTTGAACACGCCTGGGGGAATGCCGCTGCGGCTGATGATCTCGGCCAGCGCCCAGGCGCAACCTGGCACCAAGTCAGCGGGCTTAAGCACGACACAGTTGCCATAAGCCAAAGCGGGCGCGACCTTCCAGGCCGGAATGGCAATCGGGAAGTTCCACGGCGTGATCAAACCGACCACACCCACAGGTTCACGTGTGACTTCCACGCCTATGCCGGGGCGCACCGACGGCAACATCTCGCCCGCCAGACGCAGGCATTCACCCGCGAAGAATTTGAAGATGTACCCGGCCCGCGCCGCTTCACCAATGCCTTCGGGTTTGGTCTTGCCTTCTTCTTGCGACAGCAAGGTGCCCAGCTCTTCACGGCGCGCCAGAATTTCATTGCCGATTTTGTCCAGCGCATCTGACCGGGCCTGTATGCCCGAGGTGGACCAGGCCGGAAAAGCCGCCCGAGCCGCCTGCACCGCATCGTCCAGCTGTTGCGCGCTGGCCTGGGTGTATTCACCAATCACGTCGGCGATATTGGACGGGTTGATGTTGGGCGTGTAAGCCGCGCCTGCGACCCATTGGCCATTGATGAGGTTGTCGTGTTTTTGGGTCATGAATGTCTTTCAGTTACTGTGGTCCAAGGGTCTTGATCAGGGCGGCCAATTCTTCCATCTCGGCGGGCTTCAAGTCCGTCAAGGGCGCACGCACCGGCCCCGCATCATGGCCCACAATTTTCGCACCGGCCTTGACAATGCTCACGGCATAACCCTGCATCTTGTTGCGGATGGCCAGGTAGGGCATGAAGAAATCGTGCAGCAAACGGTGTTGTGTCTTCAAGTCGTCGGCCGCCACGGCATGGTAAAAATCCATCGCAGTCTTGGGGATGAAGTTGAACACCGCCGACGAATACACGGGCGTGCCCAGCGCCTTGTAGGCCGCCGCATAGACTTCGGCCGTGGGCAAACCGCCCAGGTAGGAGAACCTGTCCCCCATGCGCTGGTAGATGGCAACCATGGCTTCAATGTCGCCCACGCCGTCCTTGAACCCGATCAGGTTGGGGCAACGGTCCGCCAGTTTGGCGAGTGAATCCGGAGTGAGTTTGCAGACATTGCGGTTGTAGACAATCACGCCAAATTTTACACTCTTGCAAACGGCCTCGACGTGGGCGATGAGACCGTCCTGGCCGGCTTCGGTGAGGTAATGCGGCATCAGCAAAATGCCGTGTGCTCCTTGGCGTTCAGCCTCCTGCGCGCAGGCAATGGCAAAGCGGGTCGGGCCACCCGCGCCAGCGATGATGGGCACCTTGCCACGGCAGGTGTCCACAGCTGTTTTGATGACGGACGGGTATTCGTCGCCCGTGAGCGAGAAAAATTCACCGGTGCCACCAGCCGCAAATAGCGCCGTTGCGCCGTAGGGTGCCAGCCACTCAAGCCGCTCGATGTAAGTCTTGGGACGGAAGTCGCCCTGCTCGTCAAAGTCGGTGACGGGAAAAGAAAGCAGGCCGGAGCTGACGATGGTTTTGAGGTCTTGCGGGTTCATGGTTTGCGGTTGTTAACAGGGAAGATGAAGTGGAATGCTATATTATTAATATCTAACTATTAAATACCAACGCGGGAAATCAAGCGTTTTTATTGGAAAAATGAAATGAAACCGGTTAAAAGCGCGGTTTGACCTGTGTCCAGTCCGGCCGGTAGCGCTGCATCTGCACCACGTCATTGCGGGTGCGGATGCGGCAGTCTAAAAAATCCTGGTGCAATTTGGCCAGGCTGTCCTGGTCCAGTTCCACACCGAGGCCCGGTTTGTCTGTCAGATGCACGCAGCCGCCCGTGATGGGCACCTTGCCGCCGGCCAGGACTTCATCACTCTGCCACGGGTAATGCGTGTCGCAGGCGTAACTCAGGTGGTGCACAGATGCAGCCAGGTGCGTCATGGCCATCAGGCTGATGCCCAGGTGGGAGTTGCTGTGCATCGACAGACCCAGCCCAAATGCCTGGCAGGTTTTGGCCAGCGCCTGGGTGGCACGCAGGCCACCCCAATAATGGTGGTCCGACAGCAGAATCTGCACCGAATTGAGAGCCACACTGCGGCGAAGTTCGTCCCAGTTGGTGACCACCATATTGGTCGCCAGGGGCAGGCCGGTGGCGCGGTGCAGCTCGGCCATGCCTTCCAGCGTGGGCGTCGGGTCTTCGTAATATTCCAGGCAACCCTTGAGTTTGTCTGCCACCGCCAGGCTGGTGGCCATGGTCCAGTTGCTGTTGGGGTCGATGCGCAGCTGATGCCTGGGGAAGGCCGCATGCAGGGCCAGCACGGCGTCCGCCTCTTCGAGCGGATCAAACACACCGGCTTTGAGTTTGATGCTCTCAAAGCCGTATTCGTCAATGAAGGCCTTGGCCTGGCTGACGATCTGCTGCGGGTTGACGGCTTCGCCGTATTTGTCCGGACCGTACTCAGGGTCAACCGAGGCATCCCATTTGTAGAACAGGTAGGCCGAATACGGCACCTTGTTGCGCACGGCGCCGCCCAGCAGTTCCACCAAGGGGATGCCAATGCTGCGGGCCTGCAAATCCAGAAACGCCACTTCGAACGCCGAGAACACACTGCTGAGCAAATTGCTGCCGAGCGAACCGGGCGCCAATTCCATCTCGACATGGCCAGCGCTGCCCTGCCTGGATGCTTCCACCACACGCGCCCACAGGCCATAGACATCAAAGGCTGACAGGCCTACCAGGCTTTCGCGCACGCGCATGAGCAAGCCAAGCACCGGCGCATCGCCATAGGTTTCGCCCAGGCCCACCAGGCCGTTGGCACCCTCCACTTCAATGATGGAACGCAAGCCAAATGGCTCGTGCACCCCGGCCGCATTCAGCAGCGGCGGGTCCTTGATGGCGATGGGGGTGACACGGACAGCAACAATTTTCATGGCAGTTTGCAGGTTTATTTGGCAAGTGATGGCAACCACAGCGAGAAGGCAGGAACGTAGGTCACCAGCAGCAGGCACACGCCCAAAGCTCCGTAAAACGGGGCGATGGACCGCATCACCTGCCCGACCGATATCTCCCCGATGGCGCAACCGACAAACTGCACCGTGCCCACCGGCGGCGTGTTCAGGCCCAGCGCGCAATTGATCAACATCACGATACCGAACTGCGTCGGGTCCATGCCAAATTGCATGGCGATGGGCATGAAGATCGGCGTGCAGATCAGGATGGTTGCCGCCATGTCAAGAAAAGTGCCGAGTATGAACAGCAGCACATTGATCATCAGGAAGATGACCCAGGGCTGGCTGCTCACGGACTTCATCAGTTCGCCCGTCATTTGCGGCACTTCGTACAGCGCCATGAAGTAACCAAAGGCGTTGGAAATGCCGATCAGCAACAACACCACCCCCGTGGTTTTGCTGGCCTTGGCGCAGGACTTGAGGAAGTTGTGCCACGACATGGTCTTGTAGACAAACACGGTGATGAACAAGGCCCAGGCGACGGCAATCGACGCCGACTCTGTGGCCGTGAATGCGCCCGACAGGATGCCAGCCAGAATGATCACCACCACCAACAGCCCTGGCAAGGAACCCGCGAAAGCCCGCCCCACCTCGCCCCAGCCGGGAAAGGCGCCGCGCGTCGGGTAGCCGCGTTTGACCGCCACGTAGTAGGCCGCGCCCAGGTTGCACAAGGTCAGGATGATGGCCGGCACCAGGCCGGCCAGGATCAGGCCGAGCACGCTGACCGAGGCAATGCCCGAGGTGGCCAGCGTGAAGATGATCATGTTGTGCGAGGTCGGCATGATGGCGCCGACCAGCGCCGCGTGAGTTGTGACGTTGACGGCGTAGTCGGCGTCGTAGCCCTCCTTCTTCATCAGGGGGATCATCACCGAGCCCATGGCTGACACGTCGGCCAGTGGCGAACCGGCCACACCACCGAACAGCGTGCAGCCAATCACGTTGCTCATGCCCAGGCCGCCGCGCACATGGCCGACCAGGCTGTTGGCAAAACGCACGATGCGCTCGGCAATGCCGCCGTACAGCATCAGCTCACCGGCGAAAACGAAGAAGGGGATGGCGAGAAAGCTGAACACCTGCATGCCGCCGACCATCTTCTGGAACACCACCGCAACCGGCAACCCGGCGGCGATGATGGTGGCAACAGAAGACAGGCCAATCGCAAACGCGACCGGCACGCCCAGCACCAGGAAGAGCGTAAAGCTCAGGGCTAAAACAGTCAGTTCCATGCTGGCTCCACCACGGTGCCGCGCCACAACGCGATCACATGCTCAATTGAAAAAAGGACGATCAGCGCACCGGCTATCACCAGCGGCACATAGTCAATGCCATCGGGCACCGGCAGCATGGGCTTTTTCTCGCCCCATTTGGCGGTCATCCAGAGCCAGCCGCCCTGCACCATCAAGCCACCAAATATGCCCACCAGAATGTGGATCAGGATTTCGATGCGGTGCTGCCATTTTTCAGGCAGCAACACCACCAGGGACTCCAGCCCGATGTGGCCGGCATCACGCACGCCGACGGCCAGGCCGAAGGCGGTGACGAACAACACCAGCAGCATGGCCAGCGCCTCGGCCCAGGTTGGTGTGTCATTGAAAACGTAGCGGCCTATGACCTGCCACTGCACGCACAGGATGACCGCGATCAAGCCGATCACGGCCAGTATCAGACTGAGCTTGGACAGCGCCGCGCAAAATTTGGTGTACATGGTTTTTTCCGGAGTCATGCCCCACCCTGCCAGCGAAGGCGGGGCGGGGCGCTGGGACAAGATGGCAAAAAGAACTTGGACCGGCTTACTTGGTGTCCTGCACGGCCTTGACCAGGCGCTTCATGTCGGGCGTGGTCATGAACTTCTCGTACACCGGGCCCATCACGGCCTGGAAGGATTTTTTGTCCACTTCGACGATCTCGGCGCCGGCGGCCTTGACATTGGCCAGCGACTTGGCTTCCTGTTCGTCCCACTTCTGGCGCTCAAATGCCACGGACTCCTTGGCTGCAGCGCGGATCATGTCCTGCTCGGCCTTGGGCAGCTTGTCGTAAACCACCTTGGACATCACCAGGATCTCAGGTGCCATCGAGTGTTCGGTCTTGGAATAGATCTTGACCGCTTCGACGTGTTTGGCGGTGTCGAACGAAGGGATGTTGTTTTCAGCCGCGTCGATCAGGCCGGTCTTCAGGCCGGTGTAAACCTCGCCATAAGGCATGGGTGTCGCGTTGGCACCCATGGCACTGACCAGGGCGACCCACAGGTCAGACTGCTGCACGCGGATTTTCAGACCCTTGGCGTCGGCCACAGTCTTGATGGCCTTTTTGGCATAAATCGAACGCGCACCGCTGTCGTAGAACGCCAGGCCGACGTAGCCAAATGCCTCGCAGCTTTTCAAAATCTCATCACCCACCGGGCCGTCCAGCGACTTGCGCATGTGGGCGATGGAACTGAACAGGAACGGCATGGTGGGCACCTGGGTCAAGGGGCAGATGCCGTTCATCGGGCCGACGTTGACGCGGGTGAAGTCCAGCGCGCCAATCTTGACCTGGTCGATGGTTTCCTTCTCGCTGCCCAGGGCCTGTTTGTTGAAGACCTTGATGTGATGTTTGCCGCCGCTGGCTTTCTCCAGCAAGCTGCTCATGTATTTGACGGCCGCTACCGTGGGGTAGTCATCGGCATTGTGGGTATCGGCCGAGCGGAACTCGGTGCCGAAAGCGCCGGTAGCGCCAAAAGCCATCGCGGCAACCGCAGCGCCAACCAGGGTTTTTGTGATTTTCATGTTGTCTCTTTCAGTGAATTGGGAAATTAAAACAAGGGAACGCGGATCATTCAAAGGAGCCCATCTTGACAAAGCCGCCACCCTGAAACTGCACGGCCGGGTCTGTCAAATCCGGCTCGGGTGTTTTGGCATAAATCGCCTCATGGAATTGCTCTGAACTGTCTTGCGGCACATAACCCACGTGGCGCGCCTGCGTGTTGTCATACCAGGTGAACGGGTTGTTGGACACGCCAAAAATGATGCTGTGGCCCAGCACCGGCGTGGTCAGGCAGGCCGTGACCAGGCGGTGCAGGTCGCCGTAACTGAGCCAACTGGCCAGCATGCGGCGGTCGCGCGGCTCGGGGAAAGACGAGCCAATGCGCAGGCAGGCGGTCTCGATGCCATAGCGGTCGTAATAAAAACGCGAAATGTCCTCACCAAAGGCCTTGCTCACACCGTACATGCCGTCGGGCCTTGGCGGGTGGCTGGCATTGATGGTTTCAGACTGTTTGTAAAAACCCGTCACGTGGTTGGAACTGGCAAACACGATGCGCTTGATGCCCTGCTTGCGGGCCGCTTCATACAGGTTGTAAACACCGATGATGTTGCCTTGCAAGATGCCGTCGAACTTACCTTCGACCGAGAAGCCGCCAAAGTGAACTACTGCATCGACATCCCCGCACATGGCGTGCACGGCCTGGGCATCGGCCAAGTCGGCCAGCATGACTTCTTCGCCTGCTTGTGCGGGGCCGCAATCCGCCTTGTCCGACAGGCGCAGCACGCTGCAATTGGCTTTCAGGCGGTCGCGCATGGCCTTGCCCAGGCCGCCGGCGGCCCCGGTCATCAGAATTCGATTGTGAAGTTTGATCGTCATGTTGAAGTAGTTAAAATAATTTGACAAGTGATAGGTTGTCTGACAACATAGGATTTTAATGATCCACTTTCACTTGTCAAGGTTTTTTTATGTCATCAAGGAAAACCCCGCTGCTTGAACCCAAACCTGCCCCGCCCGTTGAGGCGTCAGCCGCTTTACGACGCCCGCGCGGACTGGTCACGGAAATTGTCGAGGCGCTGGGCGCCCGCATCCGCAAAGGCCAGCTCAAGCCGGGCGACAAACTGCCCACCGAGGCCGAAATCATGGCCAGTTTTGATGTCAGCCGCACGGTGGTGCGTGAAGCTTTGTCCAAGCTGCAGGCCTCCAGCCTGGTCGAAACCCGGCACGGCATCGGCACCTTTGTGATGGCGCAGCCGTCGCGCCTGAATTTCAAAATCGCCGATCAGGATCTGTCCACCGTGGCCGATGTGATTTCAGTGCTGGAACTGCGCATCTGCCTGGAGAGCGAAGCGGCCGGCCTCGCCGCCCAGCGCCGCACCGACGCCAACCTGGATGTAATGCAGGAGGCGCTGACCGCATTTGAAGCCGCCATCGCGCAGGATGCCGATGGCGTGCCCTCGGACTTCCAGTTCCATATGGAGGTGGCCCGCGCCACTGGCAACCCGCACTTTGCCGAGCTGATGGCTTACCTGGGCACCATGATCTTTCCACGTGCGCGCATCAACACCCTGCAAAGTGC
>JANMVT010000096.1:0-13311 GCA_031392945.1 Rhodoferax sp. | reverse complement strand
GAAAAAGTATGGTCTGCGTCAGGCAAATCATGCCGACTCACGCCTGGTTTCGCAAGACTCGCTGACCAGGCCGCATCAGCCGCTGCGTACTCCACAAATTCTTTGGCAGTGTAATCGTCACCGCTTAGTATCAACAGAATCTTGCCATTGAATTGGCGCCAGGCACTGGCCATTCTTTGTTGAAATGTGATTTGCGGGTCCCCGGTGGTCTGCTCAGATGTACTTGAAAAGACGCTTTTGAGGGAACGCACGAGCCCGGTGACGGCATGGGCGGCAACTTGGCCACGAATCAATTTAAGCCAAAAGTCCTTTTGCCGAAGCCTTTGGGTGTAATAGTGTTTGACTTGGGTGCGTGCCAGACTGGCCTCAGACCTGACCCACGGGTTCAGCAGTGTCAGTCCCGCCACGCGGGGGTCTTGGCGCTCATGCCAGTAAAGCAATGCCGCAGAGGCGCCGTCGCAAAGGCCCCACAGAGTTATCTGCTTCATACTTGGAATGCGTAAATGCATGGCGTCAATAGCAGCCGCAATGTCTTGGCTCACAGCCTCAAAGTCTCTTGGCGCTCCCAGGCTGTCGCCCATGCCGCGATAGTCAAATCGCAGCACGGCATACCCCGCAACGGCCAACGCACGAGACAAAAGCACAAACTGCCGGTGACTGCCAGCCCGGTACTGCGGGCCGCCCACGATCACGACCACGCCGATGTCTTTTGGGGTGTCGGGTTTCGCCAGAATGCCAAACAATGTTTCACCTTCGCAGGCAAAGAAAACGGCCTCTTCGGTGTAATTCATGCCGCCACTGGGGACAGGGCTGCAACGGCAGCCGTGGTGGCGTCAATCAACGCAGGCGCATCTTCGATTTCAGTGGTTTGCCAGAACGCAGGGCCATTCACGATGTGGCTGCTGACGTCGAAACCGGCTTCTTGCCATTGCGCAATCGTTTTGGCCGCGATGGGGCTTAGGCTGGCGTCTTCACGGGTGGACATTTCAAACCATTCCAGCTGCTGTGGTGAGGATCCCTTGGCAGGCGGCACCAGTGTGGCTTGCTCCAGCCCAGTCGCGAGTCCAGCAGAAAGCATGTACCCGGCAATCGCCACGGACGACCCCGCTGCCAGTTGCTGTCGCATGGCTTCCATGACGCCTTTGGACTGGCCGCTCAGCATGTCACCCGCAACTTTGAGCCGCAGGAACTGCTGCAGCAAAGGCTTGCCTGCCGACGGGGGTTGCCAAAAAAGAAAATGGCAGGATTCGTTCAAGTGCCGGGCCGCTTCTACGGCAAGCAGGCAGCCAGCGCGCAGGCTCCACAGCCAAAGCGGTGGCTGGCTCAAGCCCGTGTTTTGTGTGTCGGTGCGCTGGCGTAGCCATTTGCTCCCCAGAACCACATCGTTGACCCAAGCCTGCCAGGTTGCGTCGCCAAAATCCCCGGAACTGTCGCCACAACCCAGCAGATCGATTTGCAGTACGGCATACCCAGCGTTTGACAGGGCACGCGCCTGTAGCGCAGCCATGCGGCGTGACTTGTTCATTTCTTCGGCAAATGGGTGCACGTAGAGTACGAGGCCCCGCACCGTGCCACCAGTAGCTGGGTAGTACAAGCAAAACCTTTGGCCGTCGCGTCCCGATTCAACGGGAAGGAAAAAAACTTCCGGCTGCGCAGGCATGTGAGTTCAGGCCGCCAGCTTGCTGGTTACAAAATCTGCCAGTGAACCCACGGTGGCGAAGGTGGAGCCATCGATGTCGTCATCGTCCACGACCAGTCCGAACTGCTCTTCTAGCGTGGTGATGAGTGTGACCACTGCCATGGAGTCCAGTTCGGGGATCGCACCCAGCAGAGGTGTGTCGCGCGTAAATGCAGTCGATCGCCCATTCAAACTGAGGACTTCGTCCAGTACACGAAGTGTTTCTTTCATCACATCCACGTCAATCTCCCACCGACAGGCACGTCGCCCTCGTGGGGGCATTTTAGGGTTCAATGGGTCGTGCGGCCTGTGAGATACTTTTCATACCCAGGCTTTTTCCACTCGCAGCAGCCTATTTTGACGCGCCATGATCGAATCTACACTCCTTCCAGAACTGATTTCTCTTGCGGAACAGCGCACGCCCCAAGCCGTTGCGGTGACCTATGGTGCGGCCCATTTGAGCTACAGCGAGCTGAATCGCAGCGTTCATCAGTTTGCGTCTGGCTTGCTGGCCTTGGGGCTGGGCCGCAGTGAGCGCGTTGCCATCTACCTGGAAAAGCGCTTTGAGACGGTGATCGCCAGTTTTGGCGCACCGGCGGCCGGCGCGGTGTTTGTGCCAGTCAACCCCCTGCTCAAGCCGGAACAGGTGGCTTTTATCTTGCGCGATTGCAATGTCCGCGTGCTGGTGACTTCAACCGAGCGCCTGGCACTTCTTCAAACCGCGCTGGACGAATGTCCGGATCTGCGCCATGTCATCGTCACAGACGCGATTGCGGGAACCGCATCCAGCGTGGAAACTGCTATAAATTCAGAAGCTACTCGCGTAGATTGGACGAGGGTCAACTGGCAAAATGTGCTGCAAAACCCGCCCCAACCCGGCCATCGGGTGATAGACACCGACATGGTGGCGATTCTTTACACTTCGGGCAGCACGGGCAAACCCAAGGGCGTCGTGTTGTCGCATCGCAACATGGTGGCGGGCGCCAAAAGCGTCGCCTCGTACCTTGAAAACGGCGCGCAAGATGTTTTGCTGGCCGCGCTGCCCCTGTCTTTTGACGCGGGCTTCAGCCAACTGACCACGGCCTTTCACGCCGGCGCGCGGGTGGTTTTGCTGAATTACCTGATGCCGCGCGATGTGCTCAAGGCCATGGCGCGCGAGGGCGTAACCGGCCTCACGGCAGTGCCGCCGCTCTATATCCAGCTCGCGCAACTCGAATGGCCAGCTGCCGTCAACGACACACTGCGCTATTTCGCCAACACCGGCGGGCGCATGCCGCGCGAAACCCTGAATTTGCTGCGCCAGCGCGCGCCCAAAGCCAGGCCCTTCCTGATGTATGGCCTGACCGAGGCGTTTCGCTCCACCTACCTGCCGCCCGAAGAGGTGGACCGCCGCCCGGATTCCATCGGCAAGGCGATTCCGAATGCCGAAATCCTGGTGCTGCGCGAAGACGGCTCCCCTTGCGCGGCGGATGAGCCTGGCGAACTGGTGCATCGTGGCGCCCTGGTCGGCATGGGTTACTGGAACGACGCGCAAAAGACGGCAGAGCGGTATAAGTTGCTTGCCCCTGACGCGCCGGGGCGCCAACCCGGTTTGCAATTGCCGGAATACGCGGTTTTTTCCGGCGACAACGTGCGCAAGGATGCTGAAGGGTTCTTGTATTTCATCGGCCGGCGCGATGAAATGATGAAGACGTCAGGTTACCGTGTCAGCCCGACCGAGGTCGAAGAAATTTTGTACGCCACAAAGATGGTGGGCGAGTGTGTGGCCTTTGGAGTGGATCATCCGACGCTCGGGCATGCTATACATGTAGTAGCAACCTATGCAATATCCACGAGGGCAAACGCCCTAAATGACCTTCTAAATGAGCTTTTGACCGAGTGCAGGAGCCGCATGCCGGCCTATATGGTGCCCGCAGGCGTCGAGTTTGTCGAAGGGCCGCTGGCGCGCAACCCCAATGGCAAGATCGACCGCAAATTGCTGTCGGCCGAGTGGGCCCGGCGCCGCGCGGCTGGCGCGCCGCATTCCCAAATTTGAACGCCAAATTCAGAGTCCATTCCATGTCCGCCCCAGAACGCCAATTGCCCGTCCACGCGCCGATGAACCAGTTCCCCGTGCAGGGGGGCGAGCTGGTGGTCGGCGGCGAGCGCCTGTCGCTGTTGGCAGAGCGCGTCGGCCAGACGCCGTTTTACGCTTATGACCGGTCGCTTTTGAAGACGCGGGTGGCCGGGCTGCGCCAGGCGCTGCCCAAAACCGTCAAGCTGCACTACGCCATGAAGGCCAACCCCATGCCTGCCGTGGTGGGCTTCATGGCGGGCTTGGTGGATGGTATAGACGTGGCCTCGGCCGGAGAGCTCAAAGTGGCGCTGGACGCGGGCGCAAGTCCCAAAGAAGTCAGCTTTGCCGGCCCCGGCAAGCGCGATGTCGAGTTGCGCCAAGCTGTGGCGTCGCGCGTCCTGATCAATGTGGAGTCGTTTCGTGAAGTCGTGGCGCTGGAGGCGATCTCCCACGAGCTCGGGCTTGCCGCGCGGGTGGCGGTGCGGGTGAACCCTGACTTTGAGCTCAAAGGTTCGGGCATGAAAATGGGCGGCGGTCCAAAGCAATTTGGCGTTGATGTGGAGCAAATGCCCGAATTGATGGCCAATATTAGTCGTGCCGGCCTGGCGTTTGAAGGCTTCCACCTATTTGCCGGTTCGCAGAATTTGCGCGCGGAATCGATTTGCGAAGCCCAGCAAAAGTCGTTCGAACTGGCGCTGCGCCTGGCCCAGAACGCCCCCTCACCGGTGCGCTTTTTGAACCTGGGCGGCGGCTTTGGCATTCCCTATTTTCCGGGCGAGCAGCGGCTTGACCTTGCGCCCATTGGCGCCAACCTGGCGCAGCTTGTGGACCGCGCCAAATCCGAGCTGCCAGAAGCCGAGTTTGTGATCGAGCTGGGCCGTTATCTGGTGGGCGAAGCCGGTGTTTATGTAGCCCGCGTGGTGGATCGCAAGCTGTCGCGCGGACAGGTTTATCTGGTCACCGATGGGGGGCTGCACCATCATCTTTCGGCCTCGGGCAACTTCGGCCAGGTGGTGCGCAAGAATTATCCGGTGACGATCGGCAACCGCCTGGCTTCGGCCGACAGGGAGGTGGCCAGCGTCGTCGGGCCGCTTTGCACGCCGCTGGACTTGCTGGCCGATCGGATGAACCTGCCTGTCGCCCAGGTCGGCGACCTGGCCGTGGTGTTCCAAAGCGGCGCGTATGGCGCCAGCGCCAGCCCGCACGGGTTCCTGGGCCATCCGCCCTGCGTCGAGGTGCTGGTCTGATTTGGGTATTAATTAACACAAAGCTTGGTTATTTGCCCAATTGGGGCACTTTCACGGAGTTGTCGATAAAATAGGCACTTTCCCCCCGTGGAATATGAATAGTTAGCTTCTAAAATGGTAGCATTGTATTGGCGGGCTTTGCAAGCCCAGCTTCATGCCAGCCCTTGCGGCATGTACCATTCGTAAGACAATGTAAATTGCCTGCCCAAAATTTGAGACAGAGAAACGGTAAAGACCCCCCACGTGATCAAAATTTTCAGTCATTACCTCCACCCGCAAACCCTGCTGCAGGTCTTTTTTGACCTCGGGCTGGTGGCGGCCACCGTGATCCTGTCGATCATGTGGCAGGTCAATGACCTCGCGGCCGGACTGTCGGCGGCCATCATCTGCTCGCTTCTGCTGGCGGTCGGCATGCTCGCCATCAATTCGAGCCTGGGTTTTTACCAGCGCGTGCACAACCGGTCAGTCGGCCAGTCGCGGGCCCGCGCGGCGTTGTCGCTCACCATGTCTTTGGCGCTGGCTTACGCGATATTCGGCCTGTTGCCCCTGCATTTGACCGACCGCAAGCTGTTTGCCATAGCCGTCGCGGCTTGTCTGCTGCTGGTGCTGGTCCACCGCGTGTACGCTGCGCATTCAAGCAAACAGTCCTTGGTGCGCCAGCGCATTCTGGTTTTTGGCACAGGCACGCGGGCCAAACTGGTCGGTCGCTCGCTTAAAAAAGCCGATCCCAACGTCGATTTGGTGGGTTATTTCGCCGGCCCCAACGAAGCGGTGACCGAGGTCTCGGCCTGGGGCATTTTGACGCCCGACAAGTCGCTCACCGACATTGTGGTGGACGAAGGCGTGGATGAAATAGTCGTCGCCCTGGCCGAGCGCCGGGGCGGCAGCATGCCCCTGCGCGAGCTGCTCGACTGCAAGCTGCAGGGCGTGCGGGTGGTGGACATCGCAACCCATTTCGAGAAGACGCTCGGGCAGATCCGGCTGGATTCGGTCAACCCGGGCTGGCTTATTTTTGGCGACGGTTTCAACCAGGGCATGGTGCGCACCCTGGTCAAACGCGCTTTCGACATCGTGTTTGCCAGCTTGCTGATCATTGTGACGGCGCCCCTCATGCTGCTGACCGGCATCCTCATTTTGCTGGAGAGCGGCGGGCCGGTGTTGTACCAGCAAGAGCGCGTTGGCCTGAACGGTCGCCTGTTCAGCGTGGTCAAGTTCCGCAGCATGCGCACCGACGCTGAAAAAGACGGCACGCCGCGTTGGGCCGCCGCGCAGGACGACCGCGTCACCCGCGTGGGGCGGATCCTCCGCAAGTTGCGCATTGACGAATTGCCGCAACTCATCACGGTGCTGGTCGGCGACATGAGCCTGGTCGGGCCGCGCCCGGAGCGGCCGTTTTTCGTGGACAAATTGACGCAGGAGATACCGTATTACGCGGTGCGCCTCAGCGTCAAGCCCGGCCTGACTGGCTGGGCCCAGGTTCGCTACCACTATGGGGCCACCATGGAAGATTCGGCCGAAAAGCTCCAGTACGATTTATATTACGTCAAAAACCACACTTGGTTTTTGGATCTGGTGGTGCTGTTTGAGACCGTGGGCGTGGTTCTCACGGGCAAGGGCGCGCAGTAGCGCATGGACGGTGGCGCCTCAACCCTGACGGCCTGGAGTTACGGCCTGGTCGGCGCCAGTTACCTGGCGTTTGCATTGCGGCTGGTTCAACTGGGCGTTTTGCGCCAGCCGCTGGATTGGCCAAGGATCTTGCTGTTTTCGGCGGTGGCGTTTAGCTCGCTGTGGGGCTGGCTGTTTTTGGCCCATTTGTTCACCGGCCATTTCCACCTGCTTGAAGCGGCAGACTTCGCCGACCTGGTGCGTTATGGCTGCTGGTTCGCCTTCCTGCTGACGGTCCTCAAAACCCGGCTGGCTGACGGCCTGCCAAACGCCGTGGGCTGGATCATCCCGTTGGCCGGTTTTCTCATCGCCTCTGGCGCCGTGGCGCGCTTGCTGGCGTGGGCGGGCAGCAGTGTTTTAGGCGATCCGTCACGCCTGGTTTTGCTCAGCTCGATGGCCTTGCCGGTCTTCACCCTGGTGCTGGTCGAGCAGCTTTTTCGCAATGTCTCGGAAGACTCGCGCTGGAACGTCAAGCCGTTGTGCCTGGGGCTGGCGGGTGCTGCGCTGTTTGACGTTTACCTGTATTCCCAAGCGGTGCTGTTCAACCGGCCCGACGCCGACGCCATCAGCATCCGCGGCGCCGTGCACACCTTGATGGTGCCTTTGCTGTTGTTGGCCAGCACCCGGCGCAAAGACTGGATCTCCAAAATCCAGATTTCCAGAAAAGCCGCATTCCACTCCGCGACTTTGCTGATCGCTGGCATCTACCTGATCTTTGTGTCCTTGGTCGGATATTACGTGCGGTTTTTCGGCGGCGAATGGGGCCGGGCCTTGCAACTGGGGGCGGTCTTTTTTGGCCTGCTGGTGCTGATCGTGCTGGCCCTGTCAGGCACGGTGCGCGCGAAATTGCGCGTCTTTATGGGCAAACATTTCTTCCGCTACCGCTACGACTACCGCGAGGAATGGCTACAGTTCACCAAAACCCTGTCCACCCAGAACTCGCCGCAGGAAATGGGCCACCAAGTGGTGCGCGGCCTGGCGGATTTGCTGGAAAGCCCCGGAGGCGGCCTGTGGTTGAAAAATCGCGGTGAAGCAGCCTTCAGCCAGACCGCCCGCTGGAACCTGGCCCAGACCGTGGCCAAGGAAGACGCGGCGTCGGCCATGTGCCATTTCATGTCCACCAGCGGCTGGGTCATCAATCTGGAGGAATACCGCTCCGCCCCGCGCCGGTATGGCCAGCTCAGCCTGCCGCGGTGGCTGCAGGAAATGGAACAGGCCTGGCTGATCGTGCCGCTGATCGTGGGCGAAGACATGATCGGTTTTGTGGTGCTGGCCCGGGCCCGCACGCGCCTGGAGGTGAATTGGGAGGTCAACGACCTGCTGAAAACTGCCGGGCGCCAGGCGGCGAGTTTTTTGGCGCAAATGCAGGCCACAGAGGCCTTGCTGGAGGTGCGCAAATTCGACGCTTTCAACCGCATGTCGGCCTTTGTGGTGCATGACCTCAAAAATATCGTGACGCAGCTCTCCCTGATGATGAAAAACGCCCAGCGGCATAGCCAGAACCCCGAATTCCAGCAGGACATGCTGATGACGGTGGAGAATTCGCTCGATCGCATGCGCCAGTTGATGCTCCAACTGCGCGAGGGCGCGACGCCGCCCGGCACGGCAGTGGGCGTTGATTTGAGTGAAATTGTCGGGCGCATTGAAGGTGTGGCCCAGGGGCGCGGGCGGCGGCTGGAGGTTGACATCGTTGACCGCGTCGGCACCCGGGGGCAAGAGGAGCGGCTGGAGCGCATCATCGGCCACGTCGTGCAAAATGCCTTTGATGCCACAGGCGCAACTGGCCGAGTGCGCCTGGCCTTGGGCCGCCAGGGCGGGCAAGCGTGGCTGGAGGTCGCGGACAATGGGGAAGGCATGACGCCGGAGTTCATCCGCGACCGCCTGTTCAAGCCGTTCCAGTCCACCAAACAAGCCGGCATGGGCATCGGCGCCTACGAAAGTTTCCAGTACGTCCAGGAATTGGGTGGCAAGATAGAGGTGCACAGCGAAGTGGGCCGTGGAACCACGGTCACCATCCTCCTGCCGCTGTTTGAAATCAAGAATGAGTCCGATCTTCACATGCTGGAATCCGAATGACCGTCGAAAAAATGCGTTCGCTGCTGATCGTGGAAGACGATCTGGCATTGCAAAAACAGATCAAGTGGTCGCTTGACCAGTACGAGGCCGTCACCGCCAACGACCGTGAAAGCGCCCTGGTGCAAATGCGTCGGCATGCGCCAGCCGTCGTCACGATGGACTTGGGCCTGCCGCCGGACGCCGATTCAGTGTCGGAAGGCTTCAAGCTGCTGGCGCAAATTCTGGCGATGGAGCCCGACACGAAAGTCATCGTTTTGACCGGCCAGAACGACCAGGCCAACGCCTTGCGGGCGGTGGCCCTGGGCGCCTATGACTTCTTCGCCAAGCCGTTCGAGCCCGATTTGTTGAACCTGACGATCGACCGGGCCTTCAGGCTGTTTGAGTTGCAGCGGGAAAACCGGCGTTTGCAGGAGCTGCAGCAGCCCGACGCGCTGGCCGGCTTGATGACGCGCGACCCCGGCATGCTGAAGATCTGCCGCACCATCGAAAAAATCGCCAGCAGCAACGCCACCGTCATGTTGCTGGGCGAAAGCGGCACCGGCAAGGAAGTGCTGGCGCGCGGACTGCACCAGGCGTCGCCCCGGCGCGCCGGCAAGTTCGTCGCCATCAACTGCGCCGCGATTCCCGAGAACCTGCTGGAGAGCGAATTGTTCGGCTTCGAGAAGGGCGCTTTCACGGGTGCGGCCAAGATGACGCTGGGCAAAATTGAAACCGCCAATGGCGGCACCTTGATGCTCGACGAGATCGGCGACCTGCCGTTCACGCTGCAAGCCAAGTTGCTGCGTTTCTTGCAGGAACGCACCATCGAACGCATTGGCGGGCGCCAGGAAATCCCGGTGGATGTGCGCATCGTCTGCGCCACGCACCAGGACCTGAAGGTGCTGGGCAAAGAGAGCCGGTTTCGCGAGGATTTGTATTACCGGCTGGCCGAGATCGTGGTCGACATCCCGCCACTGCGCTCGCGCGTGGGCGACGCGGCCCTGCTGGCGCATGCGTTCGTGCGCAAGTTTGCCCAGGAGCAAAATCGCGGCTCGCTCAGCTTGAGCGACGACGCGGTCCGGGCGATTGAGGCGCATCCCTGGCCCGGCAACATCCGGGAGCTGGAAAACTGCATCCGCCGCGCCGTCATCATGGTTGACGGCAGCCAGATTTCGCCGCAGGATATTGGCTTGAAGCCGCCGGAATTTGATGAGGCCGACAATTCATTCGATTTGCGGGCGGTGCGCGACAAAGCCGAAAAAAACGCCATCGTGGCGGCCATGGGGCGCGTCAATGGCAATGTTGTGAAAGCGGCCGAATTGCTGGGTGTCAGCCGGCCGACGCTTTACGATCTCATGCATAGATTGGGTCTGAAGTGAAAATTCCAAAAAATCATTGCAAAGTTGAAAAACCATGAAATTCAATGGATCAAGCGTATGGGCCTGTGCATCCGTGGTCAGCCTGTCTCTGGCGCTGGGCGCATGTGGCGGTGGCAATGCTGAGTCGATGTTGACATCCGCCAAAGAGTACCTGGCCAAGAGTGACGACAAGGCAGCTGTAATCCAGATCAAGAATGCACTGCAGAAAAACCCGGACTCGGCAGAAGCGAGGTATTTGCTGGGTATTGCACTGTTGAACACTGGTGATGTTGTTGCATCCGAGTTGGAGTTTCGAAAGGCCCTGCAGCTCAAGTATTCAGCCGACGACGTGGTTCCGAAATTGGCAGCGGCGATGCTAGCGCAGGGGCAATCCAAAAAGCTGATTGACGAGTTTGCGAAGTCGGAGCTGACTTCAAGCCATGCCAAGGCCGATTTTCAGACTGTACTCGCATCGGCCTATTCGGTCGTGGGCAACGCCGAGCAGTCTCAGGCAGCATTGGCGGCGGCACTCGTGGCTGAACCAGGTTACACACCGGCCCTGATTGGACAAGCCAGGCAAAAGGCAACCAATAAGGATTTTGATGGGGCATTGGCCGCAATTGATGCAATCATTGTGAAGAGTCCGGCCAGCGTCGATGCCTGGAAGCTCAAGGGTGACGTTCTGTACTATGGCAAGAACCAGCAAAAAAATGCGTTGGAAGCCTATCGCAAAGTGGCTGAGATCAAACCTGACAACCTGGCAGGGCATACCAGCATTTTGGCCATCTTGTTGAGTCAGGGCGACATGGAGGGGGCAACGAGCCAGCTTGAGCAGTTGAAAAAAATCGCGCCAAACAATTCCCAAACCAAATACCTTGAGGCGCAATTGGCCTATCAAAAGCGGGATTTCAAAACGGCAAGAGAAGCTTCGCAACAACTCCTTCGGGTGGCCCCCAACAACCCCAAAGGCCTGCAATTGGCGGGTGCCGTCGAGTTTCAGCTGAAATCATATGTGCAGGCTGAGGCGATGTTGAACCGTGCTGTGACCGCCTCACCTGAACTGGTGTTGGCCCGCAGACTGCTGATCATGACCTACCTGCGGTTGGGCCAGCCTGCGAAAGCATTGACGACGTTGAATCAGGGCCTGAGCAAGGGGTATAACGACCCGGAAATCGACTCCGTCGCGGGCGAGGTCTACCTGCAAAACGGCGACGCCAAGAAAGCGGAGGAGCATTTTGCCAAAGCCGCCAAGCTGGATCCCCAAAATGCGAAAAAACAAACCTCGCTGGCGCTTGTGCACCTGATGGGCGGCAAATCGGAAGCGGCTTTCGGCGAGCTGCAAGACATCGCCACCTCCGACAGTGGCGTCACCGCCGACCTGGCCCTGATCAGCGCCAACTTGCGCCGTGGCGACTTTGACAAGGCGCTCAAAGCCATCGACGGCCTTGAAAAGAAACAGCCAGACAAGCCCCTGGCCGCCAATCTGCGCGGCCGCACTTTGTTGGCCAAAAAAGACCTGGCTGGCGCCAGAAAAAGCTTTGAGAGGGCGCTCGCCCTGGATCCGGCCTTCTTCCCTGCGGTCGCCAGTTTGGCCGGGCTGGACCTGGTCGACAAAAAGCCTGAAGAAGCCAAAAAGCGCTTTGAGGCAGTGCTGGCCAAAGACCCCAAGAACGGCCAGGCCTTGCTGGCCATGGCCGAACTGGCTGCCCGCACTGGCGCGCCCAAAGACGACGTCGCCAAGCTGATCAACAAGGCCGTAGAAGCCAACCCGACCGAAGTCGGCCCGCGCCTGCTGTTGATTGATTTTTACTTGGGCACCATGGATCAAAAACAGGCGATGAACGCTGCACAAAGCGCGGTTTCGACAGTGCCGGACAACGCTGATTTGCTGGACGCCTTGGGTAGGGTTCAACTTGCCGCTGGTGAGGCCAATCAAGCCCTTGCCACCTTCAACAAAGTTGTGGCCTTGCAGCCGCTATCGACCAAGCCCTTGCTGCGTCTGGCAGATGCCAACCTCGTAGCTAAAAATAAGGATGGCGCCGCACAAGCCCTGCGCAAGGCGCTGGACGTTAATCCGGACCTGATCGAAGCCCAGCGCGGATTGATCATGCTCAACCTCGAAGCGAAAAAATACTCGGAAGCAGTGGCAACCGCACGCTCGGTACAAAAGCAGCGTCCCAAAGAAGCCGTTGGTTACGTCCTCGAGGGAGACGTTGCAGTTGTACAAAAAAACTGGGAATCCGCTGTAGGTGCCTACCGTGCAGGACTCAAGGAAACTCCGTCACCTGAATTGGCGGTGAAATTGCACAGCGCCCTGCTGGCTGGCAACAAAACCCCGGACGCAGAAAAGTTTGCGGTGGGATGGCTTAAAGACCACGGCACTGACGTGTCGTTTCCGCTTTACCTGGGTGACCTGGCCATAGTCCGAAAAGACTACGTAGGCGCCGAGAAAAATTATGCGTCCGTCGTGAAAATCCAGCCCAACAACGCCGTTGCATACAACAATCTTGCTTGGGTGACTGGCCGTCTGAATAAGCCGGGCGCTATTGAATTCGCGGAAACTGCCGTCAAACTGGCACCCAACCAACCGGCCTTCATGGACACGCTGGCAATGCTGTTTTCCGACAAAGACGATTACGCAAAAGCGCTGGAATGGCAAACAAAGGCGGTCACAGCGCAGCCGCAAAACACCGTGTTCAAGCTGAATTTGGCAAAAATTTACATCAAAGGCGGCAAGAAGGATCTGGCGCGCAAGGAGTTGGATGACTTGGCCAAATTGGGTGACAAATTTGGCGGGCAGGCTGAGGTGACGGCTTTGATAAAGACGCTTTAGAGTGATTCACAAACAACCAAATTTGACCATGTGTGAGTAGGGTGTCGAAAAAACTTACACAAGTTCACGATTCTTCAGGGGAATGTTGTTCAGTCTGGCTTTTTTCCTTTATTAATCAATAGTTTGTGATGTCATTACACTAGTGGCTTGAAAATTGCTTTACCTTGTGAGAGGGCTTCGGTTGAGTCGTTTGGGGTGGCCTTGTTTGAGATACATACCAATTTGGGGATAAACATGGAAATTAATGAGTCTAAGCAACAAACCCGCCCCGACCAGTTGCGGAGAAAACTGTTTCGCGGGGTTCCGGCGGGCATCGGCGTGTTGTTGGCTGTGCAGGCAAAGACCGCGCTGGGGGCGGGCGTCTGCGCCAGTCCCTCTAAGATCTTCAGTGGCAATACAAGCCCGCGCCCGGGCTCCGG
>JANMVT010000219.1:0-38611 GCA_031392945.1 Rhodoferax sp. | reverse complement strand
ACCAGTGGCTTAAAGACCGAAAGCACATTTTCACAACCCCCACAGCCGATGAGCTGCGCTTTGTTGCCCAAATATTTCAGACGCAACACTTTCAGGCTTTGATTGGAGAAAAGCAGCGCTTGACAGGTACCCCCGTAGCCGACCCCTTCATCATCGCGTGCGCCAAGATACGCAAGGCAACCGTGGTCACGGAAGAGCGGCTCAAGCCCAATGCGGCAAAAATTCCCAATGTCTGCCAGCACTTCAAAGTGCCTTGCATTGATCTTGAAAAATTTATGCAAATACAAGGCTGGAGCTTTTAATGGCAGGCCCTCAAAAACTGGAACTCACCTGGATCGGCAAAGACCAACGGCCACGGCTGGAGCCGCGCATTTTGTTGGAAGACCCCAAGCGCAGTTACCACGCGAAGCAGCGGGTGACGGATGACGATCTGTTTGACAACCGGCTCATCAGGGGCGACAACCTGCTGGCGCTCAAAGCGCTGGAGGCGGAGTTTGCGGGCAAGGTGAAGTGCGTGTTCATTGACCCGCCGTACAACACCGGCAGCGCATTCACCCATTACGACGACGGGCTGGAGCATTCGATCTGGCTGGGGCTGATGCGCGACCGGCTGGAGATTATTCGGCGTTTATTAGCAGACGATGGCTCGCTGTGGATCACGATTGATGACAACGAGGCGCATTACTTGAAGGTCTTGTGTGATGAGATTTTTGGACGGGCTAACTTCGTTGCCAATGTAGTTTGGGAAAAGGTATACACACCAAAAAGTAACGGGCGTGGTCTCAGCGCAGATCATGACCACATACTTGTTTTCGCGAAGTCGCCGAAATGGCTTGAAGCTGGCTGGAATATGGTTCCTCGAACAGAAGAGCAGCAGGGACGTTTTAAGAATCCGGACAGAGACCCAGAAGGACCATGGCGCACGTATCCCTTGGATGTACGAACGGAGGATGAGGCGAGACGTGAAAAGTACAGATATGAAGTTGTGATTCCTTCAGGACGAACTGTCCGTCCGGCACAGGGCAGACACTGGGCTTTGCCCAAAGAAGAGTTTGAGCGGCAAAGGAAAGTTGGTGAGATTTATTTCGGCAAAGATGGTGATGCGATGCCAACGCATAAGGTTTATTTGAAGAATGCCAAACAAGGAGTCATTGCTAGAACCTGGTGGACTTACAAGGAGGTAACAGGTAATCAAGATGCGAAACGTGAAATCCTTTCGCTATTTGGTGACTCAGGCTTCATTACACCGAAGCCTGAAGCATTACTCCAGAGAGTTATGACAATTGCAACAAATCCCGGTGATCTTGTTCTGGATTCGTTTGGTGGCTCCGGCACCACCGGCGCCGTCGCCCACAAGATGGGCCGACGCTGGATCATGGTGGAGTTGGGCGAACATTGCCACACGCACATCATGCCGCGCCTGCAAAAAGTCATAGCCGGGCAAGACCCCGGTGGCGTCACCCAGGCCACCGGCTGGCAGGGCGGCGGCGGTTTTCGCTACTACGAGCTGGCGCCCACGCTGCTGTCCACCGACCGCTGGGGCAATCTGGTCATCAACCCCGCGTACGACGCGGCCATGTTGTCAGCGGCCATGTGCAAGCTGGAAGGCTTTGCCTACGCGCCGTCTGAGGTGTTGTGGTGGCAGCAGGGGCGCAGCAGTGAGAGTGACTTTATCTACGTCACCACGCAAACACTAGGGCCTGAGCAACTGGAGGCGCTGAGTGGCGAGGTGGGGGCGGACCCGCACAACCCGCGTACCCTGCTGGTGTGCTGTGGTGCTTACCGGGGTGTGACGGCAACACAAGCCGCCCAGCGCTGGCCCAACCTCACCCTCAAGAAAATCCCCAAGATGGTGAAAGACCGCTGCGAGTGGGGCCATGACGACTACAGCCTGAATGTGGCCAATCTGCCGATGGCACAGAAGAAGGTGGAGGCCCCGGCGCAGGATGATTTGTTTGGCGGGGCTGTGCCATGACGCAGCCAAAAATCATCATTATTGCCGGGCCGAATGGCGCGGGCAAGACGACATTTGCGCGCGAGTTCCTGCCCCAGGAGGCAGGCTGCCCGATTTTTGTCAATGCCGACCTGATTGCCGCCGGGCTGTCGCCCTTTGCACCCGAGCAGGCGGCCATCCAGGCTGGGCGTTTGATGTTGGGGTCCATTGCGCAGCATGTAGTCAAGCTGGAGAGTTTTGCCTTTGAAACCACCTTGTCAGGTAAAGGTTACGCGCGGCAGATTCCGCAATGGCGGCAATTGGGCTATCGCGTGGAGTTGCTCTTTTTGAGTTTGCCTTCGGCGGATGTGGCGAAGCAACGCGTGGCCGAGCGGGTTCGCCAAGGGGGCCACGACATCCCTGAGGCCACTATCCGCAGACGCTTTACCTCAGGCAGGCGATTGTTTGCCGAGGTGTATCAGCCACTGGTGGACAAGTGGGTTTTGTATGACAACGCGGGCGACGAGCCTGTCGTGATTGACTGGAGCAGCAGGCCATGACAACACCCAAGCACGTGAGTGAGCCCCTACCTGTCTATGGCGGGGCGCCTGTGCGCCTGGATGCCGATACCGAGGGCTCTTTGAGGGCCCTGCAGCGGGCGGCAGTCCGGGCGCGCCAGGTGGCACAACAAACGGGTACCGACCTGATCGTGGTGCGCTCGGGCAAGGTGGTGCGTGTCAGGCTTGGGGCGAAAGCCGCGCTATGAGCCAACGCGAAGTCAACGCCATCGCGGGCCGCCTGAGCCTGCGCCCGCCGCAAACCGAGTCGTTGTCCAAACTGGCCAGCGCCATAGACGCATCGCCCGCCATGCTGCACCCCAACCGCGACGCGGCGCAGGTGGCAGCCATTCTGGCCACGCTCAAAGCCCAGTTCCCGACGCTGCAAGACTTCGAGCGCGATTTCCCGTCCATGTGTTTTGCGCTGGCCACGGGTGTGGGCAAGACGCGGCTGATGGGCGCCTTCATCAGCTACCTGTTTCAGGCGCATGGCATCAAGCACTTTTTTGTGCTGGCCCCCAACCTGACGATTTATGACAAGCTGATTGGCGACTTCACGCCCAATACGGCCAAGTATGTGTTCAGGGGCGTGGCGGAGTTTGCGGCCTACCCGCCCGAGATCATCACCGGCGACAACTACGAAGAACGCGCCCAGGCGCTGGGCGATTTGCTCTCGCCGGTCACCATCAATATTTTCAACATCGCCAAAATTTCTTCTGAGGTGCGGGGCGGCAGGGCGCCGCGCATCAAGCGCCTGAGCGAATACATCGGGCAAAGTTATTTTGACTACCTGGCCAATCTGCCCGACCTGGTGCTGCTGATGGACGAGTCGCACCGCTACCGCGCCAGCGCGGGGGTGCGGGCCATCAATGAACTCAAACCCTTGATGGGCCTGGAGCTCACGGCCACGCCTTTTGTCGAAACTGGCAAGGGGCCGGTGCCCTTCAAAAACGTGGTGATGGACTACCCGCTGGCCCGCGCCATGGAGGATGGTTTTGTCAAAGACCCGGCGGTGGTGACGCAGCGCAACTTTGACGCGAAGAACATGCCGCCCGAGGAGGTGGAGCGCGTCAAGCTGCAAGACGGCGTGCGCATGCACGAGGCCACCAAGGTGGAGCTGAAAACCTATGCCCGCACCAACAGCGTGAAAGAGGTCAAGCCCTTCATGCTGGTGATTGCGCGGGACACCACGCACGCGGCCGAGTTGCTGGCGCTGTTGCAGTCCGACGCCTTCTTTGGCGGGCGCTACCGCAGCAAGGTGATCCAAGTGGACAGCAGCAAGAGCGGCGCGGACGAAGAAGAAATGATCCGCCGCCTGCTGGCGGTGGAGAGTGTGGACGAGCCGACCGAGATTGTGATCCACGTCAACATGCTCAAAGAGGGCTGGGACGTGACCAACCTCTACACCATCGTGCCGCTGCGCGCGGCCAATGCGCGCACGCTGGTGGAGCAGTCGATTGGCCGGGGCCTGCGCCTGCCCTATGGCAAACGTACGGGGGTTGCTGCGGTGGACCGGCTCAACATCATTGCGCACGACCGGTTTCAGGACATCATTGACGATGCCAACCGGGCCGATTCACCCATCAAGCTCAAGATGCTGATTCTGGAAGCGCCCGACGCGGGCGACGGGCGCATGCAGAGCATCACGGTGCAGTCGAATATGGCGGAGGTGCTGGGCTTGGGCCAGGGGCCAGAAGCAGCCGGGTCGTTTGATGCTGCTTCTCAGCCGCTTGGCGCCGGCTCGCCGCCAAGCGCAAGCGTGTTCACCACATCGCACGAGCGGCAGGCCGCGCAGGTTGTCATGCAGGTGCTGGCGGAATACGAAGTGCGGCCGCAAGATGCGCCCACCCGGCAGGCTTTGCTGACGCCGGAAATCCAGGCCCGCATTGCCGAAGCCGTAAGGGAGAAGTTGCCGCCCGTGCAAGCCAGCCTGCTGACGGGTGAGGATGCGCCGCCGGAACTGGATTTGGCAGATGTGGTGCGCCGCACCGTGGAAGTGGTGGTGCGGCAAACCATCGACATTCCGCGTATTGTCGTGGTGCCCAAAGGCGTGGTGACCAGCGGTTTCAAGCCTTTTTCGCTGGATGTGGCGGGCCTGCACCTGCAACCCAAAGACCGTTCCCTGGTGGGGCAAACGCTGCGCACGCATGAGCAGTTCACGCTGTCGGCGCAAAGCGGCAGAACTGAGAAGCGGCTGGAGGACTACATCGTCCACGCGCTGATTGATTTTGATGACATCGACTACACCGTGCACGCCAGCCTGCTGTACGAGCTGGCCGGGCAAATGGTGGCGCACTTGGGCAGTTATCTGAAGGACGAGGGCGAGGTGCGCAATGTGCTGGACCTGGACCGGCAACTGATCGCCAAAAACATCCATGCGCAGATGATGGCGCACTTTGACGAATCAGCCGCCGAATATGCGCACGAGATGCGGCGAGGCTTCACGGCGCTGAAAGAGTCAACCTACACCGTGGCGGCCGGGCAAACGGTGCGTGACTACCGCCACACGGTGGACGAGCCCAGCCGCATCAAGCAAATGGTGTTTGGCCATTTTTCAAAATGCCTGTACCCGCTGCAAAAGTTTGATTCGGACACCGAGCGCCGTTTTGCCGTGATTCTGGAGCGCGATGCCGACAAGTGGTTCAAACCTGCCAAAGGGCAGTTCCAGTTGTTTTATAAGCTGGGCGTTGAGCAGCCCGAGTATGTGCCCGACTTCGTGGTGGAAACTGCGCAGCATCGGCTGATGTGCGAAACCAAGGCCCGCAACGAAATGGGCGCGGATGAGGTCCAGGCCAAAGGCGGGGCCGGTGCGGTCTGGTGCAAACATGCGTCCGGCCATGCCCTGAAAATCGGTGCCAAACCCTGGAAGTACCTGCTGATTGCACATGACCTGGTGACCGAAGACAAACGCCTGGCGGACTTTTTGTTGTTTGAGGTGGTGCCCAGGTAGAACGGCGCCCGCCGGCGCCGTTTCCATGATTTTCAGCTGTGAAAATGGCCATTTGCCCTCATGGATATTGAATAGTTAGCTATTTAATAGATAGCAAATCAAGCTGCGGCGTTAGCGCAGCCAGGGCTCGAACGCCTTGGCCAGCCGTTGCAGCACCGCCGGGTCGGGCAGCGGCAGGCGAATGCTGGCCTGACCGGTTGCCGGGTCGCGCTCGATCTTGAGGGGCGCGGCGCCTTGGTCCGTGCCACCGGCGCCACGCGACGCAGCCATTCCCTGCAACAGCGCAGCGCCCGCCTCCAAGATGGCGGCCCAGGGGTCGGCGGCATCACTTGCATGGGTGTGGCCGGCCGCTTGGGCCAGGGGTGTGCTGGCTTCGCTCTGGCCTTGCTCTGGTTCGGCCACCGTGGCGGCAAACACATCTTCGGACGGCTGCGGCGTCTGGCCGGGCGCGCTTGGCGCTGGGCCAGCGGCCACGCCGGGCTCCGCATCGGCATCGGCATCGCCGATGGACCCGGCCACCTGCTCCACGCTCTTCATGAACTGGGACAAGCGCGTGCCCTGCATGAACACCTCGTTCGCACCGCCGTCCAGCACGCCTGCGAACAGCGATTTCTTGAAGGCCAGCACCGACAGCATGCCCTCTTCGATGCTGCCCTGGCCGACGAAGTTGACCACCTGCACGCCGCGCGACTGGCCCATGCGGTGCACGCGGCCGATGCGCTGCTCCAGCACGGCCGGGTTCCACGGCAAGTCCATGTTGACCACCACTGCTGCCGCGTGCTGCAGGTTCAGCCCCAAGCCGCCCGCATCGGTGGAAAGAAACAAGCGGCAATCCGGATCGGTGTGGAAGCGCTCGACCAGCGCGCCGCGCTTGTCGCCCGGCACGCTGCCGCTGAACAGCACATGGCCCCAGTGGCGTTGACCGCTGCCGCTGCCCAGGCGGCGCACGATCAACTCATGCGTGCCCAGCCACTGGCTGAACACCACTGCCTTGGCGCCGGGGTCTTCCAGCAGCTCGTCGAGCAGGGTCATCAGTTCGCCCACCTTGTTGCCGTGATCGGTCTCGTGGTCCAGCAGGAAGGTGCTGTTGCAGGCCATGCGCATGTTTTGCAGGGCGCAGGTCAGGCGGCGCTGATCCGTGTCTGACAGGTAGCCGGTCTTGCGCCAGCGCTGAACGATGCGGGCGACGATTTCACCGTTTTCGTCGTGGTGCGCGCGCTGCTGGGGCGTCAGCGGAACAAAGATTCGGCTGTCCACCCGCGCGGGCAGTTGCGTCAGCACCTCGGCCTTGCGCCGGCGCAGCATCACCGGCGCCAGGGTCTGGCCAATGCGGTCCAGCGCGCGGTAGCCGATCACGCGGCCGGCTTCGTCGCGCGTCTGGTGCTCGTCCAGCAGTCGCCAGGTGGGGCCGAGCCGGTGCTGATCCACAAATTGCACGATGGAGATCAGTTCCTCCAGCCGGTTTTCCAGCGGTGTGCCGGTCAGCACCAGGGCATAGGGGCTGGCGATGCGCTTGAGGGCGCGAGCGGCGATGGTGTTCCAGTTTTTGATGCGCTGCGCCTCGTCTGCAATCACGAGTTCGGGGGCCCAGGCGTCAATCAGGTCGGCATCGCGCGCCAGTGTTTCATAGTGGATGATTTTGCAGAACGCCTCGTCGCGGTACTGCGCCTGGCGCTGCGCGCGCAGCCCGTGCACCACTTGCACCGTGCGGTCGGCGAAGCGGGCGAACTCGTTTTTCCACTGGTGCTTGAGCGAGGTCGGGCACACCACCAGCACGCGGCGCACGCCGAAGTGGCGGGCAAACAGCTCGGCGGCGGCGATGGCCTGGATGGTCTTGCCCAAGCCCATTTCGTCGCCAATCAGACAGCGGCCCGCGCGTGCGGCGAACAGCGCGCCTTCGGCCTGGTAGGGATAGAGCTTGACCTTCAGCAGACGGGCAAGCGCCCTGTCCGCGATGCCCTTGGGGTAGGCCTGCATCAAGGCGGCTTGGCGGCGCTCGCCGTCGCGGATCTGGGCCACGAACTGCCAGACATCATCATGGAAGCGCAGCTCGTGGCCACTGGCCTGTGCCGCTTGCACCAGGCGCTCCAGTGCGTCCAGACGGTCCCACGGCAGCGCCCAGCCAGCGCTGGCATCGAACACCGACTTGGCCTGATCCAGCAAGGGTGCAGGGCAGGCGGTGCCGGGCGAGAAGCGGACATGCCGTGCCCCGGCGTAGTCGAGCCAGATCTCGCTGTATGCAGGTTCGAATCCACGCGCCAGCGCTGCCTTGCCGCCGCGCCTGGCCTGTAGCCTGGCGAGCGTGAACTCGATGTGTTTGCAGGTGCCCAGGTCGTTGGTGGCGTAGTCCGGGCAGGTGCAGAAGTTTTGCCCCGGCGCCTGGCCGCGAATGGCCACGCGGTAGCGCGTGCCGCTGGCTGGGTTGCTCACGCGGAAGTCTGAAAACACCGCCTCCTGCCCCAGGTTTTCCAAGCCGAAGTTCTGCTCGCGGCCAAACTGGCGGCGCAGTGCGGTCTGCCAGTCGGCAACTGGAAGCTCCGGCGGGCGGCGCGTGCGTGAAAGACGCGGCTCAACCGGCTTGGCGGATTTGCCTGCCTTGGCTCGTTTCAATGCCGGTCTGCGGGGGGCGGATTTGGCGGGGGTGGGCATTGCTGGGGTGCACAGGTGCAAGTGGCGGGTCAGGGCCTTGATTCTCCACTATGCATCGCCGCAGTTCTATTGCGGGCGCGGGCGGTGGTCACCGTCCGTGAAGCAGCGCGACGTGAAGGCGGTGCACGGTGACGTGCAAGTGCTGCTGGCCTGCGGTGTGCTTGACAAGACAGCCGGTCGGCATTAAGCCACCCCCGCCTTTACCTTCAAGCGCCACCCATGCAACAACGGCTCGGTATAACCTGAAGGCTGCGCCAGCCCCTTGAATACCAGATCACAGGCCGCCTTATAAGCTGCTGAGGTTTCAAAGTTGCCCGCCATGTTTTTGTACAGCGGGTCGCCCGCGTTCTGCTTGTCCACCACAGCGGCCATGCGCTCGAAGGTTTCTTTCACCTGCGCTTCGGTGACCACGCCATGTAGCAGCCAGTTGGCGATGTGCTGGCTGCTGATGCGCAGGGTGGCGCGGTCTTCCATCAGGCCGATGTTGTGGATGTCGGGCACCTTGCTGCAACCCACGCCCTGGTCGATCCAGCGCACCACATAGCCCAGAATGCCCTGGGCGTTGTTGTCCAGCTCCTGCTGTTTCTGCTCGGGTGTCCAGCTGGTGATGGTGGCGTCGGTCGCGACGGGGATGGTCAGCAGGTTGTTCAGCAAGGCCTTGTATTCCTTCTTGCCGCCGGATTTTTCGTCAGCGCGCTCCATCTGCTTTTGCAGCTTGGCCACGTTGACCTGGTGGTAATGCAGGGCGTGGAGGGTGGCGCCGGTGGGGCTGGGCACCCAGGCGGTGTTGGCGCCGGCTTTGGGGTGGGCAATTTTTTGTTCCATCATCGCCTTCATCAAATCGGGCATGGCCCACATGCCTTTGCCGATTTGCGCCTTGCCACGCAGGCCGCATTGCAGGCCGACCTGCACATTGTTCTGCTCGTAGGCCTGGATCCAGGCGCTGGTTTTCATGTCGCCCTTGCGGATCATGGCGCCAGCGTGCATGGCGGTGTGCATTTCGTCGCCGGTGCGGTCCAGGAAGCCGGTGTTGATGAAGGCGACGCGGCTTTTCGCTGCGGCGATGCAGGCTTTCAAATTGACGCTGGTTCGACGCTCTTCGTCCATGATGCCGAGCTTGACCGTGCTGTCTTTCAGGCCGAGCATTTTTTCGCAGCGCGCAAACAGCTCAGACGCAAACGCCACTTCGGTCGGGCCGTGCATTTTGGGCTTGACGATGTAGACGCTGCCTTTGCGTGAGTTGCGGATGGCGTCTTTTTTGCGCTTGTTCAGATCGTGGATGGCAATCGCCGAGGTGACGACGGCGTCCAGAATGCCCTCGGGGATTTCCTTCGTCGAGCCATCGGCTGCGGTGTACAAAATGGCGGGGTTGGTCATCAAATGGCCGACGTTGCGCACAAACATGAGTGAGCGGCCATGCAGGGTGACGGTCTTCGTGCCCTTGGGCGATGTGTAGACGCGATCCGGATTCAGCCCACGCGTGAAGCTGGACGTACCACCGCTGGCGTTGGGCTTGCTCACGGTTTCTGTCAATGTGCCTTGCAAGATGCCAAGCCAGTTGGAATAGGCCAGCACCTTGTCGTCGGCATCGACCACGGCGACGGAGTCTTCCAGGTCCATGATGGTGGACAAGGCCGCTTCCAGCACCAAGTCGCTCACACCGGCCGGATCCGTCTTGCCGATGGGCGTGGCGCGGTCGATTTGAATGTCGATGTGCAGGCCGTTGTTCAGCAGCAAAACCGAGGACGGCGCGGACGCCTTGCCCTGGTAACCCACAAACTGCTTGCCATCCGCCAATTTGGACGACTTGCCGCTGGCAAGCTTCACCACCAGTTCGCCGCTCTTGACGCTGTAGCCGACGGAATCGACATGCGTGCCCTTGGCCAGGGGCGCGGTGCGGTCCAGCACGTGACGGGCGTAGTTGATGACCTTGGCGCCGCGCACCGGGTTGTAGCCCCGGCCTTCCTTCGTCACTTTCTCCGCGCCCTCGTCTTCTGACAAAACATCTGTGCCGTACAAGGCGTCGTAAAGGCTGCCCCAGCGCGCGTTGGCGGCGTTCAGCGCGTAACGCGCGTTCAGCACCGGCACCACGAGTTGCGGGCCGGCCTGTTTGGCCAGCTCGTCATCGACGTTGGATGTGCTGGTCTTGACGTTTTTGGGCACGGGCACGAGGTAGCCGCTTGTTTCGAGGAAGGCGCGGTAGGCCGGCATATCGCTGATGGGCCCCGGATGGGCCTTGTGCCAGGCGTCCAGCCCGGTTTGCAGGCGGTCGCGCTCGGCCAGCAAGGCGATGTTTTTGGGGGCCAGGTCGGCCACGATGGCGTCAAAACCTTGCCAGAATTTGTCGGGCGCGACGCCCGTGCCGGGCAGCACCTGGTCATTGATGAACTGGTGCAGGTTGCTGGCGACTTGCAGGCGGTGGACAGAGGTGCGATTGGTCATGGGGTCTTCTACGGGTTAGGAATGGAGGGGGTGCTTAAAAAAACGAGAGCACATCGCGCAAGCTGGTGCCCACACGGCTGGGCTGGGTGCCCAATTCTTCAAACGGCGCATTCTGCCGGTTGACCCACAAGGTCTGGTAGCCGTACCAGGTGGCGGCCAGCGCGTCCCAGCTGTTGCTGGACACAAAGGCGATTTTGGACGCGGCCAGGCCGCAGGCTTGTTCACCCAGGGCGTAGGCGTCGGGGTGGGTTTTGAATTTGCGCACACTGTCGACGCTGATGACGTGGTCGAGCAGATCGCCAAGACCGGCGGATTTGACCGCCACGGCCAGCATCGCCGGGTCGCCATTGCTCAGGATGCCGGTCACGATGCCTTTGGCCTTGAGGGCCTTGAGCACCGCGTGGTTTTCCGGGTAGGCGCTCAGGTGGTGGTATTGGTTCAGCAACTGCTCCACCGGCCCGGACAAAGCATCATTTTGGCCATTAGCCCTTATGGGATATGCGTTAATAGCTACTTTTTTAATAGCGTACACCAGGGCCGCGCGGGTCAATTCCCAAAACGGCTGGTAGACCGATTCGCGGTTCGGGCCGCGTGTGCTGGTGGTCACCAGGCGGGTGTATTCAATTTGTTTGTCGCGCCACAAAATGCTGATGGCCTGGCCCTGGCCGGGGAACAGTTGCTCGGCCAGCAGGGCCACACTATAGACATCAAACAGCGTGCCGTAGGCGTCGAACAGAACCGCTTGCGGCGCGGCATGGGGCTTGGGTTTTTCCATCCGCCCTACTCTATTCGATCCCAGCCCCGCTATTAATAACTAATTGATTGGTTTATTCGTGACCAAATTGCGGCTAATCGACCGCGCATCGATCCGGCTTGGCAGGTTCAAGGCGAGTTGGACAACATCCGGTCTTTGACCGTGAAGTATTTGCGCGCATAAGCCACCAGTTGCGCATCGGTCGGGTGGTCCACCGTTTCGACCCCGACCACTTTGTCCGTCATGGCCGGGTCATGGCTGTGGATGTGCTTGATGAGCTGCAGTTTCGCCTGGGCCGGGCCCACCACCAGAATCTCGCGCGCGCCCGACAGGGCTTCGACAATCGCATGGAAATAGGCCTTGTCCTCGGGTGCGCGCCCGTCGCCCAGCGTGCCGCGCCGGGAGTGCAATTTGACGGGGGGCCGCGTCGGGTGAACGACTGATTTTTCAATGTCGTCCGGGCTGATGTGCATCACATGCGCCTCGGTGTGATCAAGCCAGACAACGGCGTGGTAATGGGCCATGGGGTGCTTCTTTCAAACAATAAACACCAAGCTTAGGGCGATTGAAGAAAGCCGCATTGACGCGCATCAAGCTGCGCGCCAGAAAATCAAGGCGACACCCTGACAAAACGTTGGGCGCGTTTGCCGGTATCGACCTCGGAGGTGTAGACGCTGCCTTGCGAATCAATGGCGATGTTGTGCACCCAGTGGAAGTCGCCCGCCTGGCGGCCGGGCCGGCCAAAGCTGCCAATCACCTCGCCGCTCTCGCGCAGGGTGATGCGCACCTCGTTGTTGGTGCCGTCGGCCACCAGCAGGTAACGCTGGGCCGGGTCTTCGGATGGCACCAAATCCCACACCGAGCCAGAACCTTGCGTGGCGGGCTCATAGACGAACTGGCGCACAAACTCGCCGCTCTTCTTGAACACCTGGATGCGGTTGTTCATGCGGTCGCACACATACACCAGGTTGTCGCGCGTGATGCGCACGCAATGCACCGGGTTGCCGAACTGGGGCGACTGCGGGTTGAAATCGGCCAGCTTGGCGTCGTCGGGCCGGTTGCCATACGCGCCCCAATGGCGTTTGTAGGCGCCCGTGGCTGCGTCAAACACGATCACGCGGTGGTTGCCGTAACCGTCAGCCACATAGAGTTCGTTGGCTGGCGCGTCGAGTTCCATGTGGGCCGGACGGCCCAATTGGTCGGTGGCATTGCTGCCCTTGCTTTGGCCCGGCTTGCCGATCTGCATCAGGAATTTGCCCTCGGGCGTAAACTTGAGCAGCATGTGGTCCGTCAAGGCGTTGCCGCCGACCCAGACATCGCCCCTGGGGTCGACGTAGATGCCGTGTTCATTGGCCGGCCAGTCAAAACCGGCGCCCTTGCCACCCCAGGAGCGCAGCAAATTGCCCCTGGCGTCGAACTGGAGCACCGGCGGCGCGGCGACGCAGCATTTCGAGCGTTTGGGTGTCAAGCCCGCGCCACGCTCGTCCTCGGTCACACTCAAGGGCCGGTGGATCATCCAGATGCTGCCGTCACCCGCCGTGGCAATACCCGCCACCTGGCCCAGAATCCAGTTGTTGGGCAGGGGCTTGGGCCAGCTCGCATCGACCGCATAACGCGGTCCCCCGCTGGCCGCTGGCGCGCCCTCGATGCGTTGTGCGACGGCGCTGCCGGGCCCCACGCTGGCGCAGGCGCCCAGCAGGGCCAGCACGGCTGCGCCGCAGGTCAGAAAGGTGGTCCGGATAGCGCGCATGGGTTTGTCTCCTTTGGCCCGGGCTGGGGCAGGTTTGGAAGATTATGGCACCCGGATTGGGTTGTGCCGCGCCGTTTTGACATCGGCAAGAACGCCCGATGACGTAGCTTGTTATTGATCCCGCGCCAGGCGCAGGCCGCTGAACTGCCAGCGTGCATCGGTGGGGAAAAAATTGCGGTAGCTGGCGCGGATGTGGGACGCTGGGGTTGCGCAGGAGCCGCCGCGCAGCACATACTGGTTGACCATGAATTTGCCGTTGTATTCGCCCACGGCGCCGGCCCAGGCCTGGTAGCCGGGGTAGGCCTGGTAGCTGCTGCTGGTCCATTCCCACACGTCACCCAATGCCTGCATCAGGCCGCCGGCCAAGTCGCGGGGCACACGCGCCACCGGCATCGGGTGCAGGGCGGCGGATTCGACGAAATTGCCGGCGCTGCGCAAGGCGGCCTCATGCGGGGCGACGGCGGCCTCCCACTCGAATTCGGTGGGCAAACGGGCGCCTTTGCAGGTTTCGAAATTGGCCGATTTCCAGCGCGCGAAGGCGTCGGCCTCGAAGTAGCTGATGTGGGTGATGGGGGTGTGCGGGTCGATGGGCACCTCGCCGTGCAGGGTGAAGCTGTGCCATTCGCCCCGCGTTTGGCCGGCGGCTTTGGCCGCGTTTGCGGCGTTTGCGACCCTGACGCCGTTCACAGCGGCTTCGGGCTGCGTCCAGTACAGCGGCGCGGTGACCTGGTTGGCACGCACCCAGTCCCAGCCGGCTGACAGCCACCATTGCGCGTCCTGGTATGCGCCGTCGTGCATGAACTCCAGCCACTCGCCGTGCGTGACCAGGCGGTTTGCCAGCGCGTAGGGGCGCTGGTGCTGCGGATGGCGCGGCAGCTCGTTGTCAAAAGCAAAACTGTCGCCCGCGTGGCCAATGTCGCGCAAGCCGCCTTCAAAATCAAGCCAGGCCATGGCCACTGGCGTCACCTGGGCCAGCGGCCAGGCTTTGCGGTAGACGGGGCGCAAGCCACTGCAAAACAGCAGGTGTTTGACGTCTGTCAGCAGCAATTCCTGGTGCTGCTGTTCGTGTTGCAGGCCCAGCTCGACCAGGCTGGCCACTTCGCCGTTGTGGGGCAGGGCCAGCAGTTGCAGGATGCGTTCATCGACCGATTCACGCCAGCGCAGCACCTCGGCCAGGCTGGGGCGGGTCAACAGGCCGCGCTGGGCGCGCGGGTGTTTGTCGCCCACGGTGTTGTAATAACTGTTGAACAACACCTTGAAGGCCGGGTTGAAGGCTTTGAAACCGGGCTCAAAACGCGCCAGCACAAAGGTCTCAAAAAACCAGGTGACGTGGGCCAGATGCCATTTGACCGGGCTGGCGTCGGGCATGGACTGGGCCTGGCAGTCTTCGGCGCTCAAGGGGGCCGCCAAGTGCAGGCTTTGGGCGCGCACCTGGACGAAGCTTTGCGCCAGCAGGCCGGGGGCCGGGGAGGCTTGGGGGTGGAGGTTCATCACAGCGCTCCTTATTGCTTTCATCAGGCTTTCAACACGCCGTGCGCGATGTACCCCATGCCCCATTGGGTGCTGCGGCGCTCAAAACGGACGCAGTGGGGTTGCAACAGATCCCAGGGTGACCACAAATCGGCCGCCTTGGCGTTGTAGGGCTGGTTTTTGGCCCAGGCCAGCAGGTTCAGGGGGCCGGCCCACCAGGGGAAGAACTTGATGCCGGCCACGGCCACGCGGGCGCCGGGCTGGCATTGGCGCAGGATGTTGGTTATGGCCTGCGGCGTGCGCAGGATGTCGTGGGTGTAGTTGAACAACACGGCGTCGGCTTTTTGCGGCAGTTGTACCACTTCGGCGGCAGCGCAGGTGTGCCAGACTTGTTTCAAGTTGTGCTGCTCGACCCGTTTTTGCGCCTGGGTGAACATCTCGGGGCTTTGTTCAAACGCCAGCACGCGCCCGGCCGGCCCCACCGCCTGCAACAGCAGGTTGTAGCTCAGGCCGGTGCCCGCGCCCACGTCCAGCACCACGTCGCCGGCCTGCAAATCAAGCAGGGCGACAGTGCGCCGGCGCAGCGGCATGGTGAACTCGGCCGACTGGTCGTAACCGGCGGCTTTGTCGCGGTATTTGCGCACTGATATTTCGTTGGATGTGGCCGACATGTTGCAAGGGGCTTTTGGGTTGACAATCATTGAACCATATTTCCCCACTTTGTCGCAGCCCATGGCCAATTTCTTGCAATCCTTCACCAGCACGTTCACACCCACGGTATCGCAAGCCTGGGGCCTGCTGTCGGTCGCCATCGCCTTCGAGGTGGTGGGCACGACCAGCATGAAGCTGTCGCACGGCTTCACCCAGCTTTGGCCCTCGGTGCTGATGTTTGCCTGTTACGCGCTGGCTTTCAGTTGCAACACTTTCGCCACCAAGACGCTGGACCTGAGCATCACCTACGCCGTGTGGTCGGGCGTGGGCACCGTGGTGACGGCGGCGATCGGCATGCTGTATTTCCGCGAAAGCGCGACGGCCCTCAAGCTGGTGTGCATCAGCCTGATCGTGATCGGCGTGTTCGGACTGCACTCAGTGTCGCGGATGAATGCGCCTGCCTGAATCTGGCAAATTTAATGCTATATTAAAAGTAGCTATCTACGTATATGGCATAAGGACAAACGGCCTATTTGGCCAGGTAAATCGGCCAATTCGCCGTCCGGCTGGGTGGATCAGGGTGTCATGAAAAGATCCGCGCAGGTGGCGCGCAGCCAGCGGCTGGCGTCGTCATGGTGGTAGCGCGCATGCCAATACTGCTTGACCGTGAAGCCCGGGATGTCAAACGGGCAAGGCAAGGCCCGCACCCCCGCTGTTCGCGCCAGGGTTTCACCAATCTGGCGTGGCAGAGTGGCGACCAGATCGCAGGTAGACACAATCGCCGCCAGGCCCAAAAAACCAGGTAGTTCAAGCTGGATGCGGCGGCTGATTTTTTGCGATTCAACGGCGCTGTCCATCAATTGGTAACCCGTGCCGGAACTGATGGCGATGTGCCCTTCGCGCTGGTAGGCCTGCAGATTCCAGTGAGCGCCTGAGGCGTCCAGCACACGGGGGTGCTGGGCGTTGGCCAGGCATATCCAGTCCTGTGCATAAAGCGCCTGCTGGTAAAAACCGGCGTCCAGCCAGGGCAGAAATCCAAGGCCCAGGTCGGCCTCGCCGTTTTGCAGTGCACCCGCCAGATCCGTGTCCACGCGGCGGGCCGCCAACGTGACGCCCGGCGCCAGCGCCCGCACGTGGGCGAGCAGACGCGGCAGCAGGGTGATGTGGCTGGCGTCGGTCATGCAAATGGCGAAACGCCGCTGGGCCGTGGCGGGGTCAAACCCGCTTTGGGACTGGGACAGGCGCTGCAAGCCCTGCAGCACCTCGCGCACCGTGGCGATCAGCGCATCGGTGCGCGGTGTGGGCAACATGCCCTCAGAAGTGCGCACAAATAGCGGGTCGCCCAGTTGATCCCGCAGTTTGGCCAGCCAGATGCTGACCGTGGGCTGGCTCTGGCCCAGCGCCTCGGCGCTTTTGGTCACGCTGCGGCTGAGGTAAAGCTGATCCAACAGGCGCAACAGCTTGATATCGAGCAGGTTCAAATCCTTGTCCATGGTCTGATTGTCTGCTTTTATTGCGAATTGCAATGATGATTATTATTCTCATTGCATGGACAGCATAGTGATCGGTCTTTACGATCACGCCCCATCACCGGCCAAGACAGGAAGTCTTTGGGCCCCAATCATTTAATCAGGAGACAAATCTGCATATGAAAAACCAAATCGGCAAAATCGCGGCCTCATTGGCATTGTTGGCGGCTAACACCCTCGTTATGGCCCAGCCCATCCCCATCGTTGGCCTGGCCGAGCTCTCGGGCTCGGGCGCCACGGCGGGCACCAATTACGACAACGGCGTGAAGCTGGCGGTCTCCGAAATCAATGCCGCAGGCGGCATTTTGGGCCGCAAGATCAACTACACCACTTGGGACACCCAAACCCAGCCTGGCGTGGCAAAGGCGCTGGCCATCAAGGCGATAGACCAGGGCGCTCCGCTGGTGATGGGGCCGGTGTTTTCGGGCTCCATCCTGGTCAGCATGGCAGAGACGCGCCGCGCCGAAGTGCCCAACGTGATTGGCGGCGAGGCGGCTGCCATCACCCAGCAGGGCAATCCGTATGTGTTTCGCAGCTCGTTCACCCAGGTTTCGGCCATGCCCAAGGTGGTGCGGTATTTGACGGAAAACCTCAAGGCGGCCAGCGTGGCGATCATTTACGTGAACAACGACTTTGGCAAAGGCGGGCGCGATGTCATCACCAAAGCGCTGGAAGTGGCCAAGGTCAAGATTCTGGCGGATATTTCCACCGAAGCCGGACAGGTCGACTTCTCCGCCGCAATTTTGAAGGCCAAACAATCCAATGCTGACGCGCTGTTTGTCTACACCAATGAAGAAGAATCCGCCCGCGCCCTCAAAGAAATCCGCAAGCAGGGTTACGACAAGCCCGTGGTCGGCGAAACCACGCTGGCCAACGACAAGGTGATCGAGCTGGCTGGCGAGGCCGCGAACGGGGTGGTGGCGCATGTTGGCCTGACACCCGACGCGCCCAATGCGACGGTGCAGGCCTTTGCCCGCAACTACCTGGCCGCTTACAAAAGCAAGGCCGACCACAACGCCATGAAGGGTTACACCGGCATGCACGCGGCCAAGGCCATTTTTGACAAAATTGGCAAGATCGACCCCAAGGCGTTTGCACAAGCCATGCACGGCGCCAGTATCTCGGCCAAAGATTACCCTGGCGTGTTGTTCGACGTGAAATACGACAACAACGGCGACCTGGACCGCGAGAGTTTCATCGTCAAGGTGGTGGCTGGCAAGGCGCAGGTGGTTGAGACGCTCAAACCCGCGAAGTAAGACGCTCAAACATGGCTGCGCCGAATTTCCAATATTGCCGCTACGAAGTGGACGGCGCGGTGTTGACCATCACGCTGAACCGCCCCGAGGTGCTCAATGCCATGACGCCCGAGGCGCACTTCGAGCTGGACGCCGCCTTCAATTTGTACCGCGACGACGCCAGCCTGTTGGTGGCCATTATCACGGGGGCGGGTGACCGGGCGTTTTGTGTCGGCACGGATTTGAAGGCCTTGTCAGCGACCAACAACCACCAGAAACCATCGACCGGATTTGCCGGCATCACCTCGCGGTTTGACCTTTTCAAACCGGTGATTGCCGCTGTCAATGGCATGTGTTTTGGGGGTGGCGCCGAGATTGTGGCGGCCTGTGATTTGGCCGTTGCCGCCGACCATGCCGAGTTCGCTTTGCTGGAACCACGCGTCGGGCTGGCGGCGCTGGGTGGCGGGGCCTTGCAGCGTTTGGCGCGCCAGATGCCGATGAAAGATGCGATGAAGCTGATCCTGACAGGCGAACGCATAGGCGCACACGAGGCCAGACGCATCAGCCTGATCAATGACGTGGTGCCCAGGGCTGAATTGATGCCAGCGGCCCGCACCTTGGCGCAAAAAATTCTGGAATGCGCACCGCTGGCGGTGCAGGCTTCCAAACAGGTGATGTTGCAGAGTTTGAACGAGCCGGATTTGGCCAAATCAATGAAAGCGCGGTACGACGCGGCTGAACACATGTTGGCAAGCAAAGATGCGCTGGAGGGCCCGCTGGCTTTTGCGCAAAAGCGCAAGCCGGCGTGGACGGGCCATTGACGGTTTTCCAGCCGCTTTCCCTGATTTTTCCTGAGTTTTAACAATCGAGTTTGGAAGTGGGAGATTGACGTGAAGATTTGCATTTTGGGCGCGGGCGCCCTTGGCTGTGCCATTGGCGGCGTGTTGACCGAAGGCGGCAACGAAGTCTGGCTGGTGAATCGCGATCAGGCGCATGTGAATGCGATGAACCGCGACGGCCTGAAGATGCGCAACGGCGGCGTCGAGCGCGTGGTGCGTGTGTTTGCCGCCACCCATGCGCGCGGCGTCGATCTTGCCAGCGGCCCCGTCGAACTGGTCATCGTGCTGGTCAAGTCCTTCCACACCCGCGAGGTGATCGAGTCGGCCCAATCCATCCTCAGCGACGACACCTTGGTGCTGTCCTTGCAAAACGGCCTGGGCCATGAAGACGTGTTGGCCGAGGTGGTAGGGCGCGACCGGGTGCTGGCCGGCAAAACCTATGCCGGTGGCGTAATGCTGTCGCCCGGCCACATCATCGTGGGCACCGAGGGCAAGGAAACCATCATTGGCGAGCTCGGCGGCACTGCGAGCGCGCGCGTCCAGCGGGTGGCTGATACTTTTAACGCGGCCGGGCTGACCACGACGGTCAGCCTTGACATCATGGCCACGATCTGGGAGAAGCTGCTGGTCAACGTGGCCACCGGGGCCTTGAGCGGCATCAGCAAATTGACCTACGGCCTGTTGTACCAGGTGCCCGAGATTGAAGCCTGCGCCGTGGCGGCGGTGGCCGAGGCCATGGCGGTTGCCAATGCCCGCGGCGTCAACTTGACGACCAGCGACCCGCGTGCGCCCTGGGTCAAGGCGGCGGTGGGCCTGCCGTTTGAGTTCAAGGCATCCATGCTGCAAAGCCTGGAAAAAGGCTCGATCACCGAAATCGATTTTGTCAACGGCGCGGTGGTCGAACAGGGCCGAAAATGCGGCGTTGCCACACCCGTAAATCAAACGCTCGTCGCCTGCATGAAGGGCGTAGAAAAATCATTAACGTCTACTTAGAAACAAGCCATGGCTTACACCAAAAAATCCTACGTCGAACACGTCGCCGTGCGTGTCAAAGACATCCACTGGCACATCAACTTCTTTTACGAGGCACTGGGCATGGACGTGCGCGAGATCGACGGCGACCCGGCCAACCCCAGGCAGTGCTGGACCCTCGGCGGCATGCAATTGATGAGCACGCCCGGCTTTGTTGCGCCGCCGAGCAATGACGCCGGCTGGCTGGCGCATCTGGGCGTGATGGTCGAAGACCTCGACCTGGCCATCGCCGAATGCCAGAAATTTGGCGTGACGCAACTGCCCCAGGGGCGCAACTGGCTGCAATTGCCTGATGGCCTGGCGGTCGAATTGATCCAGGCCGCGCCGAATTCAGTGGCCCATATTTTGAACATCAACCCGCGTGCGAAAGAATGAACCATGCCCGCCCCCAAAATCGACTTCAAGACCCCGGAAAAATACTGGGATGACGCCAAACTCGGCGACGAATGCACCAGCCCCAAGTACACCGTCACGGCCGGGCGCATTGACGCCTATGCCGAACTCACGGGCGACTTCACACCCGTGCACGTGGACGAGGAATACGCCAACAAGTCGCACTTTGGCTGCCGCGTGGCGCATGGCCTGATGGGGCAGTCGGTGGCCGATGGCTTGAAGACGCAAAGTGAATACCGCTTTTTGCCCGGCATGTCCCTGGGCTGGACCTGGGACTTTCTGCTGCCGATCAAGATCAACGACGTGCTGCACGTGAAGTTTCGCGTCGGCGCCCTGCGCGAATCCAAAAGCAAACCCGGCTGGGGCATCGTGGTGATGCCGGCCGAGCTGATCAACCAGAACGGGCAAGTGGTGCAAAAAGGCGAGCACCGGCTGATGATTCCGCGCCGGCCCGCCTGAGTTTGGCGCAATTTGGCAGAGCTCCACGACGCTATATTTTTAATATCAAACTATCTATATTTCGCGAGGGGAAAACGCATATTTCATGACTGAACCCACAAATAAACGCCCAGAACAGGCGCTGCCGCTCAAGGGCGTGCGCGTCATCGACTACAGCCATTTTCTGGCCGGCCCGCACATGTCGCGCTGCCTCTCGGCCATGGGCGCCGAGGTGATCAAGGTGGAGCGCCCGACCGAGGGCGACGCCGGCCGCACCACACCCACCATCATCAAGGGCGTGAGTGGTTATTTCTTGCAGCAGAACATGGGCAAAAAGGGCCTGTGCATCAACTTGCGTGACAAACGCGGGCTCGATCTGATGCACAAGTTGACCGACAGCGCCGATGTGTTTGTCGAGAATTACCGCCCCGGTGCGCTGAATCGCCTGGGCCTGGGTTATGACGAGTTGTCCAAACGCAACCCCAAGCTTATCTATTGCTCGGTGAGCGCCTTCGGCCACACCGGGCCCGATTCGCAACGCCCGGGTTTCGGCCTGATCGCCGAAGCCCGCAGCGGCGCGCAGTCACTGTTGGGCATGCCAGGTGAAGCGCCCACGCTGTTCAGGATGCCGATCGCCGACATGTATGCGGGCATGCATGGCGTCTCGGCCATCTGCGCCGCGCTGTTTGGCCGCGTCAGCAGCGGGCGCGGGCAACATATCGACATCGCCCTGCACGACTGCATGGTGTCCATGCACGATTACGCCGCGCAGGGTTATCTGTTGAACGGCGACCTGCCCAAACAGACTGGGCACGACTTGCCCAGCAGCACGGTCTACGGCACCTTTACGGCCAAAGATGGTTACCTGGTCATCGCCGCGCAAATGGCCGACACCTGGTGCGGCCTGGCCCAGCTGATGGGCGGCGAGGCCTACGCCCAAGCCGTGGGGGCGTGGACGCAGACCGAACGCAATGCCAACCGCGAGGACATCCTGGCCCGTGTGCGGGCCTGGTGTCTGGCGCAAGACAGCGTGAAACATTGCTGCGACCAGCTTGATGCCCAGGGCATTCCCGCAGCACCGGTGCAAACCATCGACAGGGTGATGGCCGACCCGCAAACCCTGGCGCGCGGCATGGTGGTGGAGCAGGAGCATCCGATTCTGGGCAAGATCAAGCTGCCGAATCTGCCGTTCAGGTTCTCCGACTGCGACACCACGCCCAGCAGCGTGGCGCCGATGCTGGGGCAACACAACCGCGAGATCGCGGCGAGCCTGGGATATTCTGCGGTCGATATTGACGCGCTCGTGAAAGACGGCGTGTTCTATTCGGAAGAGGCGGTCAATCTTTTGGCTGCGAAGGGATAATTCAGCTTTCCTTTTCTCTTGAGACCCACACCATGGACCAATACGCCGTCATCGGCAACCCTATCGCCCAAAGCAAATCCCCCCTGATCCACGGCATGTTTGCACAGGCCAGCGGCCAGCACATGGAATACAGCAAGATCGAAGGCACCGTGGGCGCCTTTGCCGCCGATGTGGATGCCTTTCGCGCACGTGGCGGGCGCGGCCTGAACATCACCGCACCTTTCAAGCTCGACGCCTTCGTTTACGCCACCGAACATTCCGAGCGCGCCAAGCTGGCAGGGGCTGTCAACGCCATGAAGTTTGACGGCGCACGCGTGCAGGCGGAAAACTTTGACGGGGTCGGCCTGGTGCGCGACGTCACCCACAACCTGGGCTGCGCCATGAAGGGCAAACGGGTTTTGTTCCTTGGGGCGGGGGGCGCGGCGCGCGGCGCCTTGTTGCCGTTTTTGGACCAATCGCCCGCCGAGCTGGTGATCGCCAACCGCAGCCTGGACAAGGCGCTGGAACTGGCCGCCATTGGTTCAGCGCGGGGTGTGGTGCGTAGCTGCGGTTATTCCGATCTGGACGGGCAGACCTTTGACCTGGTGTTCAACGGCACATCGGCCAGCTTGCGCGCCGAGTTGCCGCCAGTGCCCGCTTCGGTGTTCGTCAACTGCGCCCTGGCTTATGAATTGGCCTATGGCAAGGGCTTGACGCCCTTTTTGCGCCTGGCGCACAACGCTGGCGTAAAACGCCTGGCAGATGGTGTCGGCATGCTGGCCGAACAGGCCGCCGAGGCGTTTTTGTGGTGGCGCGGCCTGCGCCCGGACACGCACGCCGTGATCGAGAAGATCACGGTGCCTCTGGTCTGAGCCAGACGCCACGTTCGATGCGGCACATAGATACCAGGCGCTCACCATGATCCAGAACCAGCAACAGTTGACCCAGGCCGTGTTGGCCGTCATGCAGCAAACGCCAGATGCGCGTCTGCGGGAAATCATGACCTCCCTGGTTGCGCACCTGCATGGTTTTGTCAATGACGTGCGCCTGACAGAAGACGAGTTCCGCACGGCCGGCGCCTTGATCGCACGCATGGGCCAACTCAGCAATGACAGCCACAACGAGGTCGTGCTGATGGCCGGCTCGCTGGGCTTGTCCAGCCTGGTGTGCCTGCTGAACAACGGACAGGGCGGCGAGACCACGCAAAACCTGCTCGGGCCGTTTTGGCGCATGAATTCACCGCGCGTGGCCAACGGCGGCAGCCTGGTGCGCAGCCCCACGCCGGGCGCGGCGCTGTGGGTGCAGGCCCGTGTGCACGACATGGCAGGCCAGCCGATAGTGCATGCCGAAGTCGATGTCTGGCATTGTGCGCCCACCGGTTTATATGAGAACCAGGCCGAGGCGCGCGCCCAGGGGCAGGCCGACATGAATTTGCGCGGCAAGTTCACCACCGATGACAAGGGCGCCTTCAGTTTCTGGAGTGTCAAACCGGCGGGTTATCCGATTCCGCACGACGGGGTTGTCGGCCAAATGCTGGCAGCGCAGGGCCGCCACCCGATGCGCCCGGCCCACCTGCACGCGCTGGTGGCGAAGACAGGGTTCAAGACGCTGATCTCGCAGGTCTATGCCGACGATGATGCCAACCTTGCGACCGACGTGCAGTTTGGGGTGACGCGGGCCCTGACCGGCCATTTTGAACGCCACGATGCGCCGCCCGCCGGCAACACCCGGATCCAGGCGCCTTGGTACAGCCTGGATTTCACCTTTCGCATGGAGCCGGGCCAGTCGAAGCTGCCGCGCGCGCCGATCAAATAACCGGAAAAACCACCGCCATGTTGACCCCAGAACTTCGCCAAGCCGCTGCCGACAGCCTGTATGACGCCGACACCCTGGTTCGCACCATCGCCCAGCTCAGCCGCACATATGCGGAAATCGAGCTGGGCGACGCCTATGCCATCCAGCAGCTCTGGCTGGACCGGCGTGTTGCTGAAGGCGCACGACTGGTTGGCCGCAAAATTGGCCTGACCTCACGCGCGATGCAGATGGCATCCAACTTCACCGAGCCAGATTACGGCTATTTAACGGACGACATGATGCTGGCCGACGGCGCGCAAATTGTGGCTGCACGTTATATGTCGCCCCGGCTCGAGGTTGAGTTGGCCTTCATCATGGGCGAAGACCTGCAAGGCCCGGGCTGCACTGTGGCCGACGTCATGCGGGCCACCGAATTCATCTCACCGGCGATGGAATTGATCGCCTACCGCACCGCCGTGCCACGGGTGATCGTGGACACCATTGCGGACAACGCCGCTGCCGGCGCCATCGTGACCGGCGGCCGCCTGGTGCGCCCGTTTGACGTTGACATCCGCTGGATCGGTGCGACTTTGTCCAAGAACGGCACTATTGAGGAATCCGGGGTGTCGGCCGCTGTCATGGGCCACCCGGCTGCGGGCATGGCGTGGCTGGTCAACAAGCTCGCCCTGCATGGCAGCGGGCTCAAGCGCGGGCAAGTCGTGCTGGCGGGCTCCTTCACACGCCCGGTGAGCGTGGCGGCGGGCGATGTGATTCAGGCCGATTACGGCACGCTGGGCAGCCTGGGCGTACGCTTCGTATGAGTGTTTTCCCGGTCCCGCCGGTTGGGTTTTGCGCCTTATACTTCATGTATGAACCAGGTAGTACATTTGCGCAAGACCCAGTCAATAGCGGCCGTGGGCAAGGTCGCAGCGCCAGCCAAGCGCGCGGCGCCGGCAAGCGCTGGGGCGCCATCGCGCACCAACGACCCGGAGCGCACCATGGCGGGCATTCTGGAGGTGGCCAACGCCGAATTCAGCGAAAAAGGTTTGGCGGGCGCGCGCATCGACGAGATCGCGGCGGCTACCCAAACCAGCAAACGCATGATTTATTACTACTTCGGCAGCAAGGAGGGCCTGTACCTTGCCGTGCTGGAGGATTCGTACCGCCGCATGCGGGCGATCGAGGCCGGGTTGCACCTGGAGGATTTGCCGCCCGAAGACGCCTTGCGCAGGCTGGTGGGCTTCACCTTCGACCACCATCAGGGCAACGAGGCCTACATCCGCCTGGTGATGAGCGAAAACATGCAGCGCGGCGAGTACCTGGCGCAGAGCAAGATCATCCAGAAACTCAATGTGCCGGCCATCGAATCGATCCGCAAGCTGTACGGGCGCGGCGTGGCGCAGGGCGTTTTCCGCGCCCGGCTCGATCCGGTGGACATCCACAAATCGATCTCGGCGCTGACGTTTTTCAACGTCTCCAACCAGCACACTTTTGGCCTGATTTTCAAGAAGGACACCCAGACAGCGAAGGCTATCACGGCGCGGCGCGACAGCATCATCGAGATGGTGGTGCGTTTTGTGCGCAAGTGATGGTTTGGTCCGCCTTTGAAGAGATATTGCAATACAGAGTGGAGTTACGGGTTTTCCCTAATATCATTAAAACTAACTAGTTCGTACATTATGCGCTGCGACTAAATTACAGGAGACGTCTCTGTGCTTCAAACTTGGATTGACCGGTATTGCCGACTGTTGTCGGTTTTTATGGTGATTGCCCTGGCGCTGATGGTGGTGCTGGTGTTCGCCAACGTGGTGATGCGCTATGCCTTCAACTCGGGCATCACCGTATCAGAAGAGCTGTCGCGTTGGCTGTTTGTGTGGGTCACCTTTCTCGGCGCCATTGTCGCGATGCACGAGGGGGCTCACCTGGGTACGGACATGGTGGTGTCGCGGTTGTCGGTGAAGGGCAAGCGCGTTTGCCTGGTGCTTGGCCATGCGCTGATGCTGTTTGTCTGCTGGCTGATGTTCAAGGGCTCGCTGGACCAAGTCAAGGTCAACTGGGACTCCACCAGCGCGGTGATGGAGGTGTCCATGGGCATTTTTTACGCTTGCGGCATGGTGTTTGCGGTGTCTGGCGCGGTGATTTTGATCAACCACCTGTGGCGCCTGATGAAGGGTGAACTCTCTGACGACGAGTTGATTGGCATTCGGGAGTCGGAAGAAGAGCCGATTGCCGTTCCTAAGCCCCTTCAATAAAAACCGAGGAAACATACACCATGACTATTACCGTCTTCCTGGGTTCGCTCCTTGCTGCAATGGCGCTGGGCATACCTATCGCATTTTCGCTGTTGCTCTGTGGTGTCGCTTTGATGTGGCACATGAACATGTTCGACGCGCAAATCCTCGCACAAAACATCATTGAGGGCTCCAACAGCTTCCCTCTGCTAGCCGTGCCCTTTTTCATGCTGGCTGGCGAAGTGATGAACACGGGCGGCCTGTCCAGGCGCATTGTGGACTTTGCGCTGGCGCTGGTCGGGCATATCCGGGGTGGCCTGGGTTATGTCACCATCGTCGCCGCCTGCATCTTGTCGGCGCTGTCGGGATCTGCGGTGGCCGATGCTGCCGCGCTGACCGCCCTGTTGCTGCCAATGATGGTCAAAGCCGGACACGACAAAGCCCGCAGCGGCGGCCTGATTGCCGCGTGCGGCGTCATTGGCCCGATCATTCCGCCTTCCATCGGTTTTGTGATTTTTGGTGTTGCGGCCAACGTGTCGATCACCAAACTGTTTTTGGCCGGCATCTTCCCGGGCATCTGGCTGGCAGTTGGCCTGTGGGGGACCTGGTGGTGGCTGACACGCAAGGAAAAACTGGAGCCTCCTCCGCGCCAGTCTGCGGGCGAGATGCTGCTCGCCATGCGCAAGGCGGGTTGGGCCTTGACCCTGCCCCTGATCATTTTGTTTGGGCTGCGATTCGGCATCTTCACGCCGACTGAAGCGGCAGTGGTCGCGGCGGTTTTTGCGCTGTTCGTTGCCTGTGTGATCTACCGTGAACTGGCTTGGAACCAGTTATACGGCGTGTTCCTGGCTGCAGCCAAAACCACGGCAGTGGTCATGTTCCTGGTGGCTGCGGCCATGGTCTCGGCCTGGCTGATCACGGTGGCGCAGCTGCCAGACCAGGTGGTCTCCCTGCTCCAGCCACTGCTTGACAGCCCCAAGCTGTTGCTGATGGCGATGATGGTGCTGGTGATGATTGTCGGCACGGCCATGGACATGACGCCCACCATCTTGATTTTGACCCCAGTATTGATGCCTCTGGTCAGGGCTGCCGGAATAGACCCGGTTTACTTCGGCGTACTCTTTATTATCAACAACTCTATTGGACTGGTCACGCCGCCAGTGGGCACGGTGCTCAATGTGGTGGCTGGCGTGGGCCGTATGAAGATGGATGATGTAACGCGCGGTGTGATGCCTTTCATGGTGGTGCAGTTTGTGGTGATGTTCCTGCTGGTGCTGTTCCCTCAACTGGTCATGGTTCCTGCGCACTGGCTGTACAAATAAAGCCATTTGTCACAACAATTTTTAAACCGATAGGGGGCGTGTCTGGTACGCCATGCTCCAAATCACTGCAACCCGCGTACTGCGATTTTTTTCAGGAGAGATAGATGAAACGTTTGATGCTCAAATCCATAGCCGCCGCTGCTGCTTTTGCCGCCTTTGGCATGGCGTCCGCGCAGGACATCAAGGAACACACGATCAAGTTCACGCTCAATGGCCCTGAAGGCCATCCGGCTGTCGCTGGCATGAAGAAGTTCACCGAGATCGTCACCGCCAAATCGGGCGGCAAGATCAAGGTCAACCTGTTCTACAACGGCACGCTGGGCAGCGACCAGGCGGTGGTGTCGGCCATGAAGGGTGGCACGATTGAAATGTCGGTGATGAACTCCGGCATCCTGGCCAGCGAGGCCAAAGAACTGGCGATTTTTGACTTCCCGTTCCTGTTCGCCAATGAGAAAGAGTCTGACGCCATCGTGGACGGGCCGGTCGGCAAGAAAATGCACGCCTTGCTGGAGCAAAAGGGTCTCGTAGGCTTGGCCTACTGGGAACTCGGCTACCGCCAGATGACCAACAGCAAGCGTCCGCTGAACAAGGTCGAGGACATTGCCGGGTTGAAGCTGCGCGTGATTCCCAACCCGATCAACGTGGCCTGGGTCAAGGCTCTGGGCGCCAACCCTACGCCGCTGCCTTTCCCTGAGGTGTACGGCGCCATGGAGCAAGGCGCGATTGACGGCCAGGAAAACCCGATTTCCGTGATTGCCGCCAACAAGTTCTGGGAAGTGCAGAAGAACGTGGCGCTCACCAACCACCAGTACAACCCGCAGTCGGTGATCTTCAGCAAGAAGGTTTGGGACACACTCACCGCCACCGAGAAGAAGATCATTGACGACGCCGCCGACGAGGCCGCCATCTTCCAGCGCAAGGAGTCGCGCGCTGCCGTCGCCTCGAACCTGGAACTGCTGAAAAAGAACGGCATGGCCGTGACCCAGTTCTCGCCGGCCGAAGTGGCCAAGCTGCGTGACAAGATGAAACCCGTGATCGCGCAATTCAGCGCCAGCGTGGGCGAAGCCACCGTGAATGAAACGATGGCCGAACTGGCCAAGATGCGCAAGTAACCGGATCTCCAGGCGCACTCAAAAGCGCCTGGGCAGCGCCCGGCGCGCAAACGCCGGGTTCGTTTGGCCTGTGTTTCGCATGCTCACTAGTGTTGCGAAACCCAGCCCAAACGAATGCACCAACGAGCCTACAAATGAAAGCTTACAAATAAAGGGATCCCATGAAATTCCTCATGCTGCACGGCATCAACCACAACATGTTCGGCAAGCGCGACCCGAAACAATACGGCACCATCACGCTGGATGAAATCAATGCCAGCCTGCTTGCGCTGGGCAGGGAACTCGGCGTTGAAGTCGAGCATTACCAGACCAACCACGAAGGCGAGATGTGCGAACGCATCCACCAGGGCTACCGCGATGGCGTGGATGGCGTGATGCTCAACGCAGGCGCCTGGACGCACTACAGTTATGGCATCCGCGATGCGTTGGCCATCCTGACCTGCCCGGTGGTCGAAACCCACATGTCCAACATCCACGCGCGCGAAGAATTCCGCCACAAATCAGTGTTCGCCGAAATCATCAAGGGCCAGATCAGCGGCTTTGGCGTGGACAGCTATTTGCTGGCATTGCGTGCTGCCGTGGCGGCGGCCAAGGCGGGAAAATGAGCGTTCCAAGCAGAACCGTCGCGGGCCTGATCAATGGCCACACCGAGCTGATCGCGCACATCGGTTATCCCACACACAGCTTCAAGGCGCCGATGATCTACAACCCCTGGTTTGACAAAGCCGGGGCCAATGTCACGGTGATGCCGATGGCTTGCAAGCCGGAAGACTTCCCGGTGTTCTTGAAGGCGGTTTTCCGCTTGAGCAACATCCGGGGTGCGCTGATCACCATGCCACACAAAGTCACCACCATCGGCCTGCTGGACGAAGTGTTTCCCACTGCCGCTATTGCGGGGGCCTGCAACGCCGTTCGTCTGGGACCCAACGGCCAGTTGCAAGGCGACATGTTCGATGGCGAGGGCTTTGTGCGGGGTGTGTTGCGCAAAGGCCTGAAGCTCAAGGGCGCGAGCGCCCTGGTCGTGGGGAGCGGCGGTGTGGGTTCGGCTATCGCGGCATCTTTGGCGGCAGCCGGCGTGGCGCGGCTCGGCGTTTACGATGTCAATGCCGCGTCGGCACACGGACTGGGCGGGCGATTGAAGAAACATTACCCGGCCCTGACGGTGAGCACAGATTCCAATGACCCGGCCGGCTACGATCTGGTCGTCAATGGCACGCCGCTGGGCATGAACATGGGGGACGCCATGCCCATGGACGCGTCACGCATTGCATCCACCACCTTTGTCGGCGAAGTCGTGATGAAAGCCGAGACCACCGCCTTTCTGGCCGCCGCCAAAGCGCGTGGCTGCAAAGTGCAAGTGGGCACTGACATGCTGTTTGAGCAAATTCCGGCTTATCTCGAATTTTTTGGCCTGCCCAGCACCACGCCCGAGGAATTGCGCGACGTCGCGACGCTGACGTATTGACCTTGTCCCGCCCGCATAAACTGCGGGCATGGACAAACTCAAGGCCATTGAATCATTTGTCTCGGTCGCGAGCCGGGGCAGCCTGACCGCTGCTGCCAACGCGGAGGGCGTCGCCCCCGCCATCATGGGGCGCAGACTGGACACCCTGGAAGCGCACCTGGGCGTCAAGCTTTTGGTGCGTACCACCCGGCGCATCTCGCTGACTCACGAAGGCAGCGCGTTTCTGGAAGACTGCCAGCGCCTGTTGACTGATTTTGCCAACGCCGAAGCCAGTGTGACTGCGGGCGGCGTCAAGGCCAGCGGCCACTTGCGCATCACTGCACCGGCCGGTTTTGGACGCCGCCATGTGGCGCCGCTGGTGCCGCGTTTTCGCGCCTTGCATGATGATTTGACGATCTCACTGAGCTTGAGCGACCGCGTGGTGGACATCGCGGGCGAAGGCTTCGACTGCGCGGTGCGGGTCGGGGATTTGCCCGATTCGTCCATGGTCGGCGTGCGCCTGGCTGACAACCGGCGCCTGTGCGTGGCGACGCCCAAATACCTTGAATCGAAAGGCAGGCCTGTGCACCCGGGCGATTTGTCGAAGTTCGACTGTTTGACTCTGTCCAGCGACGCCTCGCAGACGCGTGGCTGGGCTTTCAACGTGCCTAAATCCGCAACTGGAAAGGACGCCGGGGCGCAACGCGAAGTGATCCACCTCAAACCCGGCGGGCCGCTGGATTGTTCCGACGGCCAGGTGCTGCACGACTGGTGCCTGGCGGGTTACGGCATCGCCTGGCGCAGCACCTGGGAGGTGGAGGCTGAAATCTCGAATGGCGCGCTGGTCGAGGTGCTGCCAGACTTTGCCGCGCCGCCCAACGGCATTTACGCCCTGTTTCCACACGCCAAACATCTGCCGCTGCGGGTGCGCCTGTGGATTGACTTCCTCAAGCACCACTATGGGCAGCCCGGTTTCTGGCAATTGCAACCGGCATAAAAAAGCCCCGCCCGGCTGGCCGGGCGAGGCTCGTGCTGTAGCGGGTCGGCCGGACTACTTCTTGGCGGCCATCTCGTCAGCCATGCATTTTTTGATGTTGCTGTTTTTTGCGGCGCCAGCCAGTTTTTTGTCGGCGGCGGCTTTTTCGCAGGCGGCACTCGGGGCGGCGGCGACCGGTTTGGCGCTCAGGCACGATTTCATGAAAGCTTTGCGTTCGTCGCCTTTTTTGTCGCCAGCCTCAGTGTTGCAGGTTCCCATTTTGGTCTGTTGTTTTGTTTTCGCGTCGCCGTCTGCAGCGTGTGCAACCCCGAAAGACAGTGTCAAACCCATGGCAAGTACGGCAAGCAGTTTTTTCATGATGTTCCTCGAAGTGATTTAAGTCCGGTTAAATAAAGCCAGGTGAGGCGCTTGTGGCCCCGAATCCCGCGTGGATTCCAGCACATAACGCCCGCAAATGCAATACGGATGACACGCCTCTGCTTCGCCCCTGCAAAGCGCCGCAAAAAGTTTGCCGGATCAGGACGGTGAGTGGCCCCGTAAAATCAGCTCATGTTGTCTGTAAAAATTGAACTGATCGAGGCGCTGGCCAGCGAGCTTGAAACCCTGTCGCCCGGTGCGGGTCAAAAAGCTGCGTTCGAGTCGCCCAAAGCCGCGGCCCATGGCGACCTGGCCACCACTGCGGCCATGCAACTGGCCAAACCGCTCAAACTGAAACCCCGCCAGTTGGCTGAAAACCTGCGGGCGGCCTTGCTCGGCACGCCGGCATTTCAACGCTGGGTGGATGGCGTTGACATTGCCGGGCCGGGCTTTATCAATATCCGGCTCAAAGCCGCCGCCAAGCAACAAATCGTGCATGCAGTGTTGGCGGCAGGCGACGGATTCGGCCAGCAACCCCGCAATGGCAAAAAACTGATGGTGGAGTTTGTGTCCGCCAACCCGACCGGACCCCTGCACGTTGGGCATGGGCGCCAGGCGGCCCTGGGCGACGCCATTTGCAATCTCTACCAGACCCAGGGTTGGGACGTATACCGGGAGTTTTATTACAACGACGCGGGCGTACAAATCGGCACGCTGGCCAGCAGCACCCAACTGCGGGCCAAAGGCTTCAAGCCCGGCGACCCTGAATGGCCCAGCGGCGAAAACGCTGCCGCTTACAACGGCGAATATATCGCCGACATTGCCAACGACTTCATGGCCAGGAAAACCGTCCACGCCGATGACCGTGAATTCACGGCCTCTGGCGACATCAACGACCTGGACGGCATGCGCCAGTTTGCCGTGGCTTACCTGCGCCGCGAACAAGACCTGGACTTGCAAGCCTTCGCCGTGAAATTCGACAATTATTACCTTGAATCCAGCCTCTACAGCAGCGGGCGGGTTGCTTCTGCGGTTAAAAGTCTCCAAGATGCCGGCAAAACCTACGAGCAGGACGGCGCTTTGTGGCTCAAATCAACCGATTACGGCGACGACAAAGACCGTGTCATGCGCAAAGGCGATGGCAGCTTCACCTATTTCGTGCCTGATGTGGCCTATCACATCAGCAAATGGGAGCGCGGCTTTGACAAGGTGGTAAATATCCAGGGCACAGACCACCACGGCACCATTTCACGGGTGCGGGCAGGGTTGCAGGCGGCCGGCGTTGGCATCCCGCAAGGCTTTCCGGACTATGTTTTGCACACCATGGTGCGCGTGGTGCGCGGCGGTGAAGAGGTGAAAATCTCCAAGCGCGCGGGCAGCTATGTGACCCTGCGCGATGTGATCGAGTGGACCAGCAAGGACGCAGTGCGTTTCTTCCTGCTCAGCCGCAAGCCCGACACGGAATACATTTTCGACATCGACCTGGCGCTGGCCAAGAACAATGACAACCCGGTTTATTACGTGCAGTATGCGCACGCGCGCATTTGCTCGGTGCTTAGAGCCTGGCACGCCCAGCGGCGTGGCGATGATCCAAATATGGGCAATGATCTGTTAGAAAACTTGGACGCCGCTGGCCAAGGTCATTTGGGTGTACAAGTCTCTTCTTTAAGTCTTGCATTGAGTGATTTGCGCAAAGCTGACTTGTCGCCGCTGCAAAGCCCCCAAGCCCTGGGCCTGATGTTGCTACTGGCCAAGTACCCGGACATGCTCAGCGCCGCAGCGCTTGATTTTTCACCGCATGACGTCACTTTTTACCTGCGCGAACTCGCTGCCGCTTACCACAGCTACTACGATGCCGAACGCATTTTGGTCGACGACGTGGTGGTCAAGACCGCGCGCCTGGCCCTGGTGGCCGCCACTGCCCAGGTATTGCACAATGGCCTGGCCGTGCTGGGCGTCAGCGCACCGCAAAAAATGTAAAGTGAGCACCATGATTTTGACTATCCACCCGTCGACCGCAAATTGCATGAAACAGCAGCGCGGCGGCACCATCCTGGGCTTCATCGTCGGCGTCGTGTTTGGCCTGGCCGGCGCCTTGGCGGTGGCGGTTTACGTCACCAAAGTGCCAATTCCTTTTGTCAATAAGGGCCAAACCCGCTCGGCCGACCAGGATGCGGCCGAAACCAAAAAGAACAAGGACTGGGATCCGAATGCCGGGCTTTACGGCAAAAATCCGGCCAAACCGTCCCAACCCGCCCCGGTTGCGTCAGCGCCTGTAGCGGCCGGCCCGGCGGTTGCTGCTGTCAAACCGGATCCCAGCAAGTCGGACGCCAGCTCAAAAACCGAGGTCAAACCAGCCGTCACCGCCGACCCATTGGGTGATTTGGCGCGCGCCAAGTCATCCAATCCGGCGCTTGATCCGTTTGTGTATTTTGTGCAGGCTGGCGCTTACCGCACGTCCGAAGACGCCGAGGCCCAGCGCGCCCGCCTGTCGCTCAGCGGGGTCGAGGCCAAGGTGACCGAGCGCGAGCAGTCCGGCCGGGCAGTATTTCGGGTGCGCGTGGGGCCGTTTGATCGCAAAGAAGATGCCGAAAAAACCAAAGAGAGGCTGGATGCGGCAGGCACGGACACCGCCTTGGTGCGGGTGCAGCGCTAACTTTCACATTAACGCGGCCTGACGGCGCCTTGTGCAGCGGTGTGAACCTTTGCGGGAGCTGCGGCTCTACCAAAGACCACCAAGGGCCACAATAGCCCGCAAAGCGCCGAAACTGTTGATTGGCAATGGATTCAAGTTTGACCAGGAGTAAATGCAGATGAAACGTCGTGATTTTTCGAGTCAGTTCAGTGCCGCCCTGATGGCGTCCGCAATGGGCCTGTCGGTCGCGTCCGAGGCGCACGCCCAAGCCCGAAAACCCGATGCCGGAACCGATTTCCTGGTGCTGGACAAGCGCGCCCCGGTGGAAGCCCCGGCCGGCAAGATCGAAGTGGTCGAGTTCTTCTGGTATAGCTGCCCGCATTGCAATGCCTTTGAACCGGCGCTGGACGACTGGGTCAAACGCGTCGCCAAGGATGTTTCGGTGCGGCGTGTGCCGGTGGGTTTCCGCGATGATTTTGTGCCCCAGCAGCGGCTGTTTTACGCCCTTGAGGCCATGGGTTTGGTCGAAAAACTCCACACCAAGGTGTTCGCCGCCATCCATGTCGAAAAACAACTGCTCAACAAAGGCGAGATGATCGGCGAATGGATAGCCAAACAAGGCGTGGACAAAGACAAATTCATGGAGCAGTACAACTCCTTCACGGTGTCGACCAAGGCCAGCAAGGCAACCCAGCTGCAAAACACCTACCGGGTGGAAGGCGTGCCGGCCCTGGGCGTGGCCGGGCGCTTCTACACCGACGGCACGTTGTCGCGCAATATGGAGCGCGGCCTGCAAATCGTCGACTACTTGGTCGGTGAAGTTCGAGCCGGGCGTTGAGACTGATGCTGAATCAGACATTGAGCGCATGACCGCGCCTTTGAAAAAGCCCGCCTTGTGCGGGCTTTTTACTTTTTCGACGGCCATTGCGCCCAGCTTGCCCGCTACAATCAAAATCATCCTATGAGCAAGATTCGTGCCTTTCTGGAATTACCGTCAAACCGCGTTGGCTTGTGCAGCTTGTTGCAGTCATTTGTGCTGGCCACCAGTGCCCTGTCCCCAGGCACGGCGAACGCCGAAAAAGCCGACCGCGCCAAGCCCATGAATGTCGAGGCCGACGCTTTGCGTTACGACGAACTGAAACAAACCAGTGTGTTCACCGGCCGTGTGGTGCTGACCAAGGGCACGATTTTGATCCGTGGCGGCCAGCTGGAAGTACGCCAAGACCCTGAGGGTTACCAGTTTGGCCTGGTCACGGCCGAACCCGGCAAATTGGCGTTTTTCCGGCAAAAACGCGATGGGGTGGACGAATTCATCGAAGGCGAAGGCGAAATCATTGAATACAACGGCAAAGCTGACACGGTCAAATTTGTCAAAAAAGCCCAATTGCGGCGCTTCAAAGGCGCGGTGCTGAACGACGAAATGACCGGTGGCATCATTGTTTATGACAACACGGTGGATGTTTTCACCATCGATGGCGGCGCCACGCGCGGCACCCCCGGCGCGCCGGGCGGACGGGTGCGGGCCATGCTGACGCCCAAACCGGATTCGCCGGCCGCCGCCAACGCGCCCGCCCCGACCGGCAATGCCGGTGGCCTGCCGCAAATCACGCCGGCGCTGCGCGCCAGCCCCGCCCTGAGCGGCGAGAAAAAGTGACCTCGGGCGTGCCAGCTTTGCCCGCGGGCGACCGGGCTGTCCGCCCGGATTCCGGCCATGGGCCGGACGACAGCCGTCTGGAAGCCCGGAATCTGCAAAAATTCTACGGCAGCCGCAAGGTGGTCAAGGATGTTTCCCTGCTGGTGCACAAGGGCGAAATTGTCGGCCTGCTCGGGCCCAACGGCGCGGGCAAGACCACCTCGTTCTACATGATCGTCGGCCTGGTGCGGGCCAGCGCGGGCGACATCACGATAGACGGCAAGTCGGTGGAGCACATGCCGATCCACCGCCGCGCGCGGCTTGGCCTGAGTTATCTGCCGCAGGAGGCGTCGATCTTCCGCAAGCTCAATGTCGAAGACAACGTGCGCGCCGTGCTGGAGCTGCAGCATTACACAGAGGGCGAGAAAAAGGGTCGGCCGCTGGAGCGTGGCGAGATTGAATCGCGCCTCACCGGCTTGCTGCAGGAACTGCGGGTTGAGCACCTCCGCGAGTCGCCCGCCCTGGCGCTGTCAGGCGGCGAGCGCCGGCGCGTGGAGATCGCCCGCGCCCTGGCCACGCAGCCGCGATTCATCCTGCTTGACGAGCCCTTCGCCGGCATCGACCCGATCGCCGTGATCGAGATCCAGCGCATCATCGCGTTCCTGAAAAACCGCGGCATTGGCGTACTGATCACCGACCACAACGTGCGCGAGACCCTGGGCATTTGCGACCACGCCTACATCATCAACGAGGGCAATGTGCTGGCCAGCGGCACGCCGGCGGAAATCATCAGCAATCCGGATGTGCGCCGGGTGTACTTGGGCGAACATTTCCGAATGTGAATATGGCACCCCCACGGTCCTTCACTTCGTGCAACTCCCTGCCCTTGCAGGGCGCTGCGCTCAGCCCCGAGGGGGCTAATTTTTCTAGGGGCGGCCCGTCGAAAAATTGCGGCCAGACGTCATGAAACAAGGCCTTTCCTTACGCGTGTCGCAGCACCTGGCGCTCACGCCCCAGCTGCAGCAGTCGATCCGCCTGCTGCAGCTCTCCACCCTGGAGCTGAGCCAGGAAGTCGACCAGATGCTGGACGAGAACCCGTTTCTGGAGCGCACGCTGGACGACGCGCCACGCGAGGAGTTTGGTCTGGCGCAGTCCGACAGCCGTGTCGGGCAGGACGACCGGGAGTCCGAAGTTGCTACTAATTCAGCGGCAGACTACGCAGGTGATTCGGGGGCTGGGGGCCAAAATGATCATGACGCGACGCCCCTGGGCGCGGACGACGTGCAAAACTGGGACGGCGACGGCACGGTCGAGATTGCCCCGGACGACAGTGAATGGGGCGCCGACGCCAAGGCGCACGGCAACAACCTGACCGGCGACGACGAGATGGACGCCACCGAGCTGGCGCGCCAGCAAGAGTCCCTGCAATCATTTTTGCACCGCCAGGCGCTGGGCCTGCGTTTGGGCGACGAGGACAAGATCGCTTTGCGTTTCCTGATCGAGTCACTCAATGACGACGGTTACCTGGAGGACGCCCTGCTGTCGTTGGCCCAGGGGCTGGCCGGCCCGGACGACGAAGAGCAGCTTGAAAACCTGGTGCACCATTTCACCGTGGCGCTGCACCTGCTGCAAAGCCTGGAACCGGCGGGCGTCGGCGCGCGCTCGCTGGCTGAGTGCCTGAGCCTGCAATTGCTGGCACTGCAAAAAGCCAAAATGAATAGCTGGAACCCCCACGGGGACGGCGGCGGCACGGATTCGCCCGAGCGGCGCGTACTCAAACTCGCCCTGGCGATTTGCGCCCAGCCAATGGACTTTCTGGCCCGGCGCGATACCAAGCGCCTGGCGCAACTCTGCGCCTGCACCGACGCCGAGGTGCGCGAGGCGATCGCCCTGATCGGCCAGCTCGAACCCAAACCAGGGCGGCGTTTTGCGGATGTGGAACGCAATGTGGTGGTGCCCGACATCCTGGTGGTCAAAGTCGGCAACGGCCCACAGGCCAAGTTCAAGGTCCAGCTGAATCAGGACGTGATGCCGCGCCTGCGCGTGCACGACATCTACGCCAACGCGCTCAAGGGGCATCGCGGCGGCGGGCGCGACTCTTCCAACCTGGCGGCGCTGCAACAACGCCTGCAGGAAGCGCGCTGGTTCATCAAAAACATCCAGCAGCGTTTTGACACCATCCTGCGCGTGGGCACGGCGATAGTGGAGCGTCAGAAAAATTTCTTTGTGCACGGTGAACTGGCGATGCGCCCGCTGGTGCTGCGCGAGATCGCCGATGAACTGGGCCTGCATGAATCGACCATCAGCCGTGTCACCACGGCGAAATACATGGCCACGCCCTTTGGCACCTTCGAGCTCAAATACTTCTTTGGCTCCGGCCTGGGCACCGAGTCCGGCGGCAACGCGTCCAGCACGGCCGTACGCGCGCTCATCAAGCAGTTTGTTGCGGCGGAGTCGCTGAAAAAGCCCTTGAGCGACAGCCAGATCTCCCTGATGCTCAAGGAGCAGGGCATTGAATGCGCCCGGCGCACCGTGGCCAAATACCGCGAGGCGCTGAAAATCGCGCCGACGAATCTCAGAAAAACCCTTTGAGTTGGGGCAAGCGCCCACTGCATGTCCCGGCGCCCGGCCGCCGCAGCGTCAACCGGCCCCGCCCTGGCGCGCCATATGCACCTGGTGCAGGGTGATCTTGCGCACTTCGGCCTGGCTGGTCTCGATGTGGGCCCGCAGCAGCATCGCGGCCTGGTCACCGCGCTTGCGCTGGATCGCCTTGAGAATCTTGGCGTGTTCGTCGTAGGTGGCGTCGATGCGCGCCTGCTTGGTGAAGTCCAGCCGGCGGATGATGCGGATGCGGTCCGTCATGTCGCGGTGCACACGCGCCATCTCGGTGTTGCCGGCCGCCGCCACCAGCGCGCAATGAAAGGCTTCGTCCCACTGGCTGACCTGCACGGTGTCGCTGCTGCACTGCGCCAGCGGCACCAGCCCCACAAGTTCGACACTTCCTGAACGTAAGTGGTTGATTCCATTAGAAACGGGATCCAAAGCGCAGACTACAAAACGGGTTTGACCAGGTCTGCGGTTGTGGGTAGTGCCAATTCCAAGGCGGCAAACAGAGACTTCTG
>JANMVT010000075.1:0-5298 GCA_031392945.1 Rhodoferax sp. | reverse complement strand
GGTGGTTTTGGGCGGAAATCCGCGAAAAACCCCAAGTCTGACTTTCGACGTTCAAATCGAGACCAGACTGAAATACCAAATTCGGCAAGTAATTCATTAACTTACAGCGCTCCGATGTGAAAACGTTGGGACACTACTGATTGTGTATTAATGTGTATTTAAAAATATCATCGAGCTAATGAAAGGCGGCGAAATCATCAAGCGCCTGAAAGCTGATGGCTGGCAAACAGGCTGGATTGCGCGCCAGATAACCCTTGCTCAGCCCTTGACCAGAGAAACCAACCCCATGCTTTACCCCGTCTATGTTCACCTGGGTGACGCCAAGCACGCACACGGCGTGACGTTTCCGGATTTCCCGGGCTGCTTCTCTGCGGCCGACGACTGGAACGATTTGCCTGCTGCCATCCAGGATGGCTGTCGAGGCGCATTTTCACGGGGAGCCGGATGCCGTGCCAGCCCCGACGGCGCTGGAGAAATTGTCTGCTGACCCACAGTACCAGGGCGGCGTATGGCTGCTGGCCGAAGTGGATTTGACCCGCATCGACACACGGCCCGTCCGGCTGAATGTCAGCCTGCCATCCAATCTGGTGCAGCAAATCGACAACTGGGCCACCGAGCACCATCTGACCCGATCCGGTTTTTTGGCCAAAGCCGCTATTGCTGCGATGCAGGAGCAGGTTTGAATTCGATGGCTACATATTTAGCAGCTCATCAGTGCGACGGCTGTCTTATTTTGCTCTTTATTTTGTAGCTATCTACGCATATTCCGCGAGGGCCATAGGCCAATTTGTTTACATTTCTCCTTCTGTGGGTCAGGCGGCTCCACAGAGATTGCTATATTTTAAGAAGCAAACTACACAATACCCGAAAGGGAAAACGGCCTGTTTGGCCACCAAAGACGACTCAGTTGGCCGTCTTGCGCAATTCCAGCACCTGGGCAGTGACCATATCCGCGTCCAGCCGGTTCTGCGCATTGGCCAGGTAAGTTTCGAGGTCCAGCGCGGCCTGACGGTTGTTGCCCATTTGCGCCAGCGCCAGGCCGCGGTCGCGGTACTCAGGCCAGGCATGGGGCAGCAGCACGATGAGGCGGTCCAGCACCAGGATCAAACGCGGCCAGTCCTGTTGCGCGCGGTGGATTTCTTTCAGGTTGCGCAACATGCGGGCGATGATGTCGCGCGGCGGGCTGCCCTGCAGGTACAGGCCCAGGGGCGCCTCAAATTCATCGACCAGGCCGCTGCGTTTTTGAAACGGCTCCAGCCGCTCTGACAAGGCTTCGCGGCTGAGCGATTGGCCGTCAAACGGATCCATCACGACCTGGCCTTTGGGCAGGCTGACCTTGACCATGAAATGCCCCGGAAACCCCACGCCCTGGGCACTCAACCCCAGGCCCTGCGCCAGCTCCAGCCACAACACGGCCAGCGTGATCGGGATGCTGCGGCGCGTGCGCAGGATCTCGCTGATGTAGCTGTTGTCCGGGTCGTAATAATTGTTGACATTGCCGGCGAACTTCAAATCGGCGAAGAAAAACTGGTTCAGCAGGCGCAGGCGATGCAGCGGCGCGGCGTCGGGCGGAATGCGCCGCTTGATGCGGGCCAGCAACTGGTCCACCTCGCCGAGCACCTGCTGGACATCCATCTCGGGGTATTCGTCCTGGGCCAGGCTGATGGCGGCCTCCAGCAGGGGAAACTCGGCGTCACTTTGCACCAGGGCGGCGAAGTAGGAAAGCGGTGTGGGCGCGGTCAGCGAAAGGTTCATGGCGATATTGTCATCAAAAATGGCGGCGACTTCAATGCGGGCTCTCGCAGGTCTTTGTCGCCGTGCAAGGCAACGAGGTTCGCGGCTGCGGGGCCTACCGCCGGATCAGCGATGGCGTATGGGAAATGAAGCGGGTCTTTGTACCGGCGCGGTTTCAGGGGACTGGCCTGGGGCGCAGGCTTTGCAGCGCACTGATTGCTTCCGCGCGCGCGGATGGATTCAAGCTGATGAAACTGGACAGCGGGAAACGCCTGAAGGAAGCCTTCGCCCTGTACCAGTCACTTGGGTTCAGTGAATGCCCCCCGTACTATGCATATCCAGAGGCGCTGATGCCCTACTTTGTGTTCATGGACCTGCCGCTGGCTGCGCAAACCTCTTCGTAGTGGCGCGACCGCAGTTTGTACCTTGCGCCAGCCATGGCCAACGCGTCGAAAGAATAAACTGTGTCCCATGTTTCCAACCGCTATCCTGCTTGGCCTGCCTCGCTGTAGTCCTTCCATCCTGGCATTGGGCCGCCAATGTTGATGTTTGAGGAGATTCCACCATGACCAGACGGCTCATCAGCTCGGGCTCCACGTTTGAATCGCAGATTGGTTACTCGCGCGCGGTTGTCGCGGGTGACTGGGTGTTTGTGTCGGGCACCACGGGCTTTGACTACAGCAACATGTCCATCGCTGATGATCTGCTGGCGCAGACGGAACAATGTTTGAAGAACATCGAGGCTGCATTGCGTCAAGCCGGTGCGGGCATGAAAGACGTCGTTCGCGTCACCTATGTGCTGCCTAATGCCGCGGAGTTCGAGCAGTGCTGGCCGGTGCTGCGGAAGTACTTTGGCGACGTGCGCCCGGCGGCCATGATGATCAGCGCCGGCCTGCTGGACCCGCGCATGAAAATCGAGATCGAAGTCACGGCGCTGAAGCGCCCTTAAGCCCCGTCAGGCAGCGTCAGACGGCGTCAAGCGGCCAGCACGGCCGGATTCAAGGGGGTCAGCGGCTTGTTGTGCAGCAAGTAACCAATCAGGTTGTCAGCCGCCAGATTGGCCATGGCCATGCGTGTGGGAATGCTCGCGCTGGCGATGTGTGGGGTCAGCACCACGTTGGGCACGGTAAGCAGATCGGGGTGCACTTTGGGTTCGCCTTCGTAGACGTCCAGACCCGCTGCGGCAATGCGTTTGTCGTGCAGGGCGGCGGCCAGCGCCGCATCATCCACTATGCCGCCGCGTGCAATGTTGACAAGGCAGGCGGTGGACTTCATCAGCGCCAGTTCCGGCGCACCAATGGTGTGGTGTGCTTCCCTTGAATACGGCACCACCAGCACGACGTGGTCAGCGGTTTTAAGCAACTCTTCTTTGCTGACGTAGCTGGCCTTGCACTGTGCTTCCGTGGCCGCGTCAAGGCGTGAACGGTTGTGGTAAATCACGTTCATGCCAAAGCCGTGGGCGCCGCGTTTGGCGATGCCCTGCCCTATGCGGCCCATGCCGATGATGCCAAGCGTGCTGCCGTGCAGGTCGGCGCCGGCGAACTGGTCCACCGCCCACTTGGTCCAGTGGCCTGCACGCAGATAGTGTTCGGCCTCTGAAATGCGCCGCGCCGTGGCCATCAGCAAGGCGAACCCGAAGTCTGCCGTGGTCTCGGTCAATACGTCGGGTGCATTGGTGGCCAGCACCCCGGCACGCGTCATGGCGGGCACGTCAAAGTTGTTGTAACCCACCGCCATGCTGGCGCAGATTTTGAGATCCGGGCAGGCAGCGATGACTTCGGCGTCCATGGGCTCGCCACTGGTGCAAAACAGGCCCGCCTTGCCCTGCAGTTTTTGAATGAGCTCAGCCTTGGTCCACAACACATCCGCCTGGTTGGATTCGACTTCGAAGTGCTGCGCGAGCTTTTCAACGACCTCGGGGAAGTTGGCGCGGGCAATGAGGATTTTTGGTTTGTTCATGGCAATATTGGAAGAAAGGTGTGATTTTTCCTGGTGGAGTATAGATAGTTAGGTATCTATTTGATAGCATTCGTATTGACCGTTGCAGGTGCAACAGCAGTTGGCACAACCGGTTGACCGGTCTTGCTGCGTTTGGGTTCCGGGTGCCAGCCGACCACGGCCAGCAGCACAAAGAAGCCGACCACATAACCCAGGGCCACGTGCCAGCCACCCTTGAGCCAGGCGCCGACCGATTTGGCCTCAGGGTACATATTGCTCAGTGCCACGCCGGCCGACGAGCCAAACCAGATCATGCTGCCGCCAAACCCGACGCCGTAGGCCAGAAAGCCCCAGTCGTAGCCGCCCTGCTTCAAGGCCAGTGCTGTCAGCGGAATATTGTCAAACACGGCGCTTAAAAAGCCCAGACCCAAAGCGGTTGGCCAGGACGCAGCAGGCAGATGCTGCACCGGCATCATGGCGGCGCACATCACCAATGAGAGCAGAAACACGCTGCCCTTGAAGGCATCAGGCAACAGGCTCCAGGTCGGCGTGCGCCAGGGCGTGGTGACCAGAATCGCGGCCCAGACCGCCAGGCCAATCACGGGCAACTGGTCCAGCACCACCGGGTTGTTCAGGTTGAAATAGACATTGGCGCCCACCGCAGCCAACAGGATGATGACCACGATGCAGAGGCGTGCCCAGTGAAGGTGTGCGCCCTTGGGTGCGTCTTTCATGATGGGCTGGTAGGCATGTTGCTGGCGCGCGGCGATCACGCCAAAAATCGCCATGGCCGTGATGGCGCCGACATAGGCTTCAAACACCTGGCCTGGCGCCACGCCGTCGATCCACATCATCGTCGTGGTGGTGTCGCCGACTACGGACCCGGAGCCGCCCGCATTGCTGGCCGCCACAATCGCCGCCAGAAAACCAATGTGCACCTTGCGCTGGTACAACACTGCCGCCATGGTGCCGCCAATCATGGCGGCCGCAATATTGTCGAGAAAACTGGAGATGACAAACACCAGGATCAGCATGACAAAACCGCCCTTCCAGCCGTTAGGCAGATAGTCGGGCAGGATGGACGGCAGGCCGGTTTTTTCAAAGTGGTCTGCCAGCAGGGCAAAACCCATCAGCAGGCCAAACAGGTTGGCAATCGTCACCCACTCGTGGTGCAGCAACTGCATCAGCCCCGCCATGCCGGGCGTGCCGCCGAAGTCGCCCAGGGCCAGCTTGTACAGGGTGATGACGACGAGCCCCGTCACCGCGACTTTCAGCGTGTGGTGATGGAACAGGGCCACGCCCAGCAGCGTGAAGCCGAACAGGAAAAAATCCAGGGGAATTCCGAAAACGAACAAGTGGTTTCCAAGCTTATTGATTTTGATTGATATCGAAAACTTGCCGCAAGTAGGCCAGGTACTTCTCGTCGTCGCACATGTTTTTGGACGGTGTGTCAGACAGCTTGGCCACCGGCTGGCCATTGCAGCGCACCATCTTGATGACGATCTGCAAGGGCTCATAACCCAGGTCATTGGTCAGGTTGGTGCCGATGCCAAAGGCAAGCTGGCAGCGGCCTCGAAACTGCTGGTACAGCTCGATGGTGCGCGGCACGGTCAGGCCGTCGCTGAA
>JANMVT010000056.1:0-7105 GCA_031392945.1 Rhodoferax sp. | reverse complement strand
GGGTTTTTGACAACCGTCGCCCTGGTCATGGGCCTGTCATTTGAATCCCTGACCTCGGTGCGCAAAATGGTCCTGGTTGGATTGCTTGCCACGCTGGCTGTTCTTGTGCTGGAGTTGGCCAAATTGCAGCCGAAAATGCGGGTTCGTGTGGTTCTGGCGGTTCTGGCTGGCGCGGCGGCTGTTTGGGTTTTGCTGCGCGTGCTGCTGCAGCAGCCCCTGGCTGGTGCCCTGCTGACCGCCGCCGCCGCCGCTATCTATTTGGCGCTGCTGAGCGACTCCACCACGGCTGCAAGCGGCGACTCGGTGCGCGCCAGCGCGGCAGCACTCATGTCGGGCTTGGGCGCAGGCGCCTTGGCCCTGCTCGGCGCGTCGGCCATGTTGGCCCAAATTGGCATCGCTGTCGGCGCGGCATCGGGCGCCACGCTTCTGGTTCAAATGATCGCTGGACGGCGCGCACCCGCAGGGTGGACGCTGGCGCTGCCCGCCAGCTTGGCCGCAGGCCTGGTCGGGCTGCTGGCGGTTTTCACTGGCGAACTGCGCTGGTACTGCCTGCTGCCAACACTGGCAGTGCCCTGGGCTGTCCGCCTGGTGCCGGCTGGCGCCCGCGCGGTTTGGTTGACCGCCATAATGGCTTCCGCCGCAGCCTTGGTTCCCATGTTGTTCGCAGTTGGCCTGGCCTGGTTTGCTGCGGCTGCACCGTCCACGTAAGTGGTATTTCGTCCGTTTCTTTTTCTCTAAAATTCACAGGAGTTTTCTTCATGTCCCGTCTTTCGACCACCCTGCTGGCCTGCCTGTTGCCCGTTTCCGCCGCCATGGCAGCGCCCCAGACCTACAACCTCGATACGCTGCATTCATTTCCCAATTTCACAATCAGCCACCTGGGCATGTCCACCGTCCATGGCCGGTTTGACAAGATGAGCGGGAAAGTCGTGTTCGACCAAGCCACAAAATCGGGCTCGCTGGAGGCAAAAATCACCACCGCCTCGGTCAACACCGGCGACGCCAAACGCGCTGACGGCACACGGTCCCGTGACGAGCACCTGCGCGCCGCTGATTTCTTCAACGTGGCAGAATTCCCCGAGGCAGTCTACAAGTCAACCAAATTCAACTTCAACGGCGACAATTTGGCGAGTATTGAAGGCAATTTGACTTTGCTGGGCGTGACCAAGCCGCTCAAGCTGAACATGGCTGCGTTCAAATGCGGGCCCCACCCCTTCACCAAAAAAGAGATGTGCGGCGGCGACGCTGAAGGCGTATTCAAGCGCACCGATTTCGGCATGAAATTTGGCGTGCCAGGCATTGGCGACGAGGTCAAACTCAGCATCAATATCGAAGCCTATCCAGAGTAAGCGCCACCTGAGCCGCAGGCAAACGGCAAAGGGGCCGGGTTTGAGCAACCCCGGCCCCTTTTTGCCATGCAGGCGGCCATGCAGACGGTCAGGCAGCGGCCAGCAGGCTCTCAATCAATTTGTGCAATTCCACAAAATCAGGTTCGCCGACGTAACGCTTGACGATTTCGCCGCGTTTGTTCACCACAAAGGTGGTGGGGGTCAGTGAGACCTCGCCCCAAGCCTTGGCCACGCTGCCGGTGTTGTCGATGGCCACTGCAAAAGGCAATTTGCGTGTCTCGGTGTAATTGACGACATAACTGGGCGGGTCGTAACTCATGGCCACCGCGATGGTGTCGAAGCCCTTGGCGTGGTATTTGTCGTAAGTGGCGATGACCTTAGGCATTTCCGCCACACAAGTCACACAGCTAGTGGCCCAGAAATTGACCAGGGTGACGCGCCCCTTCAGGTCGCTGGTGGTTTTTTTGGAGCCGTCCAGCAGCACAAACGTGGAGGCCGGCGCAGCCTCTACACTGGAAGCCATATAGGCAGCAGCCCCAATTGCCAAGACACCGGTGGCTGCGGCAAGATATAAGCTTCGTTTCATTTGGGAGATGGTTTCATGGATCGCAGACAGTTTAATTCGATTTCAATACCCGCGCTGGCCTCGTTGGTCACGCTGACGCACCAGCATGCGCTGGCCTTGTCACTGGGCGACTTGAGCAACGCCGACGCGTCCAAGGGCCTTAAGGCGGCCCTGGAAAAAGGCGCCTTATCCGCCATTGGCCTGTTGGGCAAGACAGATGGATTCCTCGGCAACGATAAAGTTCGAATTCCGCTGCCCGGATTCCTGGAAAAAGCCGCCAGTTTGCTCAAAACACTGGGCCAGGGCGACAGGGTGGACGAGTTGGTGACCGCCATGAACCGCGCGGCCGAGGCGGCGGTGCCCATGGCCAAGGACATTCTGGTCGGCTCGGTCAAGTCCATGAGCGTGGACGACGCAAAAAAAATCCTGGGCGGGGGTGCTACATCCGTCACCAGTTTTTTTGCCGAAAAAACCCGCGCACCACTGGCCGTAAAATTCCTGCCAGTGGTGACAAAAGCCACCGAAAAGGTCGGTTTGGCCGGCAAATATAACGACATCGCAGGCAAAGCGTCAGAACTGGGCCTGATGAAGAAGGAAGACGCCAACATCCAGCAATATGTCACCGGCAAATCGCTGGATGGCCTTTACCTGATGATTGGCGAGGAAGAGAAAAAGATACGGCAGGACCCGGTTGGCACTGGCAGCGCGATTTTGCAAAAAGTCTTCGGCGCGCTGAAATAAGCGCAGCGCCGGGCTTTCAATGACGGTTCTGTCGCGGCGCGGCGCCATCGCCGTGTTTCTGGCGTTTGCGTTCGCCTATTTTCTCTCGGCCTTGATTCGCGCCATCACCGCGACCCTGTCGCCCACGTTGACGGCGGAGTTCTCCCTCAACGCGCGGGGTCTGGGCTTGCTGGCAGGCGGGTATTTTCTTGGGTTTGCGGCCACGCAATTGCCGCTGGGCGCCTGGCTGGACCGGTATGGCCCCAAACGGGTCATTCTCTGCTTCCTGATGGTGGCGGTGCTGGGTTGCATCGCATTTTCAATGGCCAGCGGATTTCCCGGCCTGCTGATCGCCCGGATCATGTGCGGGGCGGGGGTGAGCGCCTGCTTGATGGCGCCGCTTACCGGTTATCGCCGGTGGTTTGATGAAGCGACCCTGCTGCGCGCCAACTCCTGGATGCTGATGAGCGGCTCCTTGGGCATGGTGGCGTCCACCCTGCCTGTGCAATGGTTGATGCCAATGGCCGGTTGGCGCCCTTTGTTTGTCGGTCTGGCTGTGCTGCTGCTGTTGGCTTCGGGCCTGATCGCCTGGCAGGTCCCGGCCTGGAAACCGGCATCAAAGCCCCTTCATCTGGCGGACGGCGTGCCTGCCAGTTACGCCCAGGTCTGGCGGCACCCCTATTTCAGGAAGATGGCCGTCATTGGTTTCTTTGTTTACGGCGGCTTGCTGGCAATGCAGACCTTGTGGGTCGTGCCGTGGATGACCCGGGTGGCTGGTTTCACACCCATCGAGGCGGCCACCGCATTTTTCTGGCTCAACGTGGGCATGTTGTGCAGTTTTTGGCTTTGGGGCATGGCCAACCCGTGGCTAGCCCGCCGGGGCCTGGACGCCGGGCGACTGATCGCCCGCGGGATTCCGCTGAGTTTTCTTCTGATGGCCTGGCTCATCATCGGCGGCCAGGATCACGGCGCCCGGACCGGCGTTTTGCTGGCGGCTTATTGCATAAGCTGCACCTTCATCTCCTTGGCGCAGCCGGCAGTGGGCATGGCCTTTCCAGCCGCCTTGGCCGGGCGCGCGTTGTCGGCTTACAACCTGGTCATCTTTGCGGGGGTGTTTGCCATTCAATGGGGCATCGGCCTGATGATCGACGCGTTCAGGGCGCTGGGTCAACCCGAAGCACGGGCGTTTCAGGGCGCGTTTGCCATTCATCTCTTGTGCTCCATTGGCGCGTACCTGCATTTTTTGATGGCGAAAAGCCATAATGCGGGATCGGCAATCCATGAATAACGGCATCCTCATCATCGCCCATGCGCCGCTGGCCAGCGCCTTGCGCCAGTGCGTCCTGCACGTCTTGCCAGACAGCGCTGACAGCGTCCGCGCGATCGACGTGGCGCCCAACGCCCCGCCCGAGGAAACCCTGGCGTCGGCCCGCATCGCGTTGATGCAATTGGCCACGCTGCATGTTTTGGTGTTGACCGACATTTTTGGCGCGACCCCGGCCAATGTGGCCGAAAAGCTGATCGACGGGGTGAACTCCAAGCTCATCGCCGGCGTGAACCTGCCCATGTTGATGCGCGCCATGACCTACCGCCACGAGTCGCTCGACGCCATGGTCGCCCGCGCCTTGTCCGGCGGGGCCAACGGTGTGATGCAGGTGGCCATCAGCGCGCCGCAAAACCAGGCAAGAAAAAAGAATGATCAAGACATCCATCAGCATCAGCAATAAGCTCGGCCTGCATGCCCGCGCGTCGGCCAAACTCACCAAAATGGCGGGCAGTTTCCCGTGCGAGGTCTGGATTGCCAAAGGCGAGCGCCGCATGAATGCCAAGAGCATCATGGGCGTGATGATGCTGGCCGCCGGTCTGGGCTCGACGGTCGAAATCAGCACCGACGGCCAGGGCGAGCAGGAGGCGATGGACGCATTGCTGGGCCTGATCAACGACAAATTCGGGGAAGGGGAATAGATGGCCCCCACGCTTGCCACTGCGTGTGCTGCGCTGCCCCCCGAGGGGGCTAATTTTTCTAGGGGCGGCCCGTCGAAAAATTGCCCGCTCGTTCCTGCCATCACAGAGGTTACTTCCAAAAGGAGTTGGGCTTGACCTTCTCCATCCACGGTCTGGCGGTCGCGCGTGGCATCGCCATCGGTCGCGCCGTGCTGGTGGCCTCCAGCCGCGTGGATGTCGCCCACTACTTCATCGAAGCCAGCCAGGTTGACGCTGAAATAGACCGTGTGAGGGTGGCGCGCAACGCGGTGGTTGATGAAATCCATCGCCTGCAGGTTACCATCAGCCACATGGGCCCCAAGGAAGCGCCGCATGAACTGGCGGCGTTGCTGGACGTGCATTTGCTGTTGCTCAATGACGAAGACCTGATTGACGGCGTGAAACACTGGATCAGCGACCGCCTCTATAACGCCGAATGGGCGCTGACCTCCCAACTCGAGGTCATCGCGCGGCAATTTGACGAGATGCAGGACGAATACCTGCGCGAACGCAAGGCCGACCTGGAGCAGATCACTGAACGTGTTTTGCGCGCCATGCGCGGCGCGCCGTCCCCCATCGCGCCGCCAAAGCAATCCCGGCCATCGAGAAAAACGCCACAGCAAGACCTTTTGCTTGACGACACGGTCGATGTCCCCCTGGTGCTCATCGCCCATGACCTGTCGCCGGCCGACATGTTGCAATTCAAGCAAAGCGTGTTTGTCGGTTTCATCACCGATGTTGGCGGAAAGGCCTCTCACACGGCTATTGTGGCGCGCAGCATGGATATTCCGGCGGTAGTGGGCGCTCGCTTGAGCAGCCAGTTGGTGCGCCAGGACGACTGGGTCATCATCGATGGCGACGCCGGCGTGGTGATTGTCGACCCGTCGCCCATTATCCTGGCCGAATATGGTTTCAAGCAGCGCCAACTGGAGCTGGAGCGTGGCCGCCTGAGCCGCTTGTTGCACACCCCGGCCGTCACCCTGGACGGCAAAAAGGTCGAGTTGCTGGCCAACATTGAAATGCCGGAAGATGCTGTTGCGGCGGTGAAGGCCGGCGCGGTGGGCGTCGGCCTGTTTCGCAGCGAATTCCTGTTCATGGGCCGCCACGGCAAGCTGCCCGATGAGGAAGAACAATACCAGGCCTACAAACGCGCCATCGAGGGCATGCAGGGCCTGCCCATGACAATCCGCACGGTGGACATCGGCTCCGACAAGCCGCTGGACAAAGCCCCGGACAAAGGCCACCGTGACGAGTCGCACCTGAACCCGGCGCTGGGCCTGCGCGCGATCCGTTGGAGCCTGGCTGACCCGGCCATGTTTTTGACGCAGTTGCGCGCGATTTTGCGCGCCGCGCAGCACGGCCAGGTCAACCTGTTGATTCCGATGCTGGCGCATGGCAGCGAAATTCGCCAGACCTTGTCTTTGCTCGACCACGCGCGCGCCGAGCTCGACAACCGGGGCTTGGCTTATGGCCCTTTGCAACTCGGCGCGATGATTGAAATCCCGGCGGCGGCGCTGACGCTCAAGCTGTTCTTGAAGTATTTCGACTTCTTGTCCATCGGCACCAATGATTTGATCCAGTACACGCTGGCGATCGACCGGGCGGACGAATCAGTCGCCCACCTGTACGACCCGCTTCATCCGGCTGTGCTGCGCCTGGTGGCCGACACCATCGCGGAATGCAACACGCAGGGCAAGGGCGTCAGCGTCTGCGGCGAGATGGCTGGCGATACCAGCTTGACGCGACTGTTGCTGGGCCTGGGTTTGCGCAGTTTTTCAATGCACCCAGCGCAGATACTGGCGGTCAAGCAGGAGGTGTTGCGTTCGGACACGTCCAAATTGAAGGTATGGGCGCAGGCCTTGCTGCTGGAAGATGAGCCGGGCCTGTTATTGGCCAAATCCTGACCCAGACCCCTTAAGGCCAAAAAAACGGCCTGGGCTTCCACCCAGACCGTCATGTCAACGCCAGGCCGTTACAGCCTGGGCGCAGGTTTATTGCAACTTGATCTCCACGTCCACGCCGGCGGGCAGGTCAAGCTTCATCAAGGCGTCAACCGTTTTGTCGGTTGGATCCACGATGTCCATCAAACGCTGGTGCGTGCGGATTTCAAACTGGTCACGCGAGGTCTTGTTGACGTGCGGTGAGCGCAGAATGTCGAAACGCTTCATGCGGGTTGGCAATGGCACGGGGCCTTTGACAATCGCGCCGGTGCGCTTGGCGGTATCCACAATTTCAGCGGCCGACTGGTCGATGAGTTTGTAGTCAAATGCCTTGAGGCGGATGCGGATTTTTTGCTTGGTGGCCATGATGTTTCCTTAGAGGTTGAATGGCTTAAGCAATGATCTTGGCAACCACACCGGCGCCCACCGTCTTGCCACCTTCACGGATGGCGAAACGCAGGCCCTCTTCCATGGCGATCGGGTTGATCAGCTTCACTGTGATCGACACGTTGTCACCCGGCATCACCATCTCTTTGCCTTCTGGCAAC
>JANMVT010000214.1:0-4121 GCA_031392945.1 Rhodoferax sp. | reverse complement strand
ACCCGCTGGCGCTCGCCCACCGACAGGCTGCCCACCAGGGCATCAGGCTGCACCGTCAGGCCAAAGCGCTGGCCGACTTCCATCAGCTTGGCCCGTGCCAGCGCGCGGCGCGTGAAGGGCTGCCACAGCGGCTCGGAGCCCATCACGATGTTGTCAAGCACGCTCAGGTTGTCGGCCAGCGTGAAGTGCTGGTGCACCATGCCGATGCCTGCTGCCAGCGCGGCCTTGGGGTTGCCGGGGACCAGGGGTTTGCCAAAGACTTCAATATCGCCAGAATCGGCCACATAGTGCCCGAACAGGATCGACACCAGGGTCGACTTGCCCGCGCCGTTTTCGCCCAGCAACGCCAGAATCTCGCCCGCTTTGAGTTCCAGCGAAATCGAGTCGTTGGCCACCAGCGCGCCGAAGCGTTTGGTGATGTGGTTCAGTGACAGGACGACTTGGGTCATAAATCGATGGGGCGGGCAAGTGTTGCCGGTGTAACGGCTAATTCCCTATCGTGTTCAAGACTGATGCCAGTCAGGGCTTGCAAAACCAGCATGCGGGTTAAACCGCAGGATTCAAGCGATGCCCGGCACCATAAATTCCTGTCTGCCCTCGTATTTGCAAGGCATTTAGGATGCTGCTGCCTGCTGGCGGCATACTCCCTGCATCGAGGTCAAGCCTGGTGCAACCGCCCGTTTAGCCGTCAGTTTCTTCGAGCGATCGAACCGCGATGAGATCCCGATCCCCAAGTTGGCGGACATCCCCTGCGCCAAGCGTGAGCAGAGCCTGGGTGCGCCCCGAGGCAGCCACGAATTCAACTTCCATCGCGTCCTGTGCATGCAACTCAACCACCGCGCCGAGGTCACCGCGACGCAGGCCAGCGTTGGGAATGTCGTGCGTAAGAGCCACTGTATCGAGAAGCCTGTACATAATTTACTCCGGATGTGCCGTAACAAACCTTGGCGCTACTTCACCGTGCTTCATCAACCAGACCGTGACAAAAAGTCCGGTTCGACCAGCAGGTCCGATGAGCTTACCATTTACCTCGTACTTCAGACCATACGGGCTTGCCTGCCCGGCCTCCGCCTCACCGCTTTGAGCCAACGCCAGCAGGTCATCACTCAGTCTGCGCCAGTTCTCTTGCGTGTATCCCAGTGCCGCGAACACGACCGATTTGAACCGGCCTACCGGATGGCTCGGAGACAGCAAATAATCCCGAACCTTGGCTGGGTGAACGACGGCGAGGTGTGCGTTTGGAAGCATGCTGATGTCGCCGGCCGGATTCAATCAAGAGGGCTAGTGAACTTCGCCACGTTTCGGCTCATTTAGCTGTGGATTTAGGCTGCGTGTCATCCACCTTCACGCTGAATTTGCCACCCATGATCGCTGCCTCTTTGGCCTTGACTTTGGCGATAATGTCCGCGGGCACCTTGCTCTCAAACGTGCCCAACGGGGCCAGCTCGGAGCCCTTGTGTTTCATCATCGAATATTGGCCGTAGTCCTCTGCCGCAAACTTGCCATCTTTCACCATTTTGACGGCGCGGTCGATGCTGGGTTCCATGTTCCACAAGGCGGAGGCGACCACGGTATCGGGGTATTTGTCCTGCGTGTTGATGACGTTGCCGATGGCCAGCTTGCCTTTTTCCTTGGCAGCGTCGCTCACGCCAAAGCGCTCGGCGTAAAGCACGTCTGCCCCCTTGTCGATCATCGCAAAAGCGGCCTCCTTGGCCTTGGGCGGGTCGAACCAGCTGTTGATGAAGCTCACGGTGAATTCAACCTTGGGGTTGGTCTCTTTGGCGCCAGCCATGAAGGCGTGCATCAGGCGATTCACCTCGGGGATCGGGAAGCCACCGACCATGCCGATCTTGTTGCTCTTGGTCATGCCGCCGGCCACCATGCCCGACAGGTAGGCGGGCTCCTGGATGTAGTTGTCAAACACGCTGAAGTTGGGAGCCTGCGGCTTGGCCGAAGAGCCCATTAAAAACGACACCTTCGGGAAGTCTTTGGCCACTTTGCGCGCTGCCGCTTCCACTGCAAAGGCTTCGCCCACGATGAGGTTGTTGCCCGCCGTCGCGTACTCGCGCATGACGCGTTCGTAGTCGGCATTGGACACGTTTTCGCTCGCCTTGTATTCGATCTCCCCGCGTGCTTCGGCAGCCTTCAGCGCGGTGTGCAGGCGGCCCGCCCATTGTTGTTCGAACGGCACGGTATAGATGCCGGCAACCTTGAGCTTGGCCTGCGCCAGGGCCAGGCCCGGGGACAGGGTGGCGAGCGCTGCGGCCAAAACAACGACATGGCGGCGGTGGATGGATTTCATGGGTTCTCGTTCTCCTGGATGGGTGGGGTCTTGGGGATGGGCGCGGGAAAAAAGGGGGCCGGAGCCGTAGACGCAAACTACGTGCCAGCGCGCTCCAGCATCGCGTGCAGAAGCACATTGCAGCCAGCGGTGATGTGTTCGGGTTTGGCGTCTTCGATCTCGTTGTGGCTGATGCCGTCCTTGCAGGGAATGAAGATCATGCCGGCCGGCGCCAGTTGTGCCATGTAGACCGCGTCGTGCCCCGCGCCACTGACCGCGGGCATGTTGGAGTAACCCAGCTTGACGGCCGCTCGCGCCACCGCAGCCACGCAGTCTTCGTGGAATATCTGCGCCGGGTAACTCGACACCATCTCGATCTCGATCGGCAGGCCGCTGTCCTGGCTCAGTTGCGCCGCGTAGGCCTTGACTTCGGCCGCCATGGTGTCTACCAGCGCGTCGGTGGCGTTGCGCAGGTCGATCGAGAACTTGACCCGGCCCGGGATCACGTTGCGGCTGTTCGGGTGCACGTGCACCATGCCGACCGTGCCGCGCCCATGCGGCTTGTGGCGCAGCGCCGCAGCCACCACCTCCTGCATCAGGTGCGTGGCGACCTGCATCGCGTCCTTGCGCAAGGCCATCGGGGTCGGGCCGGCATGCGCCTCCATACCCGTCACGGTGCAATCGAACCAGCGGATGCCGAGCACGCCCTGCACCACGCCGATAGTCTTGTCGTTGTCCTCGAGCACCGGGCCCTGTTCGATATGGGTTTCGAAATAGGCGCCGATCGGATGGTCGCCCGGCTCCTGCGGGCCGATGTAGCCGATGCGTTCGAGTTCCTCCTTGACCGACTTGCCGGCGGTGTCGCGGGCGGCGTAGGCGTGTTCGAGCGTGAAGGCTTTGGCGAACACGCCCGAGCCCATCATGACCGGGACGAAACGCGAACCTTCCTCGTTGGTCCAGAACGCGACTTCGATCGGCGCCTCGGTCTCGATGCCGTGGTCGTTGAGCGTGCGCACGACTTCGATCCCGGCCAGCACGCCGTAGTTGCCGTCGAACTTGCCGCCGGTGGGCTGGGTGTCGATATGGCTGCCGGTGACGATCGGGGGCAGGGCGTTGTTGCGTCCGGCGCGGCGCATGAAGCCATTGCCGATCTTGTCTATCACCACCGCCATGCCGGCCTGCCTGGCCCACTGGAGGACGAGGTCACGCCCCTGTTTGTCCAGATCGGTCAGGGTCAGGCGGCACACGCCGCCTTTGGCGGTGGCGCCGATCTTGGCCAGTTCCATCAGCGATTGCCACAGGCGCTCGCCGTTGATGCGCAGGCTGTCGATGCTCTTGCTGGCGGGTTTGTCGATCACGGCTGAGTTCATGGGGTTCTCCTTGCGGGTGGGGGAGGGTGGGGGAGGGCGGGATGGGCGCTTTTGCGAATCAGCGGCTGACCGCGGTGGGCGTTCTGGCTTCGGCGCGCTTGTGCGCGGCGTCGAAATTGCTGCCGAAGGCCGGGCGCTTGATGTAGCGGCCTGCACCTCGTTCGGCGCGCAGATCGCCCTTGACGTAGACCAGCTTGCCCTGGCTCAGTGTGTGGCTGGCTACGCCGCGTACCTGCATGCCCTCGAAGATGTTGAAGTCCACTTTGCTGTGCTGTGTCTTGACCGAAATAGTCTTTGTGCCGGCCGGGTCCCAGAGCACGAGGTCGGCGTCCGCGCCCGCCGATACGCTGCCCTTTTGCGGATAGATGTTGAACAGCTTGGCGCTATTGGCCGAGGTGACGGCCACGAACTCGCTGGGTGTCAGGCGCCCGGTGTTCACCCCGTGGTGCCAGAGCACGGCCAGGCGTTCC
>JANMVT010000016.1:0-8218 GCA_031392945.1 Rhodoferax sp. | reverse complement strand
GCAACTTCCCCAGGCCCTGCGCGTGATCATCCCGCCCATGACCAACCAGTTTTTGAACCTGACCAAGAACTCATCCCTGGCGGTCGCGATTGGCTACCCCGATCTGGTGTCGATCGCCAACACCAGCCTGAACCAGACCGGTCGCGCGGTGGAATGCATCTCCATCGTGATGCTGGTGTACCTGACCACTTCGTTGACCACGTCCTTGCTGATGAACTGGTACAACGCGCGCTCGGCCATCAAAGAGCGCTGAACGACGATGGCCGCCCAAACCTTTCAAACCATCCCGGCGCGCCCGGCCCCAGTGAAAACCGAAGGCCTGGTGGCGTGGATCCGCATCAACCTGTTCAGCGGCCTGGTCACCAGTTTGCTGACCCTGGTGGTCGGCGCCCTGCTGCTCTACCTGTTGCCCAAGCTGTTCAGTTGGGCTGTGCTGCACGCCGTCTGGCGGCCCAATTTCGAGGCCTGCAGGGCCGACGGTGCAGGGGCGTGCTGGGGCCTGGTGGCCGAAAAATACCGCTTCATCCTGTTTGGCCGTTACCCATTTGAAGAGCAGTGGCGGCCCTTGGCCGCCACCCTGCTGATGTTGGCCTTGTTGATCGCGAGTTGCAGCCGGGCTTTCTGGAAACCCTGGCTGCCGGCGCTTTGGGCCTTGGTTCTGACAGCATCGTTCATCCTGATGCACGGCAACATGCTGGGCTTGGGCAAGGTGGAAACCGACCGCTGGGGCGGACTGCCGCTGACGATTTTGCTGGCCTCGCTCTCCATGACCCTGGCCTTCCCCATCGCCATGGTGGTGGCCCTGGGGCGGCGGTCCACTCTGCCGGCCATCCGCACTTTTTGCACCATTTATGTGGAACTGATCCGCGGCGTGCCCCTGGTGTCGGTGCTGTTCATGGCCTCGTTCATGTTTCCGCTGTTCATGCCGCAGGGTTTTTCCATCGACGTGTTGATCCGCGTGCTGGTGGGCATCACACTGTTTGCAGCGGCCTATATGGCCGAGGTGATCCGGGGCGGCCTGCAGGCCATCCCCAAGGGCCAGCTGGAAGCGGCGGCCACGCTCGGGCTGTCGTACTGGCAGACGCAACGCAAAATCGTGCTGCCGCAGGCTTTGGCCATGGTGGTGCCCAGCATCATGAACAACTTCATCGGCCTGTTCAAGGACACGTCCCTGGTGACCATCGTCAGCCTGTACGAGCTGACCGGCGCCTTGTCGCTGGCAGTGAACTCCGACGCCAACTGGCGGCCCTTCAAGATCGAAGGCTACCTGTTCATCGCGATGATTTATTTCGCATTCTGTTTTTCCATGTCGCGCTACAGCATCTGGGTTGAAAAACAGGTCAACAAAGGCAAGGCCCGTTGAAGCTTATTAACGTGAAGGAACAAACTTTCGTGCTACGGGGCGCAACGCGCCTTCGCATGAAAGTTAGCCAAAAACCATGACAGAACCGATCATCAAGTTCGACCATCTCAACAAATGGTACGGCAACAGCTTCCATGTGCTGCGCGACGTCAACCTGGACGTGGCCCCTGGCGAGCGCATCGTCATCTGCGGGCCGTCAGGCTCGGGCAAGTCCACCCTGATCCGCTGCATCAACCGGCTTGAAGAACACCAGGAAGGCCATCTGTTTGTCGATGGCGTCGAGCTCACCGACGATGTCAAAGCCATCGACGACGTACGCAAAAAAGTGGGCATGGTGTTCCAGCAGTTCAACCTGTTCCCGCACCTCACCGTGCTGGAGAATTTGACGCTGTCGCCAATGTGGGTCGGCAAGCTGCCCAAAAAAGAGGCCGAAGAAAAAGCCATGGCGCAGTTGAAGCGCGTGCGCATCGCCGAGCAGGCCGGCAAGTACCCGCTACAGCTCTCGGGCGGCCAGCAGCAACGCGTGGCTATCGCCCGCGCCTTGTGCCTCACGCCCAAGATCATGCTGTTTGACGAGCCGACCTCGGCGCTGGACCCGGAGATGATCAAGGAGGTGCTTGACGTGATGGTGGAGATGGCCAGCCAGGGCATCACCATGCTGTGCGTGACGCACGAGATGGGTTTCGCCAAAGCCGTCGCCGACCGCGTGATCTTCATGGACCAGGGCCAGATCGTTGAACAGAACAACCCGCACGACTTTTTCAACAATCCGCAGAACGAGCGCAGCCGGGACTTCCTGTCCAAAATCCTGGGGCATTGACGCGCCCGGGCCGGCTGCGCGGCCGCCGGCTTTTCTCGTTACAGTTATTGCATTTTTCATAGCGTTTGTAAGCCGGCAGGCGCATACCATGGCCTCTTTTACCGAGGAAACACATGGCAATGCAATCACCATTTTTCAGTAAACGCGACGAGCAGCCGCTGAACACCCGCGCCACCCCAGCCACCCCAACCACGTCGGCTTATGGCAGCGCAGCGGCAGGCGCGGCGTATTCGCCGGCCCAGGCTGCCGCCAGTTCGCCAGGCCAGGCGGCCAGCGCGCCAGGATCCGTGCCAGTGGCAGCCAAAGAAGGCGGCAGCAAACTCATAGTCGGCCCCAACATCAAGCTCAAGGGCGTCGAAATCACCGATTGCGACACGCTGGTGGTCGAGGGCCTGGTCGAAGCCACCATGGATTCGCGCCTGATGCAAATATCAGAGCAGGGCGCATTCAAGGGGTCCGCCGAAATCGACATCGCCGAAATCCACGGCGAGTTTGACGGCAACCTGACCGTTCGCCAGAAGCTGGTGATCTATGCCACCGGCAAAGTCACGGGCAAGATCCGCTACGGCAAGGTCGTCATCGAAGAAGGCGGCCAGCTGTCCGGCGAAATCCAGTTTGGCGCCACCAGCACCCCGAAACCGGCCATGGCAAAACCGATGCTGCAAGCCATCGCCTGAACTGGCACATCGCCGGATACTTGCGTCAGCTGGCGTCACGGAACTTGTACGGATCTATACTGTCTACCCACCATGCGCCGATTTGTCCTGATCCTCATGCTCGTCCTGCTGCCACTGCGTGGCTGGGCTGGCAGTGTGATGGCCGTGGAGATGTCAGCTCAAAATTTTAATGCTATAAATTTAGAAGCTGAATACGATTATTCCACGCGGGCTAGCGGTCACTTTGATGAAGAAAGTGCCGCTCAGTCGCATGCCGGATGCCCGGGCCACGCGGAAATGGCTTTGGGCGCTTCATCACATTCCCCAGACGGCCAGGAAACCACTGCCAATGGCCATTGCGGCAGTTGCGGCGTGTGCCAGATTTGCCATTCTTTCGCTCTGGCAAACACTGTAGCCCTCGCCCCTGCATTATTGCCCTCCCCGTCGTTTTTTGCTGCAACGGGTTTCAGCTTTGCCAGCGCTTCGCTGGCATCCAGCCTGAAACCGCCTATCTCCTGAACGCCCTAGCCTTAGTTCGTCCGCGATTCGCCCTTTGAGGTGGATTGCAGGCGAACCTCCGTGGTCATTCGATCACCTGGGTCAAGTTCAGGAGTTTCCTTTGAAAAATATTCCATTGCTCACCTGCGCCCTGGCATGCGCATTCGTGGCTGCGCCTCCCATGGCGCTTGCGCAGCCCTCAGTCACAGACCCGGCTGCCACCGTCCCACCTGTGGTTTACCAATCAGTATTCGTCGATACCCCCACGGGCGTGGAGATGAACACGAGTGACTGGAAAAACGCCAATGCCGAAGTGGGCCAGTTCAGGAGGGGGCATATCGACATCCTCAAATGGGAAGAATCTCAATTCAAAGCGCCGCCCAAAGGAAATGACAAACCGCCCGACGCTGCAAATTCCACCGCGCCGAACGCGCACAAACATTAGGGGATGGCATGAAAACCAAGACCATCTTCACCCTGAAACAAGCATTCGGAGCAATGCTGCTGCTGTCGTTGACAGCGTGCGCTTCGCTATCGCCAGACGGCGACCTGGCTGATCTTCAGCGCCTCACTGATGGGAAAACTGGCGGCGTCAAAGCCGCGCTGCATCAAGATCAGCAAACCAGCCAAACCGCAGTGGCGGAGTTGCTGAAGGCACCTCTTACCGCAGACGCGGCCGTGCGCATTGCATTGCTCAACAACCCCGCATTGCAGGCCTCCATGGCCGTACTGGGCATCAGCGACGCGGACCGCGTGCAAATGGGCCGCTTGCCCAACCCGCATTTTTCCATTGGCCGGTTTACCCAAGGCGAGACGCTTGAAATCGAACGAGTTCTGCGCTTTGACGTGATCGGCCTGCTGACTTTGCCCTGGAGAGCCAAATGGCAAGGCCAGCAGCACGAAATGGCCAAACTGATGGCGGCGCAAGACGTGATCCGGTTGGCATCTGACACACGCAAAGCCTGGATCACTGCGGTGGCTGCGCAACAAACCGCGATCTACATGGCCAATGTCAAAGAGGCGGCGCAGGCCGGCGCAGAACTGGCCAGGCGCATGGCGCGCGTAGGCAACTGGAGCCGGTTGCAGCAGGCCCGCGAGCAGGTGTTTCTGGCGGATGCGACAGCGCAGCTGGCCAGGGCTGAACAAGCCAATTTCAGCGAACGTGAAAAACTGATCCGCTTGATGGGTTTATGGGGCGCACAAATCAACTTTGCGCTGGCAGAACGCTTGCCCGACTTGCCCAAAACCGTGACCGAGATCAGCGACGTGGAAGCAAGTGCGCTGAGTGCACGCCTGGACGTTCGCTCGGCCATGTCCGAGTCCGTCTTTGTGGCAGACCAGTTGGGCTTCAAAACTGTGACCGGCTATTTCAATGGCATGAATTTGGGTTTCACAAGTACGACATTTTTTGACAATGCCACGCTCAGCCAGGAAGCGCGTCGAGGTGTGGACATCGAATTGCCTTTGCCAATTTTCGACTGGGGCGGGGCCAGAAACGCCCGCTCCAAGGCCATATACCTGCAATCTGCCGCACGCGTGCGCCAAGTGGCCGTCAAGGCGCGCTCGGAAGCCCGCGAGGCCTATCACGGCTACCGCACCGCCTATGACCTGGCGCGCCATTACCGCGACGAGATCGTGCCGCTGCGCAAATTCATCAATGACGAAATTGTGCTGCGCTACAGCGGCATGCTGGCCAGCGTCTGGGACTTGCTGGCCGACACGCGCCAGCAGGTGATGAGCGTGAACAGCGCCATCGAGGCCCAGCGCGACTTCTGGCTGGCCGAAGCCGATCTGCAAACCACCCTCACGGGCACCTCTGTAGGGGGCCTCGCGGGCATGAAAGCCAGTTCGGCTGGCATGGGCGGAGAGGCCGCAGCCGCTCATTGAGCAACTAAAACAATTCAAAGGACCCCCAATGGACAGACGCAAATTTTTTGGCCAGGCAGCCATCACGGCCGTTGCAGCGGCCAGCGTAAGCAAGGTCGCCATGGCCGCCCTGCCCGAGCCCATGACGATGGGCAAACCCGACACTGCTGCGCCCCTCATGCCTCCAAGCGGCCAGCCCTACAACCCGGTGGTCACGCTCAATGGCTGGACATGCCCCTGGCGCATGAACAATGGCGTCAAGGAATTTCACCTGGTGGCCGAGCCTGTGATTCGTGAGATCGCGCCTGGTATGAAAGCCACACTATGGGGCTACAACGGACAAAGCCCCGGCCCCACCATCGAAGTGGTGGAGGGCGACCGCCTGCGAATTTTCGTGACCAACAAGTTGCCCGAACACACCACAATCCATTGGCACGGCCAGCGTCTGCCCAATGGCATGGACGGTGTGGGCGGTTTGAACCAGAAGCAGATTCCAGTTGGCAAAACCTTTGTCTACGAGTTCATCGCACGCCGCCCCGGCACCTTCATGTATCACCCGCATGCCGACGAAATGGTGCAAATGGCCATGGGCATGATGGGCTTCTGGGTGACGCATCCCAAAACCAGGCACCCGCTGATCGATGAGGTGCAGCGGGACTTTTGCTTTCTGCTGAACGCCTACGACATCGACCCTGGCAGCACCACACCCAAGCCCAACACCATGCTGGACCAGAACCTGTGGACCTGGAACAGCAGGGCCTTCCCCGGCATCGATTCGCTCAATGTGCGCATGGGCGACAAAGTGCGCATCCGCATTGGCAACCTGACCATGACCAACCACCCGATTCATCTGCACGGGCATGAGTTTTTGGTGACCGGCACTGATGGTGGCCCCACGCCCAAAGGCAGCCGCTGGCCCGAAGTGACCACCGACGTGGCCGTAGGCCAGATGCGCCAGCTGGAGTTTGTGGCCGATGAAGAAGGCGATTGGGCCCTGCACTGCCACAAAAGCCACCACACCATGAACCCCATGGGCCACAGCGTGCCCAACATGATCGGTGTGGACCACCGGGGCCTGGTCAACAAAATCCAGAAGCTGGTGCCCGATTACATGGTGATGGGCGAGCGCGGCATGGCCGACATGGGTGAAATGCAAATGCCCATCCCGGACCGGACCCTGCCCATGATGACCGGCACCGGCCCCTACGGCCCGGTCGAGATGGGCGGCATGTTCAGCCTGCTCAAGGTGCGCAAAGACCAGAAAGCTGGCGACTACAAAGACCCCGGCTGGTTCAGGCAGCCCGCAGGCACACAGGCTTTCGAGTGGACCGGCGCACTGCCCGAGCCCGCGCGATTCCAGTCAGAAACTGCTGCCAACAACGGGCTGGTCACGGGGCTCAACAACCCAGCGACCGGTCAGTCAGCGAGCAAACCGGTCGAACTCAAGGTGCGCAAGCCCATGGGCAACATGAATCATTAATTTTTTAACCGAAGGGAAACCATGAAAAAACTGAACTCAACCCTGATCGCCCTGTTTGTCTCTGGTGCCAGCGCCCTGGCGTTGGCCCATGGGGATGAAGGGCATGCCAAACCGGCTGGCCCCGTCAAAAAGGAACAAAAAGACTGGGGCATCGCAGGCGACGCCAAAGCCGTCAAGCGCACCATCACACTGGCAATGTCAGACACCATGCGCTTCACGCCTGACAAAATTGATGTGAAGCAAGGCGAGACAGTCAAAATCGTTCTCAAAAACACCGGCGCGGTAACACATGAGCTGGTCATCGGCACAAAAAAAGAACTGGATGAGCATGCCGCGCTGATGCTGAAGTTTCCCACCATGGAGCACGAGGAACCCTATATGGCCCACGTGGCTCCCGGCAAAACGGGCGAGATCATCTGGACATTCAACAGGCCCGGGAATTTTGATTTTGCGTGTCTGATTGCCGGGCATTACCAAGCGGGCATGGTGGGCAAAATTGCAGTTGTCGCCATCAAGGGCGACGGCCACTCAGACCACAAGCATTAAACACCCGCTGCCGAAAACTATTTTTTTAAAGAATCAATCATGAAAAAACTCATTCTAATTTCTTCTCTTCTGATCGCCGCTTCCCTCGCGCCGACCAGCGTATTTGCACAATCCAAAACACCCGGAGCAGCTACGCTGGCTGTTGCCATGGAAAAACCCGGGCTGATGAAGGATGCGACTGAAGGTGAAGTTCGAAAAGTTGATAGGGATGCGAAGAAAATCACCCTGAAACACGGTCCCATCAAGAACCTCGACATGCCCGGCATGACGATGGTGTTCCAGGTAAAAGATCCGGCGTTGCTTGACAAATTGGCTGTCGGCGACAGGATTATGTTTACGGTCGAGCAGCTGCACGGTGCAATGGTTGTGACAGGTGTTGAAACGGTGGCGCCCAAATGAGCGACTGGCTGCCATGCCCCTATGCCGCCATGCTGATCAGCATCAGCACGGTGATCGCAGCGGCGGCAAAACATTGCCGTGTAGGTTAACGGGGGCTTTCGAAAAAGACGTAATTCGAGGCGTAGTCGCTGATCTCGAAATAGACTTTCTTCTCGCCGGGGTCGGCAATCATGTTGAGGTTTTCGTCGAGGATGCCGTAACCAAACCGGTAGGGCCGCGGCTTGTTGTCGTCGGTGCCCATGGCGGTGGAGAGTTTGTCGATTTTCAGGAAGCGGCGCACCAGCTTGTCACCGGCATAGATCTCCAGAACGCCATTGGTGCCCGTCCAGTTCTGGATGTCCCGGCTGATTTTGTTCTGCTGCTCCTGGGTGCAGCCCCACAGCAGAAATGAGGAAAGAAACAGGGAGATAGCCCTCGTGGTTATTGAATAGTTAGGTATCATTTTAGTAGCGTTCATTGTCAAGTCTCCAGGTTCACTTACCGCCCTGCCCCGCACTTTGCCTTTGGCGCAGCGCCTCAAACAAACACACGCCGCTGGCCACGGACACATTCAGGCTTTCGACCGCGCCGCGCATCGGAATGCTGACCAG
>JANMVT010000213.1:0-8926 GCA_031392945.1 Rhodoferax sp. | reverse complement strand
CAAATTGTCTGCCGTTTCCCGGCTGTTAAACACCAGCGCCGTATAGAAAAAGCAGAAGAACACAATCGCCGCCGTATAAAACATGATATAGATTGGCTGGCCCGGCGTCAAAGAACCGGCAATGTCTTTCAGCCAGCGCATAGACTCACCCGTGCTGAACCAGCCCACCACGGTCGCGGGCAACAAAATAATTGACGAAGCAAAAATGGGAGGAATCACACCGGCCATATTCAATTTCAGGGGCAGATGGGAAGACTGCCCGCCATAAACCTTATTGCCAACTTGACGTCTTGCGTAGTTCACCAGAATTTTGCGTTGCCCGCGTTCAACAAACACCACAAAATAAATAACCAGGACAACCAGGATCGCAATGAACAAGGCAATGATGATGCTCATGGCACCTGTACGCACAAGTTCCAGCATGCCACCCAGTGCATTCGGCAATCCGGCCGCGATGCCACCAAAAATCAGTATCGAAATACCATTGCCCAAACCGCGCTCAGTAATCTGTTCACCGAGCCACATCAGGAACATGGTTCCCGCCGTCAATGTGAAAATGGCAGTGATGCGAAAACCAAAACCCGGCGTGATCACCAAACCTGCCGAACTCTCCAGCGCAATCGCAATACCCATCGATTGAAACAGCGCCAAACCCAGCGTGCCGTAACGCGTGTACTGGGTGATCTTGCGGCGACCGCCTTCACCTTCTTTTTTTAACTGCTCGAATGCCGGCAACACATAAGTCAGGAGCTGCATGATGATCGACGCCGAAATGTACGGCATGATTCCCAAGGCAAACACCGTGAAGCGCGACAAGGCGCCACCCGAGAACACATTGAACATTCCCAAAATGCCACTTTGCTGGCCTTTGAAGAACTGCTGCAATTGCGCTGGATCAATGCCTGGCACGGGGATATGGGCACCGATGCGGTAAACAACCAGCGCAAGCAGCAAAAACACAAGCCGACGACGCAGGTCGCCGAACTTGCCGGTTTTTGCCAATTGATTCGCGTTGGTTGCCACGTGTTATCTCGTTTCGTGCAGGTTCAGTCGTCTTTGAATCGCCTTCAGGCGACGCTGCCGCCAGCAGCCTCGATGGCCGCCTTCGCACCCGCCGTGGCGCCAATGCCAGTCAGCTTGAACGCCTTGGAGATGACCCCAGTCTTGATGATTTTGACAACTTTGGCCTTTTCCGGAATCAAGCCGGCTTGTTTCAGCGTCAACATGTCAACATCGCTTGCAGTCAGGAGTTCGAGCGAAGTCAAAGTGACTTCGGCATTGAACTGCAGCAAATGCGATTTGAAACCGCGTTTGGGCAAACGGCGCTGCAAAGGCATTTGACCGCCTTCAAAACCGACCTTGTGGTAGCCGCCTGCACGGGACTTTTGCCCCTTGTGACCGCGCCCTGCCGTTTTGCCAATGCCCGAACCGATGCCACGGCCAACCCGACGTTTGTAGTGCTTTGCGCCGTCTGCCGGCTGAATGCCATTGAGTTCCATGATCTTCCCTCTTACAGCACTTTGACCAGATAACTGATCTTGTTAATCATTCCACGCACTTCGGGGGTATCGACCAATTCGCTGGTACTGCGAATTTTGCGAAGGCCCAAACCGCGCACGGTGGCACGGTGTGATTCCTGGCAGCCGATAGGACTGCGAACCAGTTGGACCGTCACTTTGGCCGCCGCTACTTTTTGTTCTGTCGTCATTTCTAAACTCCGGCTTGTACTCGGTATTAAACGAAGAGCTCTTCGACTGTTTTGCCACGCTTGGCGGCGACTTCAGCCGGCGTCGTGGAAACAGACAAAGCGTCAAGCGTCGCTCGCACCATGTTGTAAGGGTTGGTTGAGCCATGGCTTTTGGCCACGATGTCCGTGATGCCAACCACTTCAAACACTGCGCGCATTGGGCCGCCCGCGATGATGCCGGTACCTTTGGGTGCTGGCGCCATCATCACATTGGCGGCGCCGTGATGACCCATCACCTTGTGGTGGATGGAGCCGTTCTTGAGCGACACCTTGATCATGTTGCGGCGGGCTTCTTCCATGGCTTTTTGCACGGCTGCCGGCACTTCTTTTGATTTGCCCTTGCCCATGCCGATACGGCCATCGCCATCGCCGACCACGGTCAGAGCCGCAAAACCGAGGATACGGCCACCCTTGACCACCTTGGTGACCCGGTTGATTGCGATCATCTTCTCGCGCATGCCGTCTTCAGGACCTTCTGCTTTGCCCTGCATCTTCGCTTGAACTTTAGCCATTACTTATTCCGATCTGCTTAGAACTGCAAGCCTGCTTCGCGTGCCGCATCGGCCAGCGCTTTGACGCGGCCGTGGTACGCAAAACCTGAACGATCAAACGCCACTTTTTCGACACCGGCGGCTTTCGCCTTTTCAGCCAGGCGCTTGCCAATCGCCTGCGCTGCAGCGACGTTGCCGCCTTTGCCCGAAGCACCCAGCGCTTTGCGGATGTCTGCTTCTGCGGTAGACGCCGTTGCAATCACCTTGCCGCCATCGCCAGAAATGACGCTGGCGTAGATGTGCAGGTTGGTGCGGTTTACGGTCAAACGCGCGACGCCTTGCGTGGCGATGCGAATCCGGGTTTGGCGCGCCCGACGAAGACGCTGCTCTTTTTTGGTCAACATATTGCAGCTCCTTATTTCTTCTTGGTTTCTTTGATCGTGATCTTTTCGTCCACGTAACGAATGCCCTTGCCCTTGTAAGGCTCAGGGGGGCGAATCGCACGAATCTCGGCAGCAACCTGGCCAACACGTTGACGGTCAGCGCCCTTGATCACGATTTCCGTGGGGGTTGGCGTCGCAACGGTGATGCCAGCGGGCATGTCTTTATTGACGGGATGCGAGTAACCCACGGTCAGGTTCAGCTTGGCGCCCTGGGCCTGGGCTTTGTAACCCACACCCACCAGACTCAGCTTTTTCTCGAAACCTTTGGTGACGCCCACCACCATATTGTTCACCAGCTGGCGCATGGTGCCGCTCATGGCATTGGCTTCACGTGAGTCATTGGCCGGGGCGAAGCTCAGCTTGCCCGCGTCATTGACCACTTTGACCAGTGCGTTTTGGGTCAACGACAACAAGCCGCCTGCCCCCTTCACACTGATTTGATCTTCCTTGATCGACACGTCCACACCAGCGGGGACGGCGACGGGCATTTTTCCTACACGGGACATTTTCGTAACTCCTCTTGTGCAGTATCAAGCGACGTAGCAAAGAACTTCGCCACCGACACCGGTAGCGCGGGCTTTGCGATCAGTCATGACGCCTTTGGGCGTTGTGACAATCGCCACGCCCAAGCCGTTTTGCACTTGGCCAATGGCCTTGCTGCCACGGTAGACACGCAGGCCGGGCCGGCTGGCGCGCTCAATGCGCTCAATCACCGGCCGTCCGGCGTAATACTTCAGCGCGATTTCGAGCTCGGCTTTGCCGGCATCGGTCGTCACCTTGAAGCCGTCGATATAACCTTCGTCCTTCAACACTTGGGCGATGGCGACTTTGACTTTAGAAGACGGCACTGACACAGTGGTTTTTGCCACCATTTGCGCATTGCGAATGCGAGTCAGCAAGTCGGCGATTGGATCACTCATGCTCATAGATTTTCTCCTGCCACTTAACTCGCCGGCTTACCAGCTAGCCTTGACAATGCCAGGAATTTCCCCGGCAAACGCCATTTCACGGATTTTTGCGCGCGCCAGCCCAAAATGCTGGAACGTGCCACGGGGACGACCGGTGATCGAACAACGGTTGCGCTGACGGGTAGGGTTCGCATTGCGCGGAAGCGCCTGCAGCCCGAGGCGGGCTTGCGCACGCTCTTCGTCGCTGCGCTTCGCGTCGTTGGCGATGCCTTTGAGTTCCGCGTGTTTTTTCGCGTACTTCGCAACCAAATTGTCGCGCTTGAGTTCGCGCTGGATTAAAGCCATTTTTGCCACAGGTCGCCTCAGTTCTTGAAGGGGAAACGGAAACCGGCGAGAAGCGCCTTGCACTCCTCGTCGGTCTTGGCCGTTGTGGTGATGCTGATATTGAGACCGCGCAAGGCATCCACCTTGTCATACTCAATCTCAGGGAAAATAATCTGCTCTTTGACGCCGATGTTGTAATTGCCCCGGCCATCAAATGCACGGCCAGATATGCCGCGGAAGTCGCGCATACGCGGCAGGGCCACAGTGACGAAACGGTCTAAAAACTCATACATCTGCACGCCGCGCAAGGTCACCATGCAGCCAATGGCCTGGTCTTCGCGGATTTTGAAACCGGCGATGGCCTTCTTGGACTTGGTGACCACAGGCTTCTGGCCAGCGATTTTGGTCAAGTCGCCTACGGCGCTGTCCATCACCTTCTTGTCTGCCACCGCTTCGCTCACGCCCATGTTGAGCGTGATCTTGGAGAGGCGGGGAACCTGCATGGGCGATGTATAGCCAAACTTGGCCATCAGCTCAGGCGCCAGTTTTTCGCGATAGTGTTGTTGTAGACGTGCCATCTTTATGCCACCTTGATTTCTTCGCCGCTGGACTTGTAAACGCGAACGCGTTTGCCGTCAGCCAGCAGCTTGATGCCTACACGGTCAGCCCTGCCGGTGGCGACATTGAAAATCGCCACGTTGGACTGGTGGATGGGCATTGTTTTTTCAACAATGCCACCCACAGCGCCCTTAAGCGGGTTTGGCTTGGTGTGTTTTTTCACCAGGTTGATGCCCTCGACCATCACATGGGAGTCATCTTTGCGCAACGTAATTTTGCCGCGCTTGCCTTTGTCACGGCCGGTCAGGACAATGACGTCGTCGCCTTTGCGAATCTTGTTCATGGCACTATTCCTTACAGAACTTCAGGAGCCAGGGACACAATCTTCATGAACTTCTCGGTACGCAATTCACGCGTCACGGGCCCGAAGATGCGGGTGCCGATAGGCTCCAGCTTGGCGTTGAGCAACACTGCCGCGTTGCCATCAAATTTAACCAGCGAGCCGTCGCTGCGGCGGATGCCCTTGGCGGTGCGGACCACCACGGCACTGTAGATTTCGCCTTTTTTGACGCGGCCACGCGGCGCAGCTTCTTTGATGCTGACCTTGATAACGTCACCGACGCTTGCATAGCGACGCTTGGACCCGCCCAGCACCTTGATGCAAAGGACGGATTTCGCGCCGGTATTGTCGGCAACTTCCAGTCGAGATTCAGTTTGGATCATTTCAATATTTCCCAACTTGCACTGTTTGGCTTCAAAGACGGAGCCGTCTCTGTGAACCTACAGTCAGTCTTGGGCCCGATGTCCGCAGGGTGAACCACTCACCTTGCTTCCAGTTAGGCAGATTTCGACAGATTCTTTTGCTTTTTCAAGCGAAGCCCTCGATTATGCAGCAAAAACGAAGAGCCTGCAACTAATTCAGACGGGGAGTTGCAAATATTTATCGCAAAGTGCTGAAAACGCGGCGATTTGTGGATCCACCTGGGTCTCTTCACGCAAGATGGAGCCCACCTTTTTTGCCAGGGTATGCGCCAGCTTTGCATCTAGAAACAGCAGGCGGGACCGCCTGGCCAGCACGTCCTCGACCGTGCGCGCGTACTCATAGCGCGCTGCAAACCGCACCATCGCCTCGGTTAAGCCGGGAGCGATTTCTACCCCTGCCCCCGGCAAAGCCTCCATTGCCGCCTGCTCAGACCCGTAGGAATGCCCCCCAGGTGGCTTGCAGATGGACGTGTAGCCGCCGGTGTGCGATGCGTCAGAGCCCAGCAACATCAGGTGTTCGGTGACGCCCGCCGCACGCCGCTGCAGCAGCGATTTGTCAAAGCATTTCTCCAGAACGTCTTCCGCCATAGCCCGGTAGGTGGTCCATTTTCCGCCGGTCACCGTCACGAGACCGCTGCGGCTCACCAGCACGGTATGCTCGCGACTCAGCCCTTTGGTGTTGTCGCCATCGTCATCCTGTGGCTTTACCAGCGGCCGCAGACCAACCCACACGCTTTTGACGTCCTCCCTGCGGGGCCCACGTTTCAGATAGCGCGCCGACTCATTCAAAATGAAATCAACCTCCTCCTTGAACGGCTGGGGTTCGCGCGCCAAATCAAGCCTTGGCGTGTCGGTTGTGCCCAAAATGACTTTGCCCAGCCATGGCACGGCAAATAGAACCCTGCCATCAGCGGTTTTTGGCACCATCAGCCCTACGTCGGCCTGCAAAAACTCACGGTCCACCACCACGTGCACCCCCTGGCTGGGTGCCACCATGGGTTTGGTTGGTTTGCGGCCATCCTTGGGGTTGGCTGCGCCGTCTTTCTCGCGCAACTCATCGACCCAGACACCGGCGGCATTGATGACGCACCGGGAGTGAATTTTGATGCGTTGCCCGGTCTCGGCGTCTTCACACAACAGCCCGGCAACCTTGCCACCCTCAAAAAACAAATCAATCGCCTTGCAGTAGTTGACCAGCAACGCGCCATGTTTGGCAGCGGTTCGCGCCAGCGCCAGCGCCAGGCGGGCGTCATTGAACTGGCCATCCCAATATTTGACGCCACCTTTCAGGTCCAGCGGTTGGGCAGCGGGCAGCGCCTGCAGCGTCTCGGCGCGGCTCAAAAACTCGGTTTTCCCCAGGCCCGCCTTGCCCGCCAGGGCATCGTACATTTTGAGGCCAGCGCCATAAAACGGGGTTTCCCACCATTTGTAAGACGGCATGATGAACGGCAGCGGCTGCGCCAGGTGTGGCGCGTTGTTCAACAGTGTGGTGCGCTCGTGCAGGGCCTCGCGCACCAATGAAATATTGCCCTGCGCCAGGTACCGTACACCGCCATGAACCAGCTTGGTGGCCCGCGACGATGTGCCTTTGGCAAAGTCGTAAGACTCAACCAATACGACGCTGAAGCCCCGAGCGGCCGCGTCAAGCGCCACGCCCAGGCCCGTGGCGCCGCCGCCCAGAATGGCGACATCGTAGGTTTGCGGCTTTACCAGGCACGCCAGCAGCTGGTCACGGCCGGTCAGCAAAGGTTTCGATTCCATGCCCATAAATAAAGATTCCCGTTCTTTCAACACCGTGCGCCAGATGGCCACGTGTGCATCGGCAGGTTGTCAGCACAAAAGGCCGTGCCGCAAATTTGCAGGCACGGCCACAATGTGAAGTCGACAAACTCCCCGCTGGCTTTTTAGCGAACCTTGCCGTTTTTCCACGCATTCAAGAGCGTGTCATAGGCAATTGTTTCACCCATGGGCTTCTCATTGGCAAGCTTCTTCCAGGGAGCCCCTTTATCACTCAGGTATTTGTTGGGATCTCCTTTGGGGTTGAGCTTGGGCGCGCAATGCGCCATTCCTGCGCGCTCCAGACGGCTCATGACCTGATCCATCTCTTCGGCAAGATTGTCCATTGCGGCTTGGGGCGTCTTCTCTCCGGTGACAGCCACCGCCACGTTTTTCCACCACAGCTGAGCCAGCTTTGGATAATCTGGCACGTTGGTGCCTGTAGGCGTCCACGCCACCCGTGCCGGGCTGCGGTAAAACTCAATCAAACCCCCGTACTTTTGCGCGTTTTGCGTAAAGTAATCGTGCCGAATATCGCTGTCCCGAACGAAAGTCAGCCCGGTGATCGACTTCTTCAGCGATACCGTCTTGCTCGTAACGAACTGGGCATACAACCAAGCCGCAGCCACCTTGTCGGCATCATGGTCCTTGAAAAAAGTCCATGAGCCCACGTCCTGGTAACCGTTTTGCATGCCCTGCTTCCAGTACGGACCGTTCGGCCCGGGAGCCATGCGCCACTTCGGCGTGCCATCAGCATTCACAACAGGCAGGCCGGTCTTGACCATGTCTGCCGTGAAAGCGGTATACCAGAAGATTTGCTGGGCAATCTGGCCTTGGGCAGGCACGGGACCCGCTTCTCCAAAAGTCATGCCGCTGGCCTCTTTGGGCGCGTACTTTTTCATCCAGTCGATGTACTTGGTGAGCGCATACACAGCGGCCGGCGAGTTGGTAGCGCCACCGCGAGACACGGATGCGCCCACCGGCGTGCATTTATCCGCACCGACGCGAATACCCCATTCATCAACCGGCAGCCCGTTCGGAATGCCAATGTCAGCAGTACCTGCCATCGACAGCCACGCGTCGGTAAAGCGCCAACCCAACGACGGGTCTTTTTTGCCGTAGTCCATGTGCCCGTAGATGGGTTTGCCGTCAATGGTTTTTACGTCTTCGCTGAAGAAGGCGGCAATGTCTTCATAGGCGCTCCAGTTCAGCGGCACGCCCAGGTCATAGCCGTACTTGGCCTTGAACTTGTCTTTCAGGTCCTGGCGGGCAAACAGGTCTGCACGGAACCAGTACAAGTTGGCAAATTGCTGATCAGGCAATTGATACAGCTTTTTGTCCGGAGCGGTGGTGAAGCTGGTACCAATGAAGTCCTTCAAGTCCAGGCCCGGGTTGGTGTATTCCTTGCCCTTGCCGACCATGTAGTCAGTCAGATTCATGATCTTGCCATAGCGGTAGTGCGTACCGATCAGGTCAGAGTCAGAAATCCAGCCGTCGTAAATTGACTTGCCCGACTGCATCGAGGTCTGAAGTTTCTCCACCACATCACCCTCCTGGATGATGTCGTGCTTGACCTTGATGCCGGTAATTTCTTCAAAGGCTTTGGCCAGGGTCTTGCTCTCGTATTCGTGTACGGTGAGTGTTTCCGACACCGTACTGATTTCGTTAACCCCCTTGGCCTTGAGCTTTTTGGCTGCATCAATAAACCACTTCAACTCTGCTGCCTGCTGGTCCTTCGACAGCGTTGAAGGCTGAAACTCGCTGTCAATCCACTTCTTGGCTGCGGCCTCATCGGCCCAAACCTGGCTGGCCAGCGCGTTGGCGATTGCCACTGTCAATACGCAATACCGTAATTTCATGTCCGTTCTCCTCGTTTGTACGACCCCCTGATTCAAAGGACACTTCGGCTCCAGGGGG
>JANMVT010000250.1:0-16993 GCA_031392945.1 Rhodoferax sp. | reverse complement strand
TCGTAGGTGCGGGGCTTTGCCAGGCGCGCCATCAGTTGGTCACGGCGGGTCAGCAGGGGTTTGTCAAGGAGTTTGTCGATGCCCATAAATTGAAGGCTTATGGATTATTCTTCGTGTGTCCGCGCGATTATTCCCGCATTTTGCAGCGCAGCCCGGCCAAACCTCATTGCAACAGTACCCCCATGACCTACCTTCTCGCCCTGGACCAAGGCACCTCCAGCTCCCGCAGCATCGTCTTCGATGCCGATGGCCAGCCCGTGGCCATGGCGCAAAAAGAGCTGACGCAGATGTACCCGCAACCCGGCTGGGTGGAGCACGACCCCGAGGAAATCTGGCGCACCCAGCTCGCCACCGCGCGCGAGGCGCTGGCCAAGGCAGGCATTCACGCGCGGGACGTGCGCGCCCTGGGCATCACCAACCAGCGCGAGACCACGGTGGTGTGGAACCGCGCCACCGGCCTGCCCGTCCACCACGCCATCGTCTGGCAAGACCGCCGGGCCGAACCTACCTGCGTGGAGTTGCGCCAGCAAGGCCTGGCCGACACGATTCAGGTAAAAACCGGCCTGCTGGTGGACGCGTATTTTTCAGGCACCAAACTCAAATGGATTCTGGACAACGTGCCGCTGGCCAGGCAGCAGGCCGCCAACGGCGAACTGGCCTTTGGCACGGTGGATGCCTGGCTGATCTGGCGGCTGACCGGCAGCGCGGTGCATGCCACCGATGTGAGCAACGCATCGCGCACCATGCTGTTCAACGTGCACACCAACCAGTGGGATGCCGACTTGCTGCGCGCGCTGGACATCCCCGCCAGCCTGCTGCCCATGGTCAAGCCGTCCAGCGCACACTATGGCGACGTGCGCCCTGATTTGCTGGGCCACGCCATAGCCATCGGCGGCGTGGCGGGCGACCAGCAAAGCGCCCTGTTCGGGCAGGCCTGCTTCACGGCCGGCATGGTCAAAAACACCTACGGCACCGGCTGCTTCATGCTGATGCACACGGGCAACAAGTTTCAGACATCGCACAACGGCCTCATCACCACCAGCGCCGCACAGCCCACCGCAATGCCTGAATTTGCCATTGAAGGCAGCGTGTTTGTAGGCGGTGCGGTGGTGCAGTGGCTGCGCGATGGCCTGCACGCCATCAAGGGCAGCGGCGAAGTGCAGGCGCTGGCCCAAAGCGTGCCGGACTCTGGCGGTGTCATCGTCGTGCCGGCTTTCACCGGCCTGGGCGCGCCCTACTGGAAACCCGACGCACGCGGCACCATCACCGGGCTGACGCGCGGCAGCACCGTGGCCCACATTGCCCGCGCGGCGCTGGAAAGCATTGCCTACCAAAGCGCGGCATTGCTGCAGGCCATGAGCCGTGACTCGGTGCAGGCGGGCAGCGCCAGTGTGGCAGAGCTTCGGGTGGACGGCGGCGCCTGCATTAACGATTTGCTGATGCAGTTTCAGGCCGATTTGCTGGGCATTCCAGTGGTGCGCCCCGCCGTCACCGAGACCACGGCGCTGGGCGCGGCTTACCTGGCCGGGCTGACGACCGGCCTCTTCAAGAGCACGGACGAGCTGTCGGCGCTGTGGCGAAGCGAGCGGCGCTTTTTGCCCACGCTGGCCCCCCCGCGTGCCAAAGAATTGATGGCGCGCTGGGAGCATGCCGTGCAACAAACGGTGCTTTGAAGCGGTGTTGGAACCGCGCTTTTGGGTCAACGGCAGCCTGCATTCCATCGCGTGTTCGCTCAGCGGTTGATTAGACTTTAGGCAACGACAACGGCGCGTTTGGCCGTCCAAGTATCGGAAACTTAATGAACCAACACATTGCATTCATCGGCGGCGGCAACATGGCCAGCGCCATCATCAGCGGCCTGCTGGGCCAGGGGTTTCAGCCTAGCCAGATCGATGTGGTCGAGCCATTCGAAGAGGCGCGCCAAAAGCTTCAGTCCAGGTACGGCGTGACCGCACAAGACGCAGCCGGCCCTTATCTGCAACGCGCCACGATGGTCGTGTGGGCCGTCAAGCCGCAAACGTTCAAGGACGCGGCGCTACAAAGCTGCGCCCACACCGCAAACGCCCTGCACCTGAGCGTGGCGGCGGGCATCCCCAGCGACAGCATCGCGCGCTGGCTCGGCACCGGGCGCATCGTGCGCGCCATGCCCAACACACCCGCGCTGATTGGCAAAGGCATCACCGGCCTGTTCGCGCGGGCGGCCGTGGCGCCGGAAGACCGCAAAATGGTAGAACAGACCATCGCCACCACGGGCGAATGGTTGTGGCTGGATGACGAGCAGCAGCTTGACAGCGTGACCGCGATCTCTGGCTCCGGCCCGGCCTACATGTTTTATTTCATGGAGGCCATGACCGAGGCGGGCGCCCAAATGGGCCTGACCCGCGAGCAGGCCTACAAGCTCGCCGTGGCCACCTTCATCGGGGCGGGTGAACTGGCGCGTGCATCGACCGAACCAGCAGAAGTTTTGCGCCAGCGGGTGACCTCCAAAGGCGGCACCACCCATGCGGCCATCACGTCGATGGAAGGCAGCCAGATGAAGGCGTTGTTCATCAAGGCGATGCACGCCGCGCAGGCGCGGGCTGCGGAGATGGGCAGGGAGTTTGGGGGCGGGTGAGGTCAAATCGGTCTCTAGCCCTCGTTCCATATGCGCAGCTAGCTTCTAAATATATAGTATCCGAATGCTTTGCTGGCCATTGGGTCAGCGCGTCAAACGCCACACCCAGCGCCAGCTGCCCTGCGCTCTCAAACGCGACAAGCGCCTTGAGGCTTTCACGAATCAACGGTATGCGGCCCGTGATGCCTCTCAGCCGCGCCGCAGTGGCCAGCAAATCGTCGTCAAGCTTGATGGTGATGCGCAAGGCAGTCCCGGTTCGGGTTTTGGCAAGAACCTCACGACATCATGCTATCAGTCGCAGGAATTGCGACATGCCAGAGATGGTCAGCCACACGAGTCGCTTGAACGTTTGCTTTCGACCCAAAGCTGCCATTCCGTCACGCAAATGCGAGGACATAAAGCGGACCGACTTCACTACTCGCCCGGTATGATTTCAAGGCAACGGAGCAAAGCCGCCAACTCCGGCTCTACGTTCGCCACCCTAATCAAAGAGTCGAGGTCGACCCTCTTCGCGAGATCCCCTCTCGTCATTGGTTTTTGATAGCCGGGCCAATCACGCTCAATATTGCGCTGAGCTCTGGGAGTGTCGGGTGGCCGATGATCGGCTCGACCGTCGATGTGACGGAGCAATACAGCTTCGAAACATGGTCGCTGCCAAATGATCTTGATATCTGTATCTGCCGCCAGCGCGATTGCGCGGTTCCCGCGCATCATGTCCCGCTCTGCCTGATCGAAGTCGAGAAGGACAAATCTCTCCACAGGCGCAGCGCGCGTTCGGCGGATGAGTTTGATCCTGCGGACGGCCATCTCAACGCGCGCCAGCGGATCGCCTGCTCCAGGCCCAAGCTCTTCGATGATGAGGTGAAGTGGCCTGTCGGCTGCCCTCACCATATCTTGGAGGACGCTGACATACCCTACTTCGGATGCTCCTTCACATCCAATATAAATAGGCCGCCGCTGAGGCCTAAAGGCACGACGCTGACTCATCCGATCATCGGCACGCCGCCGTATGCGCCACCCAGATATTTTCGATAGTGGTTCTCATCGCGCCGAACCTTCACATCCATGAGACTGTGAAAGGTCGTGCGGCCACGCCGATCCTTTTCACAGATGACGATCTCCTCTTTGGATAACTCATCGAGCAGTGACGGGTTGTGGCAACTGAACCATAGTTGCGCATTTGAAGGGTTCCTGATTTCGCGGTCATGAAACCAGCGCAGCATTTCTGGAAGCACGAGCGGATGAATTGAGGCATCGAGTTCGTCGATCACAACAACACCTCCGCCTTGAAGACCGAAAGCGATGGCCGGATACATCTTTATGAAGGCCCGCGTTCCCTGGCTTTCGAGTCCCCAAGGCATCGCAACACCAAGGCCAGAATGCCTAAACATTGGTTGCAGTGGGGCGTTGCCGAAACTCTGGAAGCTCATGTCCTCTACGCCGACATCGATTCGTTTGAGTTCCTGATTGAGCTTCGACAGTACGTCAGGTTGCTTGATCAGGTAGTCAATCATTGCCTGATCAGACGTGCTGTGAATGGAGTCCAGGTGAAAGATGCACTTCCGCGCAGCCTCGACAAACAGCATTGCTGTCGGATGCTGGAAGAAGGCAAACGACGACAAGACCGACACATTCGGGCGCAGAGTCTTGAGAAGATGTTGAAAGCCGGACATGGAGAAGGATCGAGAGTCCTTCACAACTCCTTCGGCGTCGCGTTCAAAAACGCGTTGCCATTTACCCTGTGCCTGAGGTTTTTGACGAAGTGTTTCGCTGGCAACGCGCTGGGCTACTCCGTCGATCACCTCGAGAACCAGTTCGTATCGGTAGACACCCTGTTCCACCTTCTCGCCCGCATTCACTCGCGTAGCGGTGTCGGGTGAGAGGTTCATCACGCCACCGAACTCCATAGCGATCCGGACGGGGTGCGAGCGGGAATCGTCGTCGTTGAAACGTTCGCAGTAGAAACCGGGCACTGTACGCTGCGTACTGTCTCGAGCGAAGGTGACGATGAATTCCAGCGCTTTGAGAATGTTCGTTTTGCCGGAGGCGTTCGCTCCATAAAGCGCGATTACTTTTGGTACGCGAAGGTCGGAGCCTTCGAAGATGGGCGCAAACCTGCCTTCTGCATCGGGCACATTGGGCGCGATACAGAGGTCTAGAACCTGTGAATCACGGATTGAGTAAAAATTTTCGACTTCAAGACGGTACAGCATTTGGATGCTCCTTGGTCTGTATAGTAGCATTTTTAACAAAAATTCGTCAACATCTCCATTTGAGAAATTAATTTTGTCGCCCAAACAAGTCTGCAAGGGTTGCCGATACAACCGTTGTTATCTCGCAAAGATGAAGATCGGTAGTAGGTAAATCGTGTGATTGCCTAGATAGCAGTCGCCGACGAGCGACCGCTTCTGGCCCAATGCAGCCAATTCAAACTGGTCAACCGAACGTCAGCGCGGGCCTCAATAACCAGAGGTTCGCCAATCCCCTCATAGACCAAGAACTGCTGATCGAGCGGAAACTTGAAGGCAACATGCGAGCCCCATCACCCAAGCAAAGCCGCCACCGTTTTCATCGGCAAAAAAAGCCTGCTCCCCAGTGCATTCAGCGGCAAGAAGCCGAAGTGGGCATGGAACGCGGCGGCGGGTTCATCTTTGGCATCAACCAGCACCGCCATGGCGGCGATGCCGGTTGACGCGGCCAGGCTTCGACTGAGCGCATCCATCAATAAAAACTCGCCCATGCCCTGGCCCTTGAGCTGCTGGTCAACCGCAAGGCGGCCCAGCAGGGTCACCGGCAGTTGGGGGTAACGCGGCAGTTTTTTCAGCAAATTGAGCGGCACCTCGTGCGCGTTGACCTGCGACGCGGACAGGGTGTAATAGCCCAAAACTTCAGGCGCAGACGCGGCGATCAGCACGAAAGGGGCGGCAACACGTTTTTCGGAATCCTGGCGGGCCTGTTGCTGCAAGTACCTGTCAAGTGCGGCACTGCCGCATCGAAATGCATCGCGATGGTGTGTCTTTTGAAGCGGCTCTATCCAGTAGGAGGCGCGCAGCCCAGGTTTTGGCACGGGTATTTAAGCGACTAGTTTCAAGCGGCCAATGTCAAGCCGCTATATGGGCACGGTACTTTTTAGCCGCCTGACGAAGCCGCGCATTGGGCTCTGGCGGGTCTAGCAGGGCTGACACAAACGCCATTTGCTCGGCACGCGTCAACTGGATGGCTTCGTTCTCCTGGATGATCCTGTTAGCCGCCTCTTGCGCGCTGGCGACGACAAACTCGCTCAATGTGCGGGTGGAGAGCTCTGCCGCGCGCTGGAACAGCGCTTTTTGAGCGCTGCTGACACGGGCTTCCAGGCGAGCGCCACGTGCCTTGTCTGGGGTAGATGTTGTGGCTTGCATGATTGCCCTTTCAGGATTGTCAAAGTAATAAGCCAATGCGCAAGTGTGCGTTGATTCAGTCCCTGATTGTACGTCAATAGTCCGTACAAACTCAAAGACACCCCTCAATAAACCGCTGCCGCCAATTCCATCTGCTTCAGCCGCAGCGTGATGCGCTCCACAAACTGCAGCGCCACGTGCGACAGCGTGCGGTGCGAAGGCGTCAGGATGCCGACCTCGATCTTGTTGATCCTGGCATTGGCCAGCGGCCGCCAGACCACTTCGCCGCGCGCCAGCTCGTTGATGAAACCGATCTTCGAGAAGAATGAAATGCCTTTGCCGCCGACCAGCAGGCGCTTGACCATGGGCGTGGCGTTGCAGCTGATGGCGGGCTCCAGTTCGTCCCAGAACTTCGCGAATTCGGGCACCACCAGGCTGTGGATGGGCGAGATGCGGCTGACCTGGATGAAGGCGTGGTTGCGGCAGTCGTCAAAACTGATCTCGGCCTTTTTCGCCAGCGGGTGGCTCGGCGCCATCACCACGCCTGGCGGGAAGGCGGCTTTGGCCGCCACGTCCAGACCGACCGGCAGTTTGCCCAGGTAACAGATGCCGATGTCGCTGTCGCCGCTGGTGACTTTGTCGGGCACCTCGCCTGGCATGGCGGAGACGATGGCATAACGCACTGCGGGATAGGTCTCCGCGAAGTTCTCCACCGCGCCCGGCAGAAAATCAATCAACAACGAGTCCATCGCCGCCACCGACACATGGCCTTTGCGCTCGCCCTTCATGGCATCAAGCTCGGTGCGCATCAGGTGAAAATCGTGCAGCGTGCCGCGGATGTGCTGTTGCAGGCGATCACCCGCAGCGTTGAGACGGATGCCGGTGGGCACGCGGTCAAACAGCTCGGTGCCGAGTTCGTCCTCCAGCCGCAGGATCTGCCGGTTGACGGCGCTGGACGCCACAAACAAGCTTTGAGCGGCTTTGCGGATGGAGCCGCAGCGCGCGACTTCCAGAAAATACTTCAGAACAACAGCATGCATTTGCTATTATATTAGTAGCAAACTAGGTATGTTCCATAGGGGCAAACACCCTATTTTACCACCCAAATCGGGATAAACCGGGGCGAAGCCGCCGAAAACGGCAGGTCAGGCAGCATGGCCCACGCCACGCGGCGCGCCAGCCACCAGCGGGTGGTCAAACTCGACGCTGGCCACGCCATCGGCCCCGCCCGGCCGGCCCAAGCCGCTGACTTCGGGGCCAAAAAACTCGCGGTTGATGGCGATGAAGTGGCGCAGGTGCCCGGGCAATTCCACATCTTCAAAGATCGCCTCCGGCGGGCAGACCGACACACAAATGCCGCAGTTGATGCACTCGTCGGGGTGAATGTAAAAGGTGCGTGCACCCTCGTAAATGCAGTCTACCGGGCAGCAGGTGACACAGGTGGCGTCTTTGCAATCGATGCAGCCGTCGGCGATCACATAAGCCACGGGCAAATCCTTCGCATGCGCTGCATGACGTCAGGTGCCGGTCCAGACCGGCTTGCGTTTCTCCTGAAACGCCTTCACGCCCTCTTGCGAGTCGGCTGAATTCAGCGCCGCAACCAGGGCCGGCAGGCGCGCGGCTTGCGCCTGGGCAGGCGACATTTGCCCGGTGCTGCGCACCACCTGCTTGATGGCCTGGACCGACAGGGGCGCGCAGGCCAGAATGTCATTCACCCACCGGGCCACCGCCGCATCAAGTTCCGCGCGCGGCGCCACCTCGTTGACCAGGCCCAGCTCAAACGCCTCCTGCGCCTTGATGCGTTTGCCGGTCAGCATCATGCCCATGGCTTTTCTGAACGGGATTTGGCGCTGCAGCAGCGTCATGCCGCCGTCCAGCGGCAGGCGGCCCACCAGGGCTTCGGGCAGGCCAAAACTGGCCTCGTCACAGGCGACAACGATATCGCAGCCCAACACCATCTCGAATCCGCCGCCCAGGGCGAAGCCGTTGACACGGGCGATCACCGGGATGTTCAGCGTCTCGCGCAGGGCGATGCCGCCAAAGCCGCCGACACGCGGCGCGGCCCAGTATTCCAGGCCCGTCAAGGGGCGATTGGCGGGCGGGGTCTTCATGTCGGCGCCAGCGCAAAAAGCGCGCTCGCCTTCGCCAGTGAGCACGATCACGCGGACATTCGTGGAGGCTTCCAGTTCACGCCAGATGGCTTGCAGTTGCGCCTCGGTCGCTGGGTCAATGGCGTTCATCAGCTCGGGCCGGTCGATGGTGACCGTGGCGACATGCCCTTCGATTTTGAGACTAACACTCATGGGGTGCTCTGTGCTGCCAGCAACTCGGACAGCAGTTCGTCATTGTGTTGCCCCAGGCGCGGCGGCGCGCGGCGCAGCCCCACGGGGGCGCGGGACATCTCGATCGGGCTGGCAATGAAGCTGACCGGCTGGCCTTCGCCCTGCCCTTTCAGGATCATCTGGTTGTGCAGGGTTTGCGGGTCCGCCAGGGCCTCGCGCAGGTCGCGCACGGGCGCGCAGAGCAAGTCTTGCCCCTCCAGGCGCGCCAGCCAGTGGGCGCGTGTGTTGCTCGCAAAACGGGCGCGAAAGATGCCTTGCAACTCAGGCTTGTTGGCAAACTGCTGGTTCAGGTCGCAAAACTTCGGGTCTTTGGACAGGTCGTCAATCTCCAGCGCCGCGCAGATGTCTTGCAGCGGATTAGCCTTGAATGCGCCCACCAGCACCAGCACGCCGTCGCTGCATTCAAAGGTGCCCGACAGCGGCATGGCGGCCCAGTTGACCTCGGAATCCTTCATCATGATCATGGCGGCCTCCTGCATCTGCATCGCCAGCATCGAGTTGTACAGCGACACACTGATCTTTTGCCCCTGGCCGGTGCGGCCCCGGTGCAACAACGCCAGCAAAATGCCTTGGACCATGTGCATGCCGGCGGAATAGTCGGCCAGCGCGGTCGGGTAGATCGACACCGGAATCGCGTCATCCGCGCGGCGCGCCATCACGCCGGTCATGGCCTGCGCCAGCACGTCCTGCCCGCCCTTGTGCGCGTAGGGGCCGCCCTCGCCAAAACCGGTGCCAACGGCGTAAATGACGCGCTCGTTCAGCGCTTTGCAGTCCTCGTAGCCCAGGCCCATGCGGTCCATGACACCAGCGCGGAAGTTGTTGACCACCACATCGGCGTCGGCAATCATGGCCTTGACAGCGGCCATGTGGCCAGCGTCGCGCAGATCCAGCGCCACGCTGCGTTTGTTGCGGTTCAGGCTGCAAAAAATCGGGTTGTCGGCGCCGGCCACCGGAGCGAAGGTGGAGCGGCTCAAGTCACCCGCGCCTTTGCGCTCGACCTTGACCACATCGGCGCCATAGTCGGCCAGCATCTGGGTGCACACCGGGCCCATCATCACTTGTGTGAAGTCGATCACGCGGATGCCGCTCAAAGGCAGGTCCATCTTCTGCAAATCCGCGTTGTGCATTTTGACGTTGTGTGGGGCCATGTTCATGCCGCCTCCAAAATTTGTTCTGCCCGGTTGCCAATCGCCCTGGCAAGCGTGGGCACATCGGGGTTCAGGCCGGTCTGGTCGCCGGGGTCGGCGCCCTGCGCGCGCAATGCTTTTTGCACCGCGCCGACATCGACCTGGCGCACCGTCACACCCGCGTTCAGCGCCAGGGCGGCGGCCACGCCAGCGGCCTCGCCCATGGCCATGCAGGGCGGGATTTCGCGCGAGATTTTTTGCGCCTGCGAGGTGACCGAAAAGTGCCGCCCCGCTACCAGCAGGTTGTCGATCTTTTGCGGCAACAAAACGCGGTAGGGCATGTAGTAGTCGCGCCCCCGGGCGACGCTGTCGTCAAACCGGGTGCGTTGCGCCAGATCGTCCTTGGTCAACACATATTCGCCTTCCAGCAGCCGGGTCTGGCGCACGCCGGTTTGGGGTGCCACGTCAACCACCACACATTTCTCAAAACCCGGCAACTTGGCGCGCACCAGATCCACCAGGGCGTGGATGTGTTTGCGGCCCTGCATTTCGGCGCGGGTCAAGTCTTCGACCTTCAAACCGTCCAGCCCGGCCATGTGCGGGCAGTTGCACCAGACGATGCCCGGCAGCGGCGTCTTCAGCCACCAAAAGCCCCAGGAGCCGCCCAGCACTTTTTTGATCTGACGGTCCAGCACGGCGAATTCTTCCGGGACGTCGCGCTCGAAGGCCTCCGCCGCGTCGGTGTCCACGCCCCCCAGGCGGAACACCGTGGTCATGATGTAGTTGCCGCTGACGTGCTGGGCGCCGGCGGAAGCCGCCACGTCCAGGTCGCCCGTGGCATCAATCACCACATCGCCCAGGATTGCCTCGCGCCCGCTCTTGCTGTCGCAGATCACGCCCTTGACTTTGCTGTCTTCCACCAGGGTTTGTGAAAACCAGGAATGCAGGCGCAGCTTGATCTTGTGCTCCTCCACCATCTCCAGCGAGGCGCGTTTCCAGGCGTCGGGGTCGAACGCGGCGGCGAAGACGATGGGGTGTGGTTTGGTTTGCGTGTTGAAGTCAAACGTGCCCCAGCGCGACCAGCGCCGGATGCTGTCGGGGTCGGGGCCCCAGTCGTTTTGCCGGGGGTACTGGGCCAGGCCCCGCGCCGCCATGCGTTCGAGCAGGCTCATGCAGACGCCGCGCACCGAGATTTCGTTCAGGTGGTTGTCCCACATGTCGTCCAGCACCAGCACCATGCCGCCCGAAGCCAGGCCGCCCAGATGGGTGTAGCGCTCCAGCAGAATCGTGTCGGCGCCGTTGCGCGCCGCCGCCAGCGCAGCCGAGAATCCGGCCGGGCCGCCGCCCACGACGACCACGTCGGCTTTGGCCGCCACCTTGATGTGGCAGGCGGGTTGTTGAATCCAGTCACCGATGTTGCTCATGTTTTTTCCCTCATATTCAATGCGCCTGTTTCAGCGGACCCGTTTCAATGGACCTGCTCGGGCTGCCACTTCACCACCGCGCGTTCAATCACGGCCACGACCAGAAAGAAGCTGCCCGACAGGCAGGCACTCATCACGATGGCCGAATACAGCAGGGCCGAATCAAAATTGAAGGTGGCCTGGATGATCAGGGCGCCAATACCCACCGTCGCGCCAATCCACTCGCCCACCACGGCGCCAATCACGGCCATCGACGCCGAAATGCGCAGCGCAGAAAACAGATAAGGCAGGGAGCTGTACAGGCGCAGCTTGAAGAACACCTCCATCTTGCTGGCTGACAGCACGCGCATCAGTTCCAGCGCCTGCGGGTTGGGCGAGTTGAGGCCGCGCACCATGTTCACCAGGGACGGAAAGAAACACACCAGGGCGGCAATGGCGATTTTGGGCTCGACGCCATTGCCCATCAGCAGCACCAGCACCGGGGCCTTGGCCACCACCGGGATCGAGTTGAGCATCAGTGCCACCGGAAAGAAGATGTCATTGAGCGTCTTGTTGTGCACAAACACGGTGGCGATCAGGATCGCCACCAAATTGCCAATGAAGAAGCCGCCCGCCGCCTCCAGCGCGGTGGGAATCAGGTTGCTCAGAAGCACGCTGCGCTTCTCGAACAGGGTTTGCAGCACCAGAATGGGCGACGGCGCGATGAAGGGCTTGACGTGCAGGCCCTCCACGATCGCCCACCAGCCGAACAGCAGAGTTGCGATGCCGATGGCGGGCAAGATACGCCGGCGCCACAAGGCGCGGCGCTGGCCGGCTTTGTAGGCCAGGGTTTCGTCGTCGTCAACAGGTGTGGCGACGCCTTGGGGCGGCAACGCGGCGTCGGTCAGGGCCGCTCCCGGCATGGGATTGAAGCTCAAGTCCCGGGCGGCCAATGTAGTGGACATCGGAGTAACCAATGGGGTGGACATGTCAACAGGCCTCCAGCACGCGGCGCAGGTGCGCCGTCAGCGCGACAAATTCAGGCGTTTCGCGGATCGCCAGGCTGCGGTCTTCGGGCAGATCCACTTTGACCATTTCCTGCACGCGCCCCGGGTTGGCGGCCATCATCATCACGCGCTGGCCCAGGTAGGCGGCTTCGTAAATGCTGTGGGTGACGAACAGGATGGTCATGCCCAGCTCTTTCCAGACGCGGCGCAGTTCCTCATTCAGGCGGTCGCGCGTGATTTCGTCCAGGGCGCCGAAGGGCTCGTCCATCAGCAAGACGCGCGGGTCGCTGACCAGGGCGCGCGCAATGGAGACACGTTGGCGCATGCCGCCTGACAACTCATGCGGGTAGGCGTTTTCAGCGCCCTTCAAGCCCACCAGTTCCAGCAATTCCACCGGTGTCGCGCGGGCTTTTTTGCGGCCTTGGGTTTTGTTGCGCGCGACTTCCAGCGGCAGCTCCACGTTTTGCAGCGCCGAGCGCCAGGGCAGCAGGGCCGGGTCCTGGAACACAAAACCGATGTCGCGGCGCAGGCGGGCGTCAGACGGTGTGGCGCCCAGCACGTCCAGGCTGCCTTGCGTGGGCGCGATCAAATCAGCCACCACGCGAAGCAGGGTGGATTTGCCGCAGCCCGACGGCCCGAGCAGGGTCATGAACTCGCCCTGCGCGACATCGACACTGAGGTTTTGCAAGGCGGTGACCGAGCGCCGCTCAGTGAAAAAGCGCACGCCGACGTTGCGGCAACTCACGGCGGCGGCGGCAACGCCCGCAGCGCGAACGAACATGCCGCCCGCAGGCCGCCCGGGCGTCAAGACGGCAGACATGGGTTCGCCTTTATGCCGAATCAGGCCGAAGCGAAGACTTTGAGGCGGTAGTCGCGCGTGGCGTTCAGGATGTCCAGCGTCATCACCTCGTCCACCTTGGGCACGCGTTTGGTGAACTGGCCCAGGTCGGCGTATTGCGTGATCTGCTCCTGCCACACGGCACGGTCCATGGCGCCCCAGCCCTGGGTCTGGGTTTGCTGGTTGAAGGCGTAGCCCAACTGCGTCTCCAGCGCCAGTTTTTCGTCCTCACGGTTCAGGTTGGGGTACTCTTTGATCAGGTGGTCCACCGCCGCGTCGCGGTTCTTGTTGGCATAGGCCCAGCCGCGTGTGGTGGCGCGCAAAAAGCGTTGCAGCACCTCGGGCTTTTTCTGGATCGTCTCCACCGTCGCGTAATAGGGCAGCGCGTACAGGCGCACCCCCGTGTCCCACAGCCGCAAGTCAACCCGCTCGGCGCCGAAGGGCTTGAGCGCGGTGGTATTGGTCTGCCAGCCGGTGACGGCCTCGACCTGGCCGGTCAGCAAGGGCGACAGGTCATTGCCGATGGTGACGATGTTCACGTCCTTCTCGGCGATCTTGTTTTTGGCCAGCAGGGCGCGCAGCAAAATCAGGCCAGTGGCCTGGATGCCGATTTTTTTGCCCACCATGTCCTGCGGCGTGCGGATCGGGTTTTTCTTGAGCGAAAAGAAGGTGTAGGGGTGCTGCTGCAAGCCGGTGGCGAAGACCTTGATGGGGATATCCTGCGACACCGCCAGCATGTTGGACGGGCTGCTCGACACCTGGCCCACCTCAAAACGCCCCGCCGCCACGATGCCACGCCGTCGATGGCCGGGCCGCCGGGCTGGATCGCGAAGTCGATGCCTTCCTGGTCGTAAAAACCCATGCGTTTGGCCACCACTTCACCGGTCTGGTTGCCGCCGGTGATCCAGCCCAGTTGCAGGTTGACTTTGGCCTTGTCCTGCGCGAAGGCGTTGACCGACAAGAAACTGCCCGCGCCCGCCAAACCACCTGCGGCAAGCGTTGCGCCCAACAAATCGCGACGCGCCTGATTCACAAAATGACCCATTTTGACAACTCCTTGAAATAGAGAATTCACGCAATATTCACGCCCTCGAACTCATCCCCTGCGTCCATTGTGGCCCTGTCGGGGTGTCCCCGCAAGTGCCATATTGCTTCATATGCGATGCAAAAATTAGCGCGGACAATGCAGATGTCCGCCGCCACCGCGTTTTGCGTCAACCGGGCCGCCGAACCAGGCGTTGAGTATTTGCAAGCGGCTTGAAACCAGGGCGTTTGCAGGCAATCAAACTTTTTGTACCAAGGAATCCATCATGAAAAAACTTCTTTCCGCGCTGATCAGCGCCGCCGTGATTGCCATGCCCCTGGCGGTGATTTCCACCCCCGTGGCAGCCAAAACCGGCACCTCGGTCGTGTCGGGCAAAAAAGCCGGCATGGATTTGCAAGCCAAGGCCAAGGGCAAAAAAGCCAGCAAGAAAAAAGCTGCCAAGAAATAAGCTGCCCGTGTTTCGCGCCGCAGGCCCAAAGCCCGTGGCGCCAGATCAGGCCGCAAAGCTGAGCGCAATGCCCGCAAACACGGTGAACCCCAGCCAATGGTTCAGGCGAAAAGCCTTGAAGCAGCCCTCGCGCGAGCGGCTCCAGATCAGTTTGCCATGCCATGCGCCTTGCGCGCCGGCCACCATGATTGCTACTACAAATATAGCTGACTTTGCAATATCCACGAGGGCAAACGTCCAAATCGACAGGTAAACCGTGTAAAAAAACAGGACTGCGGCCACATCGAAACGCCCCAGCGTGATGGCCGAGGTTTTCATGCCGATTTTGAGGTCATCGTCCCTGTCAACCATGGCGTATTCGGTGTCATACGCCAGCACCCAGAACAGGTTGCCCAGCAGCAGCAGCCAGGCCAGCGGCGGCACCTGGCCCGACACGGCGCTGAAAGCCATCGGGATGCCGAAACTGAAAGCCACACCCAGCACGGCCTGCGGCATGGCGACAAAACGTTTGGCATAGGGGTTGGTGATGGCGATAGCCAGCGCCGCAAACGACCAGGCCACGGTGGCGGCATTGGTGGTCAACACCAGGCCAAACGCCAGCAGGGCCAGCACGGCACCCAGAACCAACGCCTCTTTCACCGAAACCCTGCCGCTGGTCACCGGCCGCTGGGCCGTGCGTTTGACGTGTTTGTCAAAGTCGCGATCCGCCACGTCATTGACACAACAACCGGCGCTCCGCATCAGGATCGTGCCCAGAATGAACACCGCCAGCAGGTGCCAGCCCGGAAAGCCGCGCGCGGCGATCCACAGGGCGCTCAAGGTCGGCCACAGCAGCAGCAACCAGCCGGCGGGGCGATCCCAGCGGATCAATTGCAAATAGAGCTTGATTTTCACGACAGTTTGAGGGCGCGCAAATCCAGCTTGCCACGGCGCATCGGCGGGCACCAGAAATACGCCCCTGACACCGGTTTGGACATCTGGAACAGGGCGTCCACAATGCCGTCTTCTTCGCCGACCATGCGCCGCATCTGCGCTTCAAACGCGTCCAGGTTTTTGCCAAACGCCGCAAACATCAGCCCCGACATATGGCCCACAGCCCAGGGCATGGAACGGCGCAGCACAAAGGCCTGCGGGCTGAAACTTTCCTGGTCGGTGCGTTTGGTGTGGGCGGATTTTGGCGGGCGTTTGAGTTCTTCGTTGTCGCTGCGCCGCCGCCCGACCATGGCGTCTTGCGCCCGGCCCGACATCGCCTCGAGGGCGTCGAAATCATGCACCCACTGCTGCAGCGCCAGAAAACTGGCGCCGTCCAGGCCTGCGCCCTGCCCCTGCACCAGCGCCGCCGCTTCGGCCTTTTTGCCTTTGGGGTTTTCGCTGCCGTCTTCATACCCCGTCAAATCGCGCCCAAGGCCATTTTTTCCTTTGTTGTGGCGAAAGCCGTCAATGACCCGATCGAGCCGCAAGGCGGGAGCCAGCGCCTTCTCCAGTTGGCGGGTCAGATGGACCAGATCACCCGTCTCCTCACCGCGCAGCCAGCACAACATCGCCGTTGGCGTGGACGGCACGTCAACCCGGGGATCTTTTGCGGCGTCTGTGTCCGGACCTGCTTCAGGACCGCTCAAGTGCGGAAACACGCGCAAACCAGGCACGCTGGCACCCAGCGTGGCGATGCACTCAGGCCCCAGCGCAACCACCGCTGTGCCGCCGTCGACCAGAGACGACAGGCGCACCAGACCGTCACGCAAAATTTCAGGCCTGACGATTGAAAAAACCAGATACCGGCCCACGCGGGGCAGCGGGCCGAGGATGCCGGGTTGCGCAGCGTTGGTCATGACAAACGCACCACGCCCGCCAGCTCGCAGGCGTACACGGCATTGCGCAGCGCGGCGATCGCCTCATACCGCGTGAAGCTGCGCCGCCATGCCAGCACCACGCGGCGCGTGGGCGCCGGCGCGCCGTCGCCATCTTGCAAGGGCAGGTATTTCACCAGGCGCTCAGGGTCTTTTTTGCGCGCGGGCTGATCCATCAGCGCCTCCTTGCTGATCGCCAGCCGCGGCACCAGGGTCACGCCCATGCCGGCGGCCACCATGTGGCGGATGGTCTCCAGCGACGAGCCTTCAAACGACTTGGCGATGCCTTCGGCGTTGCTGGAAAACCGCGCGAACTCGGGGCAGACTTCGAGCAAATGATCCCTGAAGCAATGGCCCGCGCCGAGCAGCAGCACGGTCTCTTTTTTGAGTTCTTCCGTGGACACCGACGTTTGTGCGGCCAGTGGATGATGGACCGGCAGGGCGGCAAAAAACGGCTCGTCATAGAGCGGCGCCATGGCCAGGCCCGTGTCGGGGAAGGGTTCGGCCAGAATCGCGCAGTCGATCTCGCCGGTGCGCAACATCTCCAGCAACTTGACGGTGAAGTTCTCCTGCAAGACCAGGGGCATTTGCGGCGTGCGCTTGATCATCTGGCGCACCAGGTCGGGCAGCAGGTACGGGCCGATGGTGTAAATTACGCCCAATTTCAGGGCGCCGGCCAGCGGATCTTTGCCGCGTTTGGCGATGTCCTTGATGACCCCGGCCTGTTCGAGCACGCTTTGCGCCTGGCGCACGATCTCCTCGCCCAGGGGCGTCACGGCGACATCATTGGCATTGCGCTCGAAAATCTTCAACTCCAACTCGTCTTCGAGCTTTTTGACCGCGACGGACAAGGTGGGCTGCGACACAAAACAGGCCTCCGCCGCGCGGCCGAAATGCCGCTCGCGCGCCAAGGCGACGATGTATTTGAGTTCGGTGAGGGTCATG
>JANMVT010000203.1:0-2975 GCA_031392945.1 Rhodoferax sp. | reverse complement strand
AATACCATGAAATTCAGATACGGTATGTTCGAATTTCATGGTGTTTTCACCCGAAGTACGGTTTAACTCCCGGTCCGCCGCGCCCGCACTGCCGCCGCCAGCCCCTCCAGCACCGGCACGGTCTGCGCAAAGCTGATGCAGGCGTCGGTCACCGACACACCATGTTTGAGCGGCTGGCCAGGCACGATGTCCTGGCGGCCTTCGTTGAGGTGGCTTTCGATCATGATGCCGGTGATGCGCGCGTCGCCAGCCGCTATTTGCTGCGCCACGTCGGCGGCCACAGTGATCTGGCGCGCGTGCTGCTTGCTGCTGTTGGCGTGGCTCACATCGATCATCACCTGTTCGCGCAGGCCCGAGCCTTTTAGCAACGCGCAGGCCGCGTCCACATCAGTTTTGGAATAGTTGGGCTGTTTGCCGCCGCGCAGGATGACGTGGCAGTCGTCGTTGCCGCGCGTCTCAAAAATGGCGGCCTGGCCCATCTTGGTCATGCCCATGAAGGCGTGCGCCGCCCTGGCCGCCTGGATCGCGTCGGTGGCCACCTTGATGCCGCCGTCGGTGCCGTTCTTGAAGCCGACCGGGCACGACAGGCCTGACGCAAGCTGGCGGTGGCTCTGGCTTTCGGTGGTGCGTGCGCCAATCGCGCCCCAGCTCACCAGCTCGCTGATGAATTGCGGGCTGAGCAGATCCAGAAACTCGGTGCCCACGGGCAGGCCGACGGCCAGCACGTCCAGCAGCAGGCGGCGCGCCATCTCCAGCCCCTTGTTGATGGCAAAACTGTCGTCCAGATGCGGGTCGTTGATGTAGCCCTTCCAGCCCACCGTGGTGCGGGGTTTCTCGAAGTACACCCGCATCACGATCAGCAGGTCCTTGGCCAGCAGGTCGGCCTGCGTCTTGAGCAACTGTGCGTAACCCAGCGCCTGGTCATGGTCGTGGATGGAGCACGGGCCCACCACCACGATGAGGCGGTCGTCCTTGCCGTGCAGGACTTTTGAGATCGCCGCGCGGCTGTTTTCGACCAGTGTCTGGGCGGCGGCGGGCACGGGCAACATTTCTTCCAGCAGCGCTGGGGTCAGCAGCGGGCGCACCGCGCTGATGCGGGTGTCGTCTATGCGGGTGGTGTCGTGGGTGCTGGGTGGGGGCAGGGTGGAGGTGTTCATAACCTTGCTTTATATCCCCGCCGGGCGGGTTTGGGGAGAAAAAATTGTGTGGACTAACTTTCACGTCAACCAGCCCGGCGCCAGCGGCCAGAATCCGGGCACACACTGGCCGGCGCGCCGTTGAGCCAGACTTGCCCGTCATCCAGCCGCGACGAGGTCGAAGGGTCGATGTCGAAGACGATCCGCAATGCCTGGCTGACCTGGACGTTCTCGATGGGAAGCTCCCAGGTCAGGAATATTTGGGTGCAATCACGGTCGGGGGGGAAGTCGGCCACGTTATAGCCGCTGCTGGCGCGCTGAATGACGGCGTGAGGCTGGCCCGTATCGAAGATCACTACCGTGCCCCTGGCCAGGGGGATTCGATGGCCTGTCGCCGCAAAATGCAGATCCAGACCCCGGTCCTCGCTCAGAAAGAGATTGCAAAAAGCCGCACCGCCATACTGTGCGCCGTCATGGTGGTACTTCGCGCCACGGCAGGCCATCAGGGCGACCTCAGAGGAGGCAAGCACGTCATATAGACCGATCGTGCGCGTCCAGTCGGACACGGCCTGCACGCAGTGCCTGTAGTCCGGCCAGTGCACACGGGCCCGCGGCAAAGGCAAGGCCTCGACGTCTCCAGGTTCCAGGCCGAGGCGCAGCGAAATCTCCCTTTGCCAATCTGCCACCAGCCTTGCCGGGGGCGCAGGCACATCGACCCTGCCTGACAACACAACTTCACTCACGCTTCGGCTGCGGATGGCGTCGCCACGCCAGTAATAGGACACATGGACGCCTTGCGCACTGTGCGGTTGAGGTGGGGTGCTCATCCGGGCAAGTGTAGTAAGGCTATAGACCACGGCGCTGAAAAGCTGCCGCCCGAGTCGGCCCGTTTGGATAAGACAATAGGCCTTATGCGGTTCACGAATGTCCACGAGATACATTGGCAAGTCCACGGCGCCGCCCTGCCCCGCGCCAGAAGCCGTGCCCGGGCAGCCATGGCGGAGCGAGCTTGAGTTTCACGGATTCCGTCGACGCGCCAAAACCGCCCCCTGCACAGGCGCCGGCAGAGTCTCCGCCAGCCGAAGCCGATAGACACCGGCATCTGGCGCTTGGGGTCATGCTCTCCCTGGCGATCCACGCACTTCTGTTGAGCCTGACCGTCAGTGGCCAGGGTCTCGGGCTTCCGGGCTTTGGCTTCCCCTGGCAGGATCGACGGATCGAGATGCCCGAACTGCGCGCCGTGCTCCTTCCGGCAACTGTCCCGGTGTCAATCCCGTCTCCGGTCCCAGCCGTGGAGCCCTTGCCGGGTGCAGGGGTCGAGCCGCCTGTTGCCGCTGAGCCGGCGACGCTGACGCTTGTGGACGCCGCGCCCGCACCGAAGGAGACGCCAGCCGCAACCACGCCCACGGCCAAACCGAAGAAGGTGGCCAAGTCAAAGACTGTCGCCGCAGCCCCTGCTGCCCCTGCGATTGCGCCGGAGCCTGTACTCCCAACCGCCTCGCAACCCTCTGAAAATGCACCCCCGCCGGTGCCAAATGAAGAACTCTTTGCCTTGGCGCAGTCGCACGAACCCACATTGACCGTGCCCCCTGCGCCAAAAGTGCCAGTGCCCGCCACTGCGGTCGCGCCAAGCGCCCCCAGCCCGGAAATCGCGATACCGCCGCCCCGGGAAGCTGGCGATGCAAAGCAGGATGCGCAGCGGCAGTCAGAGCGCGCCGAAGCGGAGCGCCTGGAGACAGTCCGTCAGGAGGCAGTGCGTGTCGAAGCTGCACGGGCAGAAACGGAGCGCCAGGCGGCGGTGAAGCACGAGGCTGCTAAGCAGGCGGCAGCACGGCAAGA
>JANMVT010000174.1:0-3109 GCA_031392945.1 Rhodoferax sp. | reverse complement strand
CGCAGCGCCACGTCCCACGATGTCTGCCCCTGCCCGAAACCCAGCACCGGCACCGGCTTGGCCACCTTCAATTCGGCGGCTTTCTTCGCGCTCATCAGCACCACGGCGGCGGCGCCATCGGATACCAGGCAGCAGTCGTCGCGCCGCAGCGGCTCGACGATCAGACGCGACTCGCGGTACTGCTCCAATGTAAGCGGCTTGCGCAATTGCGCGTGCGGATTGGCGGCACCGTGTTTGCGGCAGGCCACGGCGATGGCGCCAAGCTGGTCGCTGGTGGTGCCGTACTGGGCCATGTGGCGCTGCGCGACCATGGCGTAACCGGCAGGCGTGCTGAACCAGCCGAACAGCCCGCTGCCATCGTCGCCATAGGACTTCTCGTAGGCCTGACGCGAGCCGGTGGCCGGGTTGTCGGCCAGCGACACAAGGGCGACTTCGCACTGGCCGGCCTCGATGGCCATGGTGGCGTAGCTGATCATGCTGATGTTGCTGGCGCCGCCGTGGTCGTAAACACCGCCGATGCGCGGTTGCATGCCCAGCGCCTCTGCCAGCTTCTGCGCGTACATCATCTCGAACTTGGAGGTCGGCGCCTTGACCAACAGGCCATCGACCTCGCGCTTTTCGATGTCGGCGTCGGCCAGCGCCTTGCGGATCGCCTCGACATTGAGCGACACCGTGCCGCGCCCCGGGTGTTTGCCGAAGGCGGTGTGCCCGATGCCGGCGATGACGACTCTGCCGCTCAGTGCATTGGCCATCAGATCACCCCCTCGGCCTGCAGACTCGCGAGCTCGCCTGCGGACAGGCCAAGCCAGTCGCCGTAGACCTCCTGGTTGTCGCAGCCAAGTGTGCCACTGGGACGTATCTCTATCGGCTCAACCCCGTCAAAGCGCAATGGGGAATTGGGCAGGCATACCCGGCCATACATCGGGTGCTCCACCCATTCCAGCGCACGGCGTGCATGCATATGTTTGTCGTTGACCACCTCGTCCAGATTACGCACCGGTGAACACGGCACATGGTTGCGCATCAGCAGATCGAACAACTCCTGCTTGGCAAAGCGTGACGTGAAACCTCCCACCAGTTCGTCGATGTCGTCCATGTGCGCCACGCGGCCCTTGAGGTCTATATAACGCGGGTCAGTCAGCAGGTCCTCGCGCTGCATCACGGCCAGCAGCGACTTCCAGTGCGTCTCGTTGACACAGATGATGGCAATGTGGCCATCTGCGGTCGGATAGACGTTGTAGGGCGCTTCGGCCAGGCCGCCATGGCGGTTGCCGGTGCGGGGCGGCACCGAATTGCCCATGCTGTAGTGCAAGCCCAGGTTGGAGGCGAGCGATGCGTACACCGCCTCCTGCATAGATACCTCGACCAGGCGGCCGGCACCGGTCTTCTCGCGCTCGTACAGCGCGGCCATGATGGCGCCAAACAGGTGCACGCCGCCAGAGAAGTCGCACAGCGCCGGGCCAGCCTTGACCGGCGGGCGGTCGGGAAAACCGGTGACGTTCATGATGCCCGCCATCGCCTGCACGGTCAGGTCCATGGCCGGGTAGTCTTTGTTTGGGCCGGAGCGGCCGAAGCCAGAGCCCGAACCATAGATGAGCCGCCGATTGATCTGGCGCAGCGACGCGTAACCCACGCCCATGCGCTCCATCGCGCCGGGCTTGAAGTTCTCGACCAGCACGTCGCTTTTCTTCACCATCGCGCGCAGCAACTCGCAGCCGCGCGGGCTCTTGAGGTCAAGTGTGGCGAAGGTCTTGTTGGAGTTGAGCATGGCGAAGGGCAGCGCCGCGCCGCCCACCACGCCGCGCCGGCGCAGGTTCTCGCCGCCCTTGGCCTCGATCTTGATGATGCGTGCACCCGCCATGGCCATCAGGAAGGTGCAATAGGGTCCGTTGTAAATTTGGCCCAGATCAACAACCGTCACGCCTTCCAAGGGGTAGTTGGCGGTCATTTCTATTGCCCCTTGAAATTGGGGGTGCGCTTGGCAGAAAACGCAGCGGGGCCTTCTTTGGCGTCTTCGGTGAACTGAAGCATGCGGTTGATGACCGCCTCCATGCGCAGCCCGGTCGTCAAATCGGTGTCGCGGCTTCGTATCGCAAGCTCCTTGGCGGCCTGCACGGCCAGCGGGGCGTTGACCGCTATCCGCCGGGCGTACTTGAATGCGGTCTCCAGCAAATCCTCTTTGGCAACAACCTTGTTGACCAAGCCCCAACGCTCCGCCACGACTGCGTCAATGCCGTCGCCGGTCAGCAGCATTTCCATGGCGATGGCGTACGGCAACTGGTTGAGCACGCGCTGCGTGCCACCATTGCCGGGAATGATGCCGCGCTTGACCTCGGCCAGGCTGAAGGTGGCATGGGTTGCAGCGATGCGGATATCGGTCGCCATCATCAGCGTCATGCCACCGCCCAGGCAATAGCCATTGACGGCGGCCACCACGGGTTTCCACACCTCAAGCCCGCGGTTGAGCAACTGGTCACGCTGCGTTAACCACATATCCGACATGCCTGCCGGCGCAGTGACGAAGCTTTTAATGTCGGCACCCGTGGTGAAGGAGCGCTCCCCTGCGCCCGTGACTATGGCAACCCGGATGGCCGGGTCATCGCGCACGGTGCACCAGGCACGCGAGAGCGCCTGGTAGTGCTCGGCGTCCATGGCATTGAGCCGCTCGGGCCGGTTGATGGTGATGAGGGCAATGCCGTCATCCGAGACAGTGAGGTCGATGGCCATGGTCAGGCCCCCGCTCGTTTGCCGCTGAGCAGGTCGCGCGCAATCACCATGCGGTGCACTTCCGAGGGGCCTTCGCCAATTCGCTTGATGCGCAGCTCACGGTACCAGCGCTCCAGCGGCAACTCCTGGGCGACGCCCATGCCGCCGAATATCTGGATGCACCGGTCCACCACCCGTCCGGCGGCTTCGGTGCCAAACACCTTCGCCACCGAGGCATCCACCTTGATGTCGCGCCCAAGATCGGCGTTCCATGCGGCCTGATAGACCAGCAGCCTGGCCGCCCGCAGTTCCACTTCGGAGTCGGCGATCATCCACTGGATGGCCTGCTTGTCCGCCAGCAGGCTGCCAAAGGTCTTGCGTTGCGCGGCCCATTCAATTGCCA
>JANMVT010000192.1:0-3823 GCA_031392945.1 Rhodoferax sp. | reverse complement strand
CCGGTTTCCAGCGACGACAACGTGCCCGAGGCGCCGCCGAATTCGCCGACCAGCACGCGGGGCTTGAGCTGCTGTAGGCGTTCACGGTGGCGCTCAATGCCGGCCAGAATGCTGGCCATCTTGTAGCCAAAGGTGATGGGGGTGGCCTGCTGCAAGTTGCTGCGGCCGATGATGGGCGTGTCGCGGTGTTCTTTGGCGAGTTTGGCCAGGGCATTGGAGATATCCTTCAAATCGGATTCGATCAGCGCCAGCCCTTCGCGGATTTGCAGCACGGCGGCCGTGTCGGTGATGTCCTGCGTGGTCGCGCCCCAGTGGCAGTATTCGCCCAAGCCGTCTTTGCAACTGGCATTGATGTGGTTGACCACCGCGATGATGGGGTAACCAATCTGCTCGGTCTTGGCTTTGAGTTTGGCCCAGTCGATGGTGCTGAGCTCGCAGTGCTTGACGATTTCTTCTGCGGCGTCTTTGGGGATGATGCCCAGTTCGCCCTGCACCTTGGCCAGAGCGCGTTCGATATCCAGGTATTTGGCGGTGCGGTTTTCGTCAGACCAGACCTTGCGCATGGCGGCATCGCTGAAGATGTCGCCGAAGATTTTGCTGTCGATGATGCTGGAGGCCATGATTTATTGTTGACAGTGAAAAGATTCAGCCCAGGGTCGCGGTGGCATCCATAGTCAGCCAGCCTTCATGGTCGCGGCCCCACAGGCGCACGGTTTTGCCGTCTTCAGCGGGTTGGCCATGAACCGAGAACGGGTTGATGTCGAACGTCGGCCGCACGGCCTTGAATTCGAACTTCAGCACCTGCGCGTCGGGCGCGTGGCGTCGAAGCAGGTCCATCAGCAGCGTGGCGATCAGCGGGCCGTGCACGATGAGGCCGGGGTAACCCTCCACCTGGGTCACGTACTGGCGGTCGTAGTGGATGCGGTGGCCGTTGAAGGTGAGGGCGGAATAACGAAACAGCAGCACGTCGTCTGGCACGATGCGGCGCTCCCAGGCGCAAGCAGCGGGCGCGGCCACGGGTGGCGGCGCCACGTCGTCGGGCGCGGGCGCGGCGCGGTAGACGATGTTGTGGTGCTCTTGCAGCGCCACACTGGCAGTGCCATTGCGGCGGATTTCATGGCGCACACGCACAAAGATCAGGCTGCCGGTGCGACCGGATTTTTCCTTCACGTCTTCAATGGTGGAGGTGCGCGACAGCGCGTCGCCAACCCGCAGTGGCTCGTTGAACACCAACTCGCTGCCTGCCCACATGCGCCGGGGCAGGGCCACGGGGGGCAAAAATCCGCCGCGCCGGGGGTGGCCGTCTTCGCCGATTTCGGATTGCGCCGCGATGGGCAGAAAGTACAACCAGTGCCACAGGTATGGCAGGTGCGTGCCGGGCACGGGCCGCAGTGGCCCCGCGCCCGGCCAGTCCAGCGTGGCCGCCAGCGCGGCATAGGGTGTGGCGGTGGCGGTGTCTTCCAGGGTCTCGGTGCGGCCTAGCCAGTCTTGCAGATTCATAAATTTGGAAGGGAGTGGGGTTGGACGGTTGAGGGCGATTGAATTGGGGGTCAAATATGAAGGTTTCCCTTGTGGGATATACATAGTTAACTACTATAATGATAGTAATACGGAAGGGTCGGTGTACACCATGGACAGCGGCCAGCGTTGCCCGGCCAGGTAATCGTCCATGCAACGCAACAGCAGCGGACTGCGGTGGCGCTCGGTGCTGGCGCGGATTTCCTCAGGACTCAGCCACAACGTGCGCACGATGCCTTCGTCCAGACTCGCGCCGGGTTCAACAGCGCCCAATTCGCCACAAAAAGCAAACCTCAAATAGGTGACGTCTTCCCCGGTGCTGGCGCGTTGCATGCGCGACATGTAGACGCCGACCAGGCCGGTGGGCGTGAAGCGGCGGGTGGTTTCCTCCAGCGCCTCACGCGCGCAGCCGTCGGCGGGTGATTCGCCCGGATCCAGATGGCCGACCGGGTTGTTGAGCTTCAAGCCTTCGGGCGTGTGTTCTTCCACCAGCAGGAATTTGCCGTCGCGCTCGATGATCGCGGCCACCGTGACACTGGGCTTCCAACGCTTGTCCATGGCTGATTATGCACAGCGGGCGCGGCGAAAATCGCCAAAAAGTCATGTAAGCTTGAGGCAAGAATTAATTTAACCAGCCGAGGAGTCGCTTCATGCTGATTGGCATACCCACCGAGAGCGTTGTGGGGGAAACCCGTGTCGCCGTCACCCCCGAGACGGCGAAAAAACTCAAAGCCCAAGGGCACACCCTTCGAATCCAGTCCGGCGCGGGCGTGGCGGCGAGTGTGACCGACGCGGCCTACGTCGCCGCAGGCGCGGAAATCACCGACGCCGCCGGCGCCTGCGCCTGCGATCTGGTGCTCAAGGTGCGCAGCCCGTCGGACGCCGAATGCGCGCTGATGAAACCTGGCACGACCCTGGTGGGCATGCTCAACCCCTTCGACGCACCCGGCCTGCAGCGCTTGGCAACAGCGGGCCTGACGGCCTACGCGCTGGAAGCCGCACCGCGCACCACACGCGCGCAGAGCATGGACGTGCTCTCAAGCCAGGCCAATATCGCCGGTTACAAGGCGGTGATGATCGCGGCTGACAAATACCAGCGCTTCTTCCCCATGCTGATGACGGCGGCGGGCACGGTCAAGGCGGCGCGCGTGGTGATTCTGGGCGTGGGGGTGGCTGGCCTGCAGGCCATCGCCACGGCCAAGCGCCTGGGCGCCGTGATCGAGGCCAGCGACGTGCGCCCCAGCGTCAAGGAGCAGATCGAGTCGCTGGGCGGCAAGTTCATCGATGTGTCCTACGACACGCCGGAAGAAAAAGAAGCGGCGGTGGGTGTGGGCGGTTACGCCAAACCGATGCCCCCAAGCTGGCTGGCGCGCCAGCAGGTCGAAGTGGCCAAACGCGTGGCGCAGGCGGACATTGTGATTTCCACCGCCCTGATTCCGGGGCGCGCCGCACCGACCCTGATCACCGAAGATATGGTCAAGAGCATGAAACCGGGCTCGGTCATCGTGGACATCGCCGCCGGAAAAGGCCCGAACGGCGGCGGCAACTGCCCGATCTCCGAGGCCGATAAAACCGTGGTCAAACATGGCGTGACCATCGTGGGCGAAACCAACTTGCCGGCCCTGGTGGCGGCGGATTCTTCGGCGCTGTACGCGCGCAACGTGCTTGATTTTTTGAAGCTCATCATCACCAAAGAAGGCGCGCTCAAGGTCGATCTGGAAGACGACATCGTCGCCGCCTGCCTGATGGCCCAGGGCGGCGAAGTCAAACGCAAATAAAATAAGGAGAAAACCGTGGACATCGTTTCCCCAACCATCACCAACCTGATCATCTTCGTGCTGGCCATCTATGTGGGTTACCACGTGGTCTGGACCGTCACCCCCGCCCTGCACACGCCGCTGATGGCGGTGACCAATGCCATCTCGGCCATCGTCATCGTCGGCGCCATGCTGGCGGCGGCGCTGACCGAGACCACCCTGGGCAAGACCATGGGTGTTCTGGCGGTGGCGCTGGCAGCCGTCAATGTGTTCGGCGGCTTCCTCGTAACGCGGCGCATGCTGGAGATGTTCAAGAAGAAAGAGAAAAAAACACCTGTGCAAATTGAAGGAGCCGCGAAATGAGCATGAATCTGGTCACGCTGCTGTACCTGATCGCCAGCGTCTGTTTCATCCAGGCACTGAAAGGCCTGAGCCATCCGACCACGTCGATTCGCGGCAACCTGTTTGGCATGATCGGCATGGCGATCGCCGCACTCACCACGGCCGCGCTCATCGTCCAGCTATCGGGGCAAAACAAGATGGGCATG
>JANMVT010000127.1:0-16442 GCA_031392945.1 Rhodoferax sp. | reverse complement strand
GCGTCTTCGCGCAGGTGCAGGGTGACGCTGGTGCCGCGCGCTGCACGGTCAATGGTTTCGACTTCAAAATCTCCGGCGCCACCGCTGACCCAACGCACGCCTTCGGCGGTTTTCATGCCAGCGCGGCGCGACTCGACCGTGATCTTGTCGGCCACGATGAAGCCGGAATAAAAACCGACGCCAAACTGGCCGATCAGTTGCGAGTCCGACTTTTGATCGCCAGACAACTTGCTCACAAAATCTTTAGTGCCGCTTTTGGCGATGGTGCCAAGGTGGTCAATCGCCTCCTGGGCGCTCATGCCGATGCCGTTGTCGGCAATGGTCAGCGTTTTGCCGTCCTTGTCGAACGAGACTTTGACCTCCATGGTGGGCGCGTCTTCGTACAGGCCAGTATCGTTGATGGCTTCGTAGCGCAACTTGTCGCAGGCATCCGATGCGTTGGAGATCAGCTCGCGCAGAAAAATCTCTTTGTTGGAATACAGCGAGTGGGTAACAAGGTGCAGCAGTTGGGCCACTTCGGCCTGGAAGGAAAGGGTTTGCTTGGTCATTTGTGCGAGAAGTAGAAAAAGGAAGGGAAGGTACGGGAAAAAAATGCGCGGCGGGCAGCCCTCAATTATGGGCGAAGCTGCGGCGTTTCAAGGGGCGGCTCAAGGCGATGGGGCGACTTGCGCGGCGGCAGCGCGATCTGCAGAGTGCCCAGGCGTCAGTTCGGACGCAGCCACGCCAGCATCTGGCGGCTGACTTCCGGGCTGCCCAAAAGCTGCATGTGGTTGGTTTTATAGGCGATCATCTGGGCCGTTTTGCCAAACTTCAGGCGATGTTGCGGATCGTCGTGCTGGCCCAAGGCGCTGGGCAAGGGCACCAGGCCGTCACCGACAAGGCGCTCGGCGAGCAGGGCGCGCCTGGGCGCGGTGGTGGCGGCCACCGTGAAACAGGCCACGCCCTGGGGCAAGGGCACGCTTTGGCGGCTGTCGGGTTTTTTGCGGAAGCGGTCATGGCCCGCCCAGTCTTCGTCCACCACATGGCCATAACGCAGATCCGTGATGCCGCCGCTGCGCAACTGGCCCAACTTGGCGAACGGTTTGGAATACGGCGTGCTGCCCAGGATCACATCGACCCAGTTGCCGGCGCGCTCCAGCGGCGCGCCGTGGTGCGGCGTGCCCAGAAAGACGATGTTTTTCAAATGTTTGAGCCAGGGCAAATTGCCTTGCCTGGCGAGGTGCGCGGCGCTGCGGATGACCAGGCCGCCCATGCTGTGGGCCACGACCGTGAGGCTTTCAATCGGCGTCGGCCAGTTGGCGAGGGTCTCGTCGAGCAGGTTGGACAGCGCGCGCCCATTTTGCGAGGTGTGCAAGCCGGTGTTGTAACGCAGGTAAATGGGCGTGCACCCCAAAGCGCGCGCCAGTTCGGCGCCATGGTCGAAGGCCACCTCCGCGCCGCCCGCAGGGTCGGCCTGGCGCGTGGTGCGCCACTGCAAATCGTTCATGCACAAGCCGTGAATCAGCAGCAGCACTTTGCCGCCTGGCTTGAAGCCCGGTGGCAGGGCTTGCTGCCACGCGCGGGGCATCAAAGGCTGGCCGCCGAAGCGCAGGCTCATGCGGGCGGCCAGCGGGTTGCCGCTGGCCGCCAGATGGTCGCCCAACACGCCGTTGAGGGCGGCCAGCACAGCCTCGCGCCCAGTTGTTTCAGGCGCAGCCTGGTCGGCCGCTTCAAACAGGGGCTGCAGCTTGGCCAAAACGGCGTCCAGGCCCTTGCCCACAAGCCAGGTCGCGCCGCGCAAGCTCTGGTAGACCAGGGCGGCGATGCCAGTGGTTTGGCCGGGCGATTTGCCGGCCTTGAAGCCGATGCGCCCACGCACGGACTGGTGCACGCCCTCGGCCATGTTGGTGACGCCCACGGTCGCCTGGGCGGCGAGTTGGGCAATGGCCGCGACATCTGACGCGCGCAGATGCCGAAGCGGTTTCATCAGGACAGATCCGGCTTGGGGTTGAGTGTGGACAGCGGCAAATCGCTCACTTCCCGCAGCAGCCTGGCCAATTGCAAACCGGCCGCTTCGAGAAGGGTGCGGCCTTTTTCGACGCTGGCGCCAGCGGCGTTGCCAGCGGCGCCCTGCGGGTTGTAGTCTTGCATCTGCCAGCCGAATTTGGCGGATTTGCCGTTGCCCAAAATGGCGTATTTGGCCGCGCGGTCCTGCGAGGTGGATTTGAAATTCTGCGCAAGTGCCATGTCCACCAAATCGGGGCGCAAGGCCAGCATCATCGAGGTTTCCATGTCGCCGCCGTGGATGCCGAAACGGTGCTCCTCTGGAGAGAACAGGCCTGTCACCATGTCTCCCAGCGGCAGGTTGTACCAACATGCGTGGCAGACGATCAGCTCATGCGCAGTGCGCAAATCGCGCGCCACGATGTCCATCACGCTGACCTGGCCGCCGTGGGAATTGAAGATCACCAGCTTTTGGATGCCCGCCCGTGCCACGCAGGCGCCGAGTTCCATCCAGTTGGCGATGAGGGTTTGCGCCGAGAGTGTGAGCGTGCCGGGGAAGCGGATGTGTTCCGGACTCAGGCCAATTTGCTGCGTGGGCATGAACAGCACCGGCAGGTCGGCTTGAAGGTGGGGCAGGGCGGCCTGAATCACGCCGTCAACCAAGGTGGTGTCCACACCCGCTGGCAGGTGCGGGCCATGTTGTTCGGTGGCGGCAACGGGCAGAACTGCCACCGCTTTTGCAAGGTCGACGCTGGCGGCGAGTTGCGCGAAATGGCGGGTCGTCAGGTCTGACCAGAACTTGGAGGGGAGTTGCATCACTTGATCTTAACGGCAGCATTTCCAGGCTGTCAGAACTTCTCATGCGGGGCCAGATAGCGCCAATGCCCCAATGGCAGATTGCCCAGCATCACATTGCCGATGCGCACGCGTTTCAAGCCGACGACTTTCAGGCCGACCAGTTCACACATGCGCCGGATTTGGCGCTTCTTGCCCTCGGTCAAGACCACGCGCAGTTGCTCGGGGTTTTGCCAGGACACCTTGGCCGGTTTCAGGGCCTGGCTGTCCAATTGAAGGCCGTGGCGCAATTTCGCCAGCAGGGCGGGGGGAAACACGGCTTGCACATTGGTGGTGACCGGGTCGTCATCGTCCATGCGTATAAGTTGACCGGGGTTGGCGTCGGTTTGCGGGGCGCCGGTTTTGTCCAGCCCCAGATAGACCACGCGCACCAGGTATTCTTTCTCCATCACTGAGTCTTCACCGATGAGCTGGCGCGCCACCCGGCCGTCCTGCGTCAGCACCAGAAGGCCAATCGAATCTATGTCAAGCCGGCCCGCAGGCACCAGGCTTTGCAACTGTTTGGGGTGGAAGAAGAACCGGGCGTTGTCCTCCGCCCAGCGGTTTTGCGGCTGCACCAGGGTGATGGCGGGCAAGTGGCCATCTTCGGCCTGGCCGCTCACGATGCCCATGGGTTTGTTCACCAGGATCGTGACCTGATTGGCCTGCTGGCCCTGTGCCTGTTTGTTGACCTCGATGCGCGCATCAGGTGTGACCTGCATGCCCATGGCCGCGACCTCGCCATTGACTTTGACCCAGCCACGGCCAATCCAGTCGTCGGCCTCGCGGCGCGATGCCATGCCAAGTTCGGCCATGCGTTTGTTCAGGCGGCTAGTGGCGGGCGTGCCTGCCGGGTTGGGTGCGGATGGCGCAACGCCAGCCAGTTTGGCGACACGCCTGAACTGGGGTGGCGCCTGGTTGGGGTTTTCGGGGACAGCCATGTGATATATATTCGATAGCAAACTATGTATATTACATAAGGACAAAAGGCATATTTTACTCTGAAATCGGGTGACGAAGCCGCGCCAGCTCCAATACCCGCAACCCGCCGTACTCAACCGAGATCACACCCTGTGCCTGCAGTCGGGTCAAAGCCTCATTGACCCGCTGGCGCGACAGGCCCACCAGGTAAGCCAGTTCCTGTTGGGTGATGCGCAGCACCTCGCCCACGCCGGGGTAGAGCGCCGGGTTGAACAGGGCGGCCAGGCTGCGCGCCACGCGGATGTCGGGGTTGTTCATGCGGTCGATCTCACGCGCGGCGATGAACTGGCCCAGGCGCTCGTTGAGCTGGTTCATGACAAAACGGTTGAAGCCAATGGAGTGGTCCAGCAGCCAGTGGAACGTGTCCACGTGCAGGCCCGCCACCAGGCTTTTGCGCAGGGCCTGAATGTTGTAGCGGTAGACCTCGCGCTTCAAGGCCGTGCCTTCGCCAAACCAGCCGCCGGGCGGCACGCCTGTGAAGGTCATGGTTTTGCCGTCGGAGCTGTCTGTGCTCATCTTCAGCAATCCGTCCACCACGCCAAACCAGTAGGTTACTGGCCGCCCCGTACGGCAGACGTGTTCGCCGGGGGCTGCTTGCGTGATCTTCAAGTCGTCCACAGCGCGGTCACGTTCCAACGGCGTCAACAGGTGAATCCAGGGGATCGTGTCCAGTTCCGACTCTGTCAATGAGCGGCGGCGGTGGAAAAGGGAGAGGTCTGAACTCATCTGGGCGCTTGTTGGGGTGGCGTGTAAGTTGCTAGAAAGTGAAGGGAAAACACCTACTGAGAAAGACCAAGATTGTCGTTCAAACGACAACTTGGCGTCAAACTAATGTCTAACATCCGCATCAAATCAGCGAGCCCGCCCGCCCATGCCTTGGAGCGCAGACAAGCTGCAAGCTTTTGAATACAAGTACCCGGATGCAAACAACTTTTCCACAACTGCTTTTGATTCACGCGGCAAAACGCCCGCAAGCCGCTGCCATGCGCGAAAAAGAATTTGGCATCTGGCAAGCCCTTTCCTGGGCAGATCTGGCCGTGCTGGTCGAACATCTGGCGTGCGGTTTGCACCAGGCCGGTTTGCGCCGGGGCGAACACATGGTGGTGGTCGGAGCGAACCGCCCGCGGCTATACGCGACCATGCTGGCGGTGCAGTCCCTTGGCGCCGTGCCTATCCCGCTGTACCAGGATGCGGCCGCGCTGGAATGCATCTTCCCCATCAATAACGCCGAAGTGCGCTTCGCCTTCGCCGAAGACCAGGAACAGGTTGACAAGCTGCTCGAAGTGCGCGACCGCTGCCCGCAACTGTCCAGTATCTATTTTGACGACCCGCGCGGCCTGCGCAGCTACGAAGAGCCGGGCTTGGCGTCGCTGGACGACCTGCAGGCGGCGGGCAAGGCCTTTGCCGCCCAAAACACGGCTTTTTTCAAATCGGAAGTGAACAAGGTTCTGCCGGGCGACGTGGCGGCCATGTTTTTTACCTCGGGCACCACCGGCAACCCCAAAGGCGTGGTGCACACGCACAACTCCCTGCTGAACCGCGCTAAAGCCGGCGCCGATTTCGACAAGCTGACCGAAGCCGAAGAAGTGTTGGCCTACCTGCCGCCTGCCTGGATCGGGCAGAACATCTTCTCTTACGCCCAGTGGCTGGCCTGCGGTTACGTGGTGAACTGCCCCGAATCCGCCGCCACGGTCACCATTGACCTCAAAGAAGTCGGTCCGACCTATTACTTCGCGCCGCCGCGCGTGTTTGAAGGCCTGCTGACCAGTGTGATGATCCGCATGGAAGACGCGGGCGCCATCAAGAAGCGCCTGTTCCATTACTTCATGGCCGTGGCGCAACGCGTCGGCCCGGCCAAGATGGACGGCAAGCCCGTGTCCTTCGTCGATGGCTTGCTTTACCGCGTGGGCGACCTGGTGATGTACGGCCCGTTGCGCAACAACTTGGGGCTTAGCCGGGTGCGGGTGGCTTACACGGCGGGCGAAGCGATAGGCCCGGACCTGTTCAAGTTTTACCGCTCGATCGGCATCAATTTGAAGCAGCTGTACGGCTCCACCGAAACCGCCGTGTTTGTCTGCCTGCAGCCCGATAACCAGGCCAAGGCCGACACCGTGGGAATCCCGATTGCGGGGGTTGAAATCAAGGTGGCCGACAACGGTGAAATTCTGGTCAAGTCGCCGGGTTTGCTCAAGGAGTATTACAAGAACCCTGCCGCCACCGCAGAGGTGTTGACGGCAGATGGCTGGTACCACACCAGCGACGCGGGATTTCTGGATGCGCAGGGCCACCTCAAAATCATCGACCGCGTGAAGGACGTGGGCCGCATCCACGGCGGCGCCAACGACGGAGCCATGTTTGCCCCCAAATATGTCGAGAACAAACTCAAGTTTTTCCCGCACATCAAGGAAGTTGTGGCCTACGGCGACGGCCGTGAAAAGGTCTGCGTCATGATCAACATCGACTTTGACGCAGTCGGCAACTGGGCCGAACGGCGCAACCTGCCCTATGCGGGTTACACCGACCTGGCACAGAAACCCGAGGTTTACCAGCTGATCAAGGAATGCGTCGAAAAGGTCAATGCCGATTTGAGTGTGGACACCCTGCTGGCCGGCTCGCAGGTCAGCCGCTTCCTGGTGCTGCACAAGGAACTGGACGCCGACGACGGCGAATTGACCCGCACCAACAAGGTCCGCCGGGGCTACATCGCCGAGAAATACAGCGTGCTCGTGGACGCGCTGTACGGCGGCAAGATGTCGCAGTTCATTGAAACCCAGGTCAAGTTTGAAGATGGCCGCACTGGCAGTGTCAGCGCGACATTGAAGATTGACGACGCCAAGACGTTTGTCCCCGTGAAGGCCGCAGCATGAGCGACTCGAAGACCGCCGGGCCGTCCCAAGGCGAGAGCGCCCCCACGGGGGGCAGCGCAGTACACGAAGTGACAAGCGTGGGGGCTAAAAAGATCGGCGACGTCATCCTGGATGTCAAAAACATTTCCCTGAGTTTCGGCGGTGTCAACGCCCTGACCGACATCTCATTTGATGTGCGCGAACACGAAGTGCGCGCCATCATCGGCCCGAACGGCGCAGGCAAAAGCTCCATGCTCAATTGCATCAATGGGGTGTACACGCCGCAAAAGGGCGCGATCAGCTTCAGGGGCCAGACCTTTGGCCACATGGACAGCCACCAGGTGGCCGCCATGGGCATCGCACGCACCTTCCAGAACCTGGCCTTGTTCAAGGGCATGAGCGTGATCGACAACATCATGACCGGGCGCAACCTGCGCATCAAGAGCAATCTGTTCTTGCAGGCCATCCGTATCGGCCCGGCCCAGCGCGAAGAAGAGAAACACCGCGAGTTTGTCGAGAACATCATCGATTTTCTGGAAATTCAGGCCTTTCGAAAAACGCCGGTCGGTCAACTGCCTTACGGCCTGCAAAAACGCGTCGATCTGGGCCGCGCCCTGGCCATGGAACCCCAAGTGCTGCTGTTGGATGAACCCATGGCCGGCATGAATGTCGAAGAGAAACAGGACATGTGCCGCTTCGTGCTGGACGTGAACCAGGAATTCGGCACCACGGTAGTGTTGATTGAACACGACATGGGCGTGGTGATGGACATCTCCGACCGCGTGGTGGTGCTTGATTACGGCAAGAAAATTGGCGACGGCACACCCGATGCGGTTCGCAATAACCCCGAGGTGATCAGCGCGTACCTCGGAACGAGTCATTGATGATGAACTGCACACGAAGTGAGCAAGCAACTGGGGTGAGCAATTAATATGGCATTTTTTCTTGAAACTCTTTTGGGCGGCCTGATGGCCGGCATGTTGTATTCACTGGTGGCGCTGGGGTTTGTGCTGATCTACAAGGCCTCTGGCGTGTTCAACTTCGCGCAAGGCGCCATGGTGCTTTTTGCGGCATTGACGATGGCGCGGTTTGCCGAATGGATTCCGCACTGGACTGGCATCACCAACCCGATCGCGGCGAATGCGGCCGCCTTCACAGTGGCTGCGGCGCTGATGTTTGTCGTCGCCTGGATCATTGAGCGCCTGGTGTTGCGCCATCTGGTGAACCAGGAGGGCACCACCTTGCTGATGGCCACCCTGGGCATCAGTTATTTTCTGGATGGCATGGGCCAGACCATCTTCGGCAGCGACATTTACAAGATCGACATTGGCATGCCCAAGGAGCCGATCATGGCGTTTGAGAATCTGTTTCAGGGCGGCATCCTGATCAACAAGGAAGACCTTTACGCGGCATTGATCGCAGCAGTGCTGGTGGCGGCATTGAGCCTGTTCTTCCAGAAGACGGCGACCGGGCGCGCCCTGCGCGCTGTGGCCGACGACCACCAGGCGGCGCAAAGCATTGGCATTCCGCTGAACCGCATCTGGGTCATCGTGTGGTGTGTGGCCGGTGTGGTGGCACTGGTGGCCGGCATGATCTGGGGCAGCAAGCTGGGTGTGCAGTTTTCACTGACGACCGTCGCCTTGCGGGCATTGCCGGTGGTGATTCTGGGAGGGCTCACCTCGGTGCCCGGCGCCATCATCGGAGGCTTGATCATCGGCGTGGGCGAAAAATTGTCCGAGGTTTTCTTGGGGCCTTATGTGGGTGGCGGCATCGAAATCTGGTTTGCCTACGTGCTGGCCCTGGTGTTCCTGCTGTTCAGGCCGCAGGGGCTGTTCGGCGAGAAAATCATTGACCGCGTCTAAAACCAAGAACAAGAAGACACCATGTTTTACAGAGAAAACGGCCAATTCAAAACCAGCTACCGCGCTGACCAGCAGATCTTTCCCATCGCGCAAGACCGCTGGGCGGTGCTGCTGATCATCGCTGCGGCCTTCTTCGTCGTGCCATTGCTGAGCAGCGACTATATGTTCCGCGCGATTTTCATTCCTTTCCTGATCATGGCCCTGGCTGCCCTGGGGGTGAACATTCTGGTCGGCTATTGCGGGCAAATATCGCTCGGTTCTGGCGCCTTCATGGCGGTGGGGGCCTACGCGGCGTTCAATTTCTTTGTGCGGGTGCCGGGCATGCCCCTGCTGCTGGCCTTGATCCTGGGCGGTGTGTGTTCGGCCATCTACGGAATCGTGTTTGGCCTGCCGAGTTTGCGTGTCAAAGGTTTGTACCTGGCCGTGGCCACCCTGGCTGCCCAGTTTTTCAGCGACTGGATGTTCCTGCGCATCAAGTGGTTCACCAACGATTCGCCCTCGGGTTCGGTGTCTGTGTCGGGCCTACAGGTATTGGGTTTCGAAATTGAAAGCCCGACTTCCAAATACATCCTTTGCCTGTCAATTCTGGTGGTGCTGGCGCTGTTGGCCAAGAACCTGGTGCGTTCGGCCATCGGGCGCGAATGGATGGCGATTCGCGACATGGACGTGGCCGCCGCCGTGATTGGCATCCGCCCCATGTACGCCAAGCTCAGCGCATTTGCGGTCAGCTCGTTCATCGTGGGTGTGGCTGGCGCCTTGTGGGGTTTTGTTTACCTTGGCGCGTGGGAGCCTGCGGCGTTTTCGGTGGACCTGTCGTTCAAGCTGCTCTTCATGGTCATCATTGGTGGCATGGGTTCCATCATGGGCAGTTTTTTTGGCGCGGCCTTCATTGTGATTTTGCCGATTGCGCTGAACCAGTTTCTGCCGGTGCTGGGTGGCTGGTTTGGCATTGTCATCTCGACCTCGGGCATTTCACATGCCGAACTGATCATATTTGGCGCCCTGATCGTCTGGTTCCTGATCGTGGAGCCGCACGGCCTGGCCCGGCTTTGGTCGATCAGCAAACAGAAGCTGCGGCTTTGGCCCTTCCCTCACTGATGGGTTTAAACCGGCATTGAATTTTTGCGAGATTTATGGATCAAAATTTCGTTCACCTTTTCGTTCTGTAACCAGCGGCAGTCAAGTGCCCACCTTTAGGAGACTTTCATGAAAATTCGCAATATTGTCTTGGCCGGCCTGCTGGCCGCCGCAAGCGTCGGGGCTTTTGCCCAGGCCAAGGAACAGTTCTTCCCCGGCTTGCCCTACCGTACCGGGCCCTACGCGCCCAATGGCGTGCCATGGGCCAACGGTTACTCCGACTACCTCAAACTGGTCAATGCCAAGGGCGGCATCAATGGTGTGAAGATCATTTATGAGGAGTGCGAAACCGGTTACGACACCGCCCGCGGCGTGGAATGTTACGAGCGGCTCAAGGGCAAACACGGTGGCGCCACAGTGTTCCAGCCCCTGTCCACCGGCATCACCTTTGCGCTGACCGAAAAAGCCCCTGGCGACAAGATCCCACTGATCACCGCCGGTTATGGCCGCAGCGAGAGCCAGGACGGCAACGTGTTCAAGTGGAACTTCCCTCTGGCCGGCACCTATTGGCTGGCCGCTGACGCGTTGATCCAGACCATTGCCAAAAAAGAAGGCGGCCTGGACAAGCTCAAGGGCAAGAAGATCACCCTGGTTTACCACGATTCACCGTATGGCAAAGAACCTATCCCGCTGTTGCAGGAGCGCGCCGCCATCCACGGCTTCAACCTGCAGCTGCTGCCGGTGACAGCGCCCGGTGTCGAACAGAAAGCCACCTGGCTGCAAGTGCGCCAGGCCAAGCCAGACTACGTGCTGCTGTGGGGCTGGGGCGTGATGAATTCCACCGCACTCAAGGAAGCGCAGGCGACCGGTTACCCGCGTGAAAAAATGTACGGCGTGTGGTGGTCGGGTGCCGAGCCGGACGTGAAGGACGTGGGAGAGGGCGCCAAGGGCTACAACGCGGTGACCATGCAACACGGCGCCGAGCCCAACTCCAAGGTCGTCAAAGACATCCTGGCCTTGGTGCATGACAAAGGCCAAGGCACCGGCCCGAAAGAAGAAGTCGGCCAAGTGTTGTACATGCGTGGCGCCATGAGCGCCATGATGGCAGTCGAAGGCGTGCGCCAGGCGCAAGAGCGTTACGGCAAGGGCAAATGGGTCACGGGAGAGCAGGCGCGCTGGGGTTATGAAAACCTGAACTTGGACCAGAAGAAGCTGGACGCTCTCGGTTTTGCCGGCGTGATGCGCCCGATCAGCACCTCATGTGCCGACCACATGGGTTCCAATTGGGCACGGGTTCACACCTGGGACGGCAAGGAGTGGAAATTCACCTCCGACTGGCTGCAGGCTGACGAGCAGATTCTCAAGCCGCTGGTCAAGTCAACGGCGGCCAAGTACGCCGCAGACAAAAAACTGGCACCGCGTACCTCGGCCGACTGCCAATCCTAGACGGCCTTGCCGTCCAGGATTGGCTTCGCCATGAATTGACGAACCCTCCCCAACCCCTCCCCTGGAGGGGCAAGCGGCTCTTGCGAGCCGCCAATGGAAAGCTCACCCTGTGTAGCTTTCCATTGGTTAAAACCCTTCATCATTTATGACGACACCTGCACCCAACATCGTTCTCAACGTCAATGGCATAGAAGTCATATACAACCACGTCATCCTGGTGCTCAAAGGGGTTTCCCTGAACGTGCCGGAGGGCAAGATCGTCGCCATTCTTGGCGGCAACGGGGCGGGAAAAACCACCACCTTGCGCGCAGTCTCCAACCTGCTCAAGGGCGAACGCGGCGAGGTCACCAAGGGCTCGATTGAGCTGCGGGGCGAACGCATTGAAAACCTCTCACCTTCAGACCTGGTGCAACGCGGCGTTGTCCAGGTGATGGAAGGCCGCCACTGCTTCGCCCATTTGACGATTGAAGAAAATTTGCTGACAGGCGGCTACACGCGCAAAGACAAGGCCGAGGTCGCCCGCAACCTGGAAAAAGTCTACAACTATTTTCCGCGCCTGAAAATGCGCCGCACTTCGCAAGCCGCCTATACCTCGGGCGGCGAGCAGCAAATGTGCGCCATCGGCCGCGCCCTGATGGCCAGCCCCACCATGGTGCTGCTGGATGAGCCTTCGATGGGCCTGGCGCCGCAAATCGTCGAAGAGGTCTTCGAGATCGTCAAAGACCTGAACCAAAAAGAGAAAGTCACCTTTTTGCTGGCCGAGCAGAACACCAACATGGCCTTGAAATATGCCGACTACGGCTACATCATGGAGTCCGGCCGGGTGGTGATGGACGGCGTTGCCAGCGACCTCGCCAACAATGAAGACGTCAAGGAGTTTTACCTGGGCGTGGGCGGCGGCGAGCGAAAGAGCTTCAAGGACGTGAAGAGTTACAAACGGCGCAAGCGGTGGCTGGCCTGAGCCGGGGATGCATATGAGTGACTATTTTGACAGCCTTGAGGTGCGTGATCCGGGCCAGCGCGAAGCGCAGCTGATGGCCGCGCTGCCTGGCCACATTGCGTTCGCGCAAAAAAACAGCGCCGCTTTCGCGCAAATCCTCAAGGGGCTTGACGCAAGCCAGGTGGCCAGCCGTGAGGCGCTGGCCAAATTGCCCGTCACCCGCAAATCCGAACTGGCCGAGCGCCAAAAAGCCGCGCGTGAAGCCTCGGGCGGCAAAGAATCCTTCGGCGGATTCTCCACGCTGGCGCGCGGCCCGCAGATGCCGCGTGTGTTCGCCTCACCCGGTCCGATTTATGAGCCGGACGGCGCTGCAAGAGACTACTGGCGCGGCGCGCGCGCCCTGTATGCGGCTGGTTTTCGCAGCGGCGACCTGGCGCACAACAGCTTCAGCTACCACATGACGCCCGGCGCTTTCATCATGGAATCCGCCGCGCATGCCATTGGCTGCACCGTGTTTCCGGCGGGAACCGGCCAGACCGAGCAGCAGCTCGAAGCCATCGCCCAGCTCAAGCCCGATGCTTACCTGGGCACGCCGAGTTTTCTGCGCATTCTGGTTGAAAAGGCGACTGAAGCCGGCAGCGATATCAGCAGCCTGAAAAAAGGCCTGGTCGGCGGCGAGGCCTTTGTGCCCAGCCTGCGCGACTGGTTCACCGAGCGGGGTTTGCACATCTACCAAAGTTACGCCACGGCCGATTTGGGGTTGATCGCCTACGAGACCAGCGCCCGCCAAGGCCTGGTGCTGGATGAAGGCGTGATCGTCGAGATCGTGCGCCCCGGCACCGGCGACCCGGTGGCGCCCGGCGAGGTGGGCGAAATGCTCGTCACCTGCTTGAACCCGGCTTATCCGTTGATTCGGTTCGCAACCGGTGATCTGTCGGCAATTTTGCCGGGCCATTGTCCCACGGGCCGAACCAACACCCGAATCAAGGGCTGGCTGGGCCGCGCCGACCAGACCACCAAGATACGCGGCATGTTCGTCCACCCCAAACAGGTCGATGACATCGTCAAACGCTTCCCTGAAGTCGCCAAGGCACGCCTGGTGGTGTCTGGTGAGATGGCCAATGATGCGATGACGCTCAAGGTCGAAACGGCCTGTAGCGGGCCAGACGCCCTGGCCGCCAAATTGTCCGAGGCGATTCGGGATGTGACCAAGCTGCGCGGCGACGTGGAATTGGTCGCCGTTGGCAGCTTGCCCAATGACGGCAGGGTGATAGAAGACGCCCGCAGCTACAAATAGGGTTTGCGGCCAAATCAACGCGATAGGGCGTTGCAGCCCCTCGTCGTGCTGAAGCACTGTCTTCGGTGCTGCGCCTACTCTCGCGCTGATTTGGCCGCAAACCGGCTGCGGCTTTCACACTTTCCGGGACTTCAGCTCTAAGTAGTTTCCTCAGCGAAAGCCCGATTCGCATGGCTTAAGCTGTGGGCCTTGTCCATCTGTTTGAACACCATGAAAAAGTCACTTGTCCTGGCCGCAGCGGCCCTGTTTTTCGGTCCTTTCGCTGCTTTCGCGCAAACCTACCCCGGTGCCAAGCCGATCTCCATCGTGGTGCCGTTTGCCGCAGGCGGGCCGACCGACCGCGTCGCGCGCGACTTGGCCGAAGCCATGCGCAAGCCCTTGGGCGGAGTCAGCATCGTGATTGAAAACGCGGCGGGCGCGGGCTCGTCCATCGGCTCCAACAAAGTCGCCAAAGCCAATCCGGACGGCTACACCCTGCTGCTGACCCACATCGGCATGGCCACCATGCCGTCCCTGGTGCGCAACCTGCCGTTCAAGGTCGATAGCGATTTTGAATACCTGGGCATGGTCAACGACGTGCCAATGACCCTGGTGGCCAAACCCATGATGGCTGCCAACAACTACAAGGAACTGGCCGTCTGGATCAACCAGAACAAGGGCAAGATCAACCTGGGCAACGCCGGCGTCGGCTCCGCGTCCCACCTGTGCGGCCTTCTGTTCCAGAGCGCCTTGCAGATTGACATGACCACCGTGCCCTACAAAGGCACGGCGCCGGCCATGACCGACCTGATCGGCGGCCAAATCGACCTGATGTGCGACCAGACGACCAACACCACCAGCCAGATCGAGGCGAAAAAGATCAAGGCTTTCGCCGTCACCACCTCGCACCGCCTGGCGACGCCGGCGCTCAAAGACCTGCCGACCCTGCAGGAGTCGGGTCTGAAGGGCTTCGAGCTCACCATCTGGCATGGCCTGTACGCGCCCAAGGGCACGCCGCCCGAGATCCAGGCCAAACTCAACGCCGCGCTCAAAGTGGCGCTGAAGGACCCGGATTTCATCAAGAAGCAGGAAGGCCTGGGCGCTGTGGTGGTGAATGACAAACGCATGGAACCGGCCGAACACAAGAAGTTTGTCGCGGCCGAAATCGCCAAGCTCAGCCCGGTCATCAAAGCGGCCGGCGTTTACGCCGACTGAAATTGGGTTATCGTCAATGCGCCCGAGGCTGAAGCCCTGGGTGATCGTGGCCCAGAACCTGACCGGAGACCTTGATGAACCCATTTCGCGGGAGATTTCGCCGCTTTGCCCTCGTGACGATTGCGTTGTCAGCTATTGTTTCAGCAGCAACACCGGCGCGGGCCCAGAGCAGTTGGCCGGCCAAGCCGGTCAAAATACTGGTGCCCTTCGCGCCCGGCGGAACCACCGATCTGCTGGCGCGCGCCATGGCCACTGAGTTGACCAAGGCCTTCCCTCAACCCTTCATTGTTGAGAACAAGCCAGGCGCAGGCGGCAATTTGGCGGCAGACATCGTGGCCAGATCGGCGCCCGATGGCTACACCCTGCTGATGGGCACGGTGGGCACACACGGCATCAACAAATCGCTCTACGCCAAGATGCCGTTTGACCCGCAGAAAGACTTCGCGCCCATCGTGCTGGTCGCCGGTGTGCCCAATGTGATGGTAGTCAACAGCGAGAATGCACAAAAACTCGGCATCAACAACGTGGCCGATTTCATCAAATACGCCAAGGCCCATCCTGGCAAACTGAACATGGCCTCCAGCGGCAACGGCACCTCCATCCACCTCTCGGGCGAGCTGTTCAAGTCCATGACCGGCACCTTCATGACCCACATTCCCTACTCGGGCTCCAGCCCGGCCCTGCTTGGCCTGGTGTCGGGCAATGTGGATGTGATGTTCGACAACCTGCCGTCGGCGCTGCCCCTCGTCAAAGGCGGCAAACTCAAGGCGCTGGCCGTCACGACCTTGCAGCGCTCGGCCACGGTGCCCGAATTGCCCACCCTGGAAGAAGCCGGCAAGCTCAAGGGTTTTGACGCCAGCAGCTGGTTCGGCCTGCTCGCCACGGCGGGCACGCCGCCCGACGTGGTCAGCCGCATCCACCAGGAAACGGCCAAGGCGCTGGCCAGCCCGGCGGTCAAAGAAAAGCTGTTCGCCCAGGGCGCGATCCCCAGCGGCATCGGCCCGGCTGAATTCGCCAAATTCATCGACAGCGAGATCAAGAAATGGGCGCCAATCGTGAAGGCGTCCGGCGCCAAAGTCGATTGAGGTCTTATTCCGTTTCTAAGTCATCCGTGAACGTTGTTGTGCCTCCTAGCCATGCTACAGCACTGTCTTCGTCGGCACGCCTACTTCATGAATGATTTAGAAATGGAATTACACGCCCCAAACAATGTCCGCGCCGGCCTGCTGGCAGCGGCGCAACATCTCAAGAAAAGGGTGGGCGCGCTGGCGCAATGACACCGCCTCGAACTTCGGCGCCGACGTGCCGTCCAACGCCGCCTGAGCCAGCGCCGCCTGCCGCTGGGCTTCTTCCTGGGCCACTGCGCGTTCCAGCGCGCCTATTGCCGCCGGCATTTGCTCGGGCAGGATGATGCCCTTGGCCCCAGCGTCTTTGCCGATGATTTCCAGCAAGTGCCGGCCATTGGCCTCCAGCATGATTAAGTCGCCCGCCGCCTTGGATTTGAATTTGTAAAGCATGGGTGGATTGTGGGCCAGTTTTTGACCATATTTCGCATGAATGACACGCTAAAAGTGCAGCCATATATTTTCACCAATGAACGCGCAATTGAATATTCATCAGGCGAGGTGGCTGATTTCCAGGGCTTGTGGAACCTTGGTGGAGGAACCAGGGCGGCGCGGCACTCAGCTCTGCGGCTGTCCTCCGCCCTGCGGGCTCCCCCTTGATGCCGCTGCGCTGAGCGCCGCACCGACCTGATCCAACCAGCGGGGTGGGCGCGCCGTGCCGATCGAAGTCGCGGGGCCAGGACTTTGCAAAAGTAGCCGGAACGCGCGATCGGCTACGATCGAACGTAAATTCAAGTCGAGCGCGAGGAGGAGCATGGTAAATCGTGATATTTCCTACCTGCCTGAGGCTAAAGCGTGAAGGGCGGCGCGCCGCATTCGATGACTGACAACGAAGTGCTTCTAAAGCGTGTGCTGCGC
>JANMVT010000120.1:0-2736 GCA_031392945.1 Rhodoferax sp. | reverse complement strand
GGGATGCCGCGAATGCCGAATTTGGCCGGGATGTCGCGGTTCTCATCGACATTCATCTTGGTCACCTGCAATTTGCCGGCGTAGGTGGTGGAGACCTCGTCGAGGATCGGCGCGATCATCTTGCATGGGCCGCACCATTCGGCCCAATAGTCCACCAGCACGGGCTGTTTGCTTTGCAGCACGTCGGCTTCAAAACTTGCGTCGGAAATATGTTTGATCAGTTCGCTGGCCATATTGGATTCCTCATCAGGAGTGGGTGGTACAGGTAAAGTGGGGAAATTGTGACAGAAACCAAGTGCATGCCAGGAAAATCCCGCCAAATCCCCCTGCTATGGCCGAGATAGCAAAAAACCATCACGCTGCCGCTGCCTGGTGCAGGGTGATGGCCCGCGTCCGGCTTGAAATGCAAAAGCGCCAGGTTCACGCGGCGCAAACCGTCGTGCTGGTGCCCTACGCGCAACTGATGCAAGAAGCCAAAAATGCCTGGTTGATCGAAGCCGGCGCCACGCACTTTGTGCCACGTTTTGAGACCACGCAAAATTGGACCCGGAGCCTGGGCGGCTTCGTGCCGGGGGCCGACGACATCCGGCTGGACGCTGCGGTGGACGCGATCACGGCGGCCACGCTGCTGGCGCGCGCGGGCCTGGCCGGGCATCAAGCCGTGCTGGCGCCACGCCTGATGGAAGCTGCCTGGAGCCTGGCCAAGGTGGCTGCTGCGGTCGCGCCGCCCGAGCGCGCGGCCTGGGGCGTGGCCTTGGGCGCAGCCCTCTGCAGCGGCATGGACGCGCCCGCGCTGGCGCTGGAAGCGGCGGTGGCCCGCGTCGCGCTGGCCTGGGCGGCCAATTCCAGTTACGCGACCGATGTGTTGTTTGACGCCCACCCCGCGCTCCTGCTGGTGCTGGAGGGCTTCCAGACCGAGCCGCTGGCCAGGGCCTTGCAGGCCCGTTTGGGCGAGCGCGGCATGGGCATCGCGCTGGATTTTGAGGCCCATCTTCCGGGCAATGCCGCACGTGTGCCAGACAGACCGGACGCGCTGGATGCGCCGGATGGGCCGCTTGCCCACGTCGCATTGCACCCCGCGCAGGACGCCGAAGACGAAGCGCAAGTCGCCACCGCCTGCGTGCTCAAAGCCTTGGGCCAGGGCCACTGCCCGGTGGCGCTGGTGGCGCTGGACCGCGTGCTCACTCGCCGTGTGCGCGCCATGCTGGCCGGGCGCGGCATCCGGGTGCGCGACGAGACCGGCTGGAAGTTGTCCACCACACGCGCCGCCGCCTCGCTGATGAGCCTGCTGCGTGCCTGTGCCTGGGACGCCAGCGCCGACGCGGTGCTGGACTGGCTCAAGAACGCGCCGGCATTTGACGCGCAAGCCGTCACGCAGGCGGAAATCGGCTTTCGCAGGGCGGGTTGCCGTGAATGGCGGCAAGCAAGCGGACTGCACAGCGATTTGATCGACCAGGCCGACACCATCCGCGCCACTTTGCAACGCGCCCGGCCGCTGCCCGCCTGGCTCAATGATCTGCGCGCGGCCCTGCAAAACGCGGGGCAATGGCCAGCCTTGCTGAACGATCTGGCTGGCCAGGCCGTGCTGGACGCCTTGCGCCTGCAGGAAGGCGCGCAAGGAGAATTCGCCCACTTCGGCGCGCGGTTCAGCGCCGCAGAATTCAGCGCTTGGCTCAGCCAGACGCTGGAGGCAGAAAGCTTCATGCCAAGCCACCCGCAGCAGGAGCAGGTGGTGATCCTGCCCATGAGCCAGTTGCTCGGCAGGCCGCTGCCGGCCGTGGTGATGCCCGGTTGCGACGAAGTGCGCCTGGCCGTATCTGCCGAGCCACCGGGCCAGTGGACGCCGCAACAGCGTGCCTTGCTGGGCCTGCCTGCGCGCGATGAACTGGACGCCGCCACGCGCAGCGCATGGCGGTACGCGCTGAATTCGCCGCAACTGGACATCGTCTGGCGGCAAAGCGAAGCGGGCGAGCGCCTGATGCCCAGCGGCTTCGTGCAGGAACTGTTGTTGCGCCATGCGCCGCCCATGGCCCCCGAGCCGCGACCCCGGCGCGCCATGCGCCCAGTGCCTGCCGCCATGCCGCGCCCGCAAGGCAACCTGCTGCCCGTCACGCGCCTGTCGTCCAGCGCCTACGAAGACCTGCGCCGCTGCCCGTACCGCTTTTTCGCGCTGCGCCAGCTTAAGCTGCAAGAGTCGGACGAGCTCGATGTTGAACTGGGCAAGCGCGATTTCGGCAACTGGCTGCATTGCCTGCTCAAACACTTTCATCTGGCGTTAAAAGAGTCGCCAGCCCTTGATGAGACTTCACAACTAGCTCTCATTAATATAGCATCAGAAAAAGCCACGGCCGAGCTTGGCTTGTCCCAGGCCGAGTTTCTGCCGTTCGCCGCCAGTTGGCCCCGGGTGCGCGCGGGCTATCTGCAATGGCTGGCCGGACACAAAACCGGCGGCGCCACATTTTCAGAAGCTGAAGCCTGGAAAGAAATGCCCCTGGGCGCCTTGACCCTGGTCGGCAAGATCGACCGCGTGGACACGCAGGCCGACGGCCACGCCCTGGTGATCGACTACAAGACCGAAGCGGCCAGCAAGACCGCCGAGCGTGTCAAACCCGCGTCAGAAGATACCCAATTGGCCTTCTATGCGGCCTTGCTGAGCGACGACACCCTGGCCGGCGCCTACGTCAACCTGGGCGAAAAAGAGCCGACCAAAACCTATGCGCAAAGCGACATCGTGGC
>JANMVT010000091.1:0-4153 GCA_031392945.1 Rhodoferax sp. | reverse complement strand
GACGCCGATGTACTCGAGTTCTTCAAGTCCCAGGGGGGCGGCTACCAGTCACGCATCAACGATGCCCTTCGCAAGGAGGTCAATCGAAATTTAACTGGTCGTCCAAGCACGACAACGCGCAAGCGCGTTGCGGCTTGACTTTGACGTTAGGTGACCTTGGAGCGTCTCGAAGTGCCGGAACGCCCGGAACGATCGGCCTCCTCGAGGCTGCGCACGGTGAAGGTCGTGCACACGGCGATCTGGGCGGTCTTCGCCACCTGCGTGTTGGCAATTCCCGTAGCCTCGTCGCTCGGGCACTTCGGTGCCGCGGCGTGGCTGGCTGCTATCGTCTGCGGCGAGGTCATCGTGCTTCTCTTAAACTCGTGGAGTTGCCCACTCACGGCGGTCGCGGCCAAGTACACCGCAGACAGAAATGCGAACTTCGATATCTATCTTCCCGAGTGGCTCGCGCGGAACAACAAGTCTGTCTTCGGCGCGTTGTATGTCGTCGGAGCCATCATCGCGGCCGTGCAGTGGGCGCATGCGAAAGGCTAGGGTGTTCGCGGCCGTCAAGAATGCGCGCAGGTCCAATCCGTTGGCCGCGCGGTCACCTAACCCCTCCATCGAGCGGACGTTCCAAAGGCCGCTTCGCGCCCTTTTGTCCGCCGCTCATGTCGAACGTTATGTGGCATGGCGTCGCAGGTTTATGGTGTTGAAAACCGTCGCGCGCCGTGGTCGCCAAGTGGTGGGTAGCAGCACTTCTTTCATAGGTTTGGCGCGAGCGTTTGAACCATTCCGGGTTGCCGTTGCCTCGCGCGGGCGAGTCGGCGCGCGTGCACCCGGGCATGGCGGGGACGGGCCGGCGCGCGGGCACGGTGTTCTGGGTTGGCGTGCTAGCGCTATTGCGGCATAGTGGGGCCATGCCGCCTTTCTCGTTCCAGCATTTCTTGCGCAAGTTGCTTGGTCGCGTGCCAGCGGGGTTGGCTTTGGCCGCCCCGGCTGCACATAACAGGCCGCTGCATCCGACCGCCTTCGGCGTCGGCTGAGCGGCGGCGTTAGCCGTCACCACATGCACCGCGTCGATCCCCTGCCTCGACTTACCAACGGCGTCGTGTTGCGGAGACTCGCAGCCTCGGATCTTGCTGCGTTCCAGGCGTATCGCCAAGACGCTGTCCTCGGTCAGTACCAGGGCTGGTCGGCCACCTCCGACTTCGACGCCACAGCGTTCCTAGCCGAAATGAGCACCGCCACACTGCTTCAGCGCGGCACGTGGTCCCAGATTGGCATCGCCGAATCCAACGGCCAGGCCATCATTGGTGACATCGGCTTGTTCCTCGCAAGCGATGGTCGGCTCGCCGAGATTGGCTTCACACTGAGGCGCGAGTCGCAAGGTCACGGCATTGCAACAATCGCCGTTCGCGAGGCCATCAGTCTTGTGTTCGAGCATACAAAGACCGAACAGGTGCTCGGCATCACGGACGCCCGCAACCTACCGTCCATTCGCCTGTTGGAGCGTGTCGGCATGCGCAATACCGAGTCACGCAGCGCCATGTTTCGCGGTGAAGCATGTCTCGAACACGTCTATGCCGTATCGAGGCACAGTGACGGCTAACGAGTAAGGATAGATCGCGCGAAGCCGCGATCTGATCCGTTTGTTGGACGAGCCCGGACCACGTGGCCGGTGGCCGATACAGAAAACATGTCCTGGAAGTTTGACCGGCGCTGACGTCCGGGTAGCGAACTTTGCCTGACGCAAGCGGCTCTTGTTGCCGCCTCCACCCTCATTGCAAGGGTGGCTTGACGCAGACAGCCACTTCCTGACCGAGCACGGCCACCACGCCCATGGGCATGTTGCCGGCCAGTGGCGCGTCTGCTTTGTCTGCTCAGCTCATGTGTCCCTCGCGTGCTGCACCGGGCGGCCCTGGTGCACCGGGCGGCGCCGCTGCACCGCCCCTGGATGCCAATGCCTGGGGTGCGATGCGCCGGCACACGATCACCATCGCCGCGCCGCAGCACCGGCACTGCAGTTTGGGGCGTTCGCTCGATGCCGGCTGCGTCGATGGTTGTGTAGTTGGCGGCACGCCCGCCATGCCCGGCGCCATCGCGCCGGACTTGAGCCTCATGCGCAACAGCATCAGCCGCTGGCGGTGCCGGCAGTTGGGATGGAGCAAACCAAAGTTGCGCGAGCGTCGAAATCCCCTGGGCAAGACGTGTTGCAACACCAGCCACAGGAAGTGCGTTCCGCTGACGGTGCGTGTCGTGTTCTTGCCGCTGGCACTGTCGCGATACCGGAACGTGACCTGCCCATCGGCGCATCGCAGGATGTCACGCTCCTGGATCACGCCGCGGTACAGGTAACGTCCCAGATAGACGAGCGCCTTCTCGCCATTGCCCACGCTCTTGCAATCGACCACCCAGCGCTCGGGCAGGCACACCGGCGCCGTCAGGCCACAGGCGTTCAAGGCCGCCAGCAGTTGGCCGCGAAACACCGCTGCCAGGGCCTTGTGGTTGAACAGGTAGGTGCCGCCCTTCTTGGTCTTGCGCAGGCTGCGCCACAGGCCGTGTTTGGCGTCAAAGGCCGCCCCCGGCATGGCCAGATGCACATGGGGATGGAACTCCAAGCGCCGGGAGTGGGTGTGCAGCACGCCCACCGCACCGGAGTGGCCCTTGAGTTGGCGGTGGTTGCGGCTGAACTGGGCCAGCGTCTCCCAGGCGCACTGCATCAACAGACCATAGACGGTTTGCCGATGGCTCCAGGCCAGGCCTCGCAGTTCGGCGGGCAGCGTGAAGGTGATCAGGAAGTAGGGGCCTGGCAGCAGCGCCTGCGTCTGGCGCTCGATCCAGCGCTGGCTCTCGAAGTGCTGGCAGTGCGGGCAGCTTCGGTGCCCGCAGGAGTGTGGCACCAGGCGCTGCTTGCCACAAGCGGCGCATTGGGCCAGCATCTGGGACGAGAGGCTGCTGCGGCAAGTCTGCATGGCCTTGAGGGCTTTGCGCTGGCTGGGCAGTAGCTGATCCTGGTATCGGGCGAGGAACTCGGACTCGAAGCAGGTGATGACGCGCGCCAGCGTGACCGCCGGCGTTGCTCGGGTGCGAGTTGGCGATGCCAGTGCAGGTGTCGGTGCCGATGTCGATGTCGATGTCATTTGACCGCTCCCCAGCCCAGGTTGAAGCGGCCCATCAGGGCATCGATGCGTTGGCTGGCCAGTGCCTCGGTCTGACTGGTCAGGTGCGTGTAGCGGTTGGTGGTGAGGATCGAGTGGTGGCCCAGGATGTGCTGGACGTCTTGCAGGCTGACGCCAGCCTCTATCAGGTGGGTTGCATAGCTGTGGCGCAACGAATGCGGGCTGATTTTTTTTTGATGCCACAGGCCAGCGCTACCTGGCGCAGCGCGCGTTGTACGCCCCCGCGGTCCAGCGGCGTGCGCGCCTGGGCTGCCGCCTCCAAGCCACCATGGCGGTTGGGAAACAGCAGCTCGGGGTTTCGGTGCTCCTGCCAGAAGCGGCGCAGCACAGCCAGGGTTGCCGCGGGCAGGGGCACAAAGCGGTCGCGGTTGCCCTTGGAGTCGCGAATGTGCACGCGGGCACGCGCAGCATCGATGTCGGCCACGCTCAGGGCGAGGCCTTCACTGAGCCGCAAGCCCAGGCTGTACACGGTGAAGAAGAACACGCGGTAGCTCAAGGTTCGGGTGACGACAAACAGGGCCTGAGCCTGTTCGACCGTGACGATGTCGGGCAGCCGGCTGGTCTTGGGCGGGCGGATCAGCCGGGGCATGGCCCAGGGTTGGCGCAGTACGTGCTCCACGTAGAACTTGTAGCCGTACAAATCGAGTTTGACGGCGCTCCAGGAGTGCGAGGCGATGCGCTGGTGGAAGTAGTCCGTCAGCTGGTCGGCGCCCAGGGTGTCGATCTGCCAATCGAAATGTTCGCCCATGGTGCGGATAGCGCGGGCGTAGGCGTCCACCGTCTTGGTCTGCAGGCCCTGGAGTTTGAGGTGTTTGAGATAACTGGCGTAACGCTGCTCGAACGCCGGGCTGGCATTGTTCAATGGCATCATGGGGGTGTTCCTTCGATGAGATGTGCTGCACAATCAGGCCGACAGAATTGACGACATGACCATGCACATTACATCGCGGGAAGGGGCATTTGACTTGCTCCGCGTAGCGGCTTCGTCCAAC
>JANMVT010000067.1:0-4219 GCA_031392945.1 Rhodoferax sp. | reverse complement strand
TGCGGGTTGACCAGGGGCGAGGCGGCCGCAACCCCCAAAGACAAGGCAAACCAGACCAGCACCCAGCGGACGAGCGGTTTGGCGTTGCGAAGGCTTTGCAGGAATTGCATGGGCCGGATTGTAGAACGCCCCGGGTTTTTGCCACGCATCACTAACGCGCATTCGCCGTCCGCCAGTCTGCCGCAGCGGTTTGACCTGGGTCAAAGCGCGGGCGGTTTTGCCAGCGCATGATGGCCTTTCAAGCATTTCAAACAAGGCGGCCCCATGACGACACCCCTGATCGCGCCTTTCAAGGCGCAGCTACTGGCCCAGCGCGCCGCCCTGGCGGAGCAACTGGCCAACCTGCGCGGCGGCGAGGTGGGCCGCGCCGAGGCGTCGGCCAACCATTTTGCGCGGCCAGAAGATTCCACCGCCCAGGTCAGCACGGCGCGCGAGCTGGAGTTTGCGTTGGACGCGCGCGAAACCGCCGAGCTCGCCCATGTGCAAGCCGCCCTGAAGCGCATCGAGGCCGGCGTGTACGGCCAATGTGTCGATTGCGGCAAAGAAATTCCCGCCGCGCGCCTGCACGCAGCCCCCGAGGCCGCGCGCTGCATCGCCTGCCAGCAAAAGCTCGAACAGCGCGATTCACAGGCCTAGGCCGCCGCGCCAGCCGCACCAGATTCAGGCCTCTGGCACTGGCGGACAGCGCAAAACTGGCGCAAACTACGCAGCCAGTACCAGACCCAAACCTTGATGGAGGCTGTCCATGAATCAAGCGATCACACACCTTGGCGCGAACTCTGTCGCACGCCCAGGCATTCAAAGGCGCATGGCCGCCGCGTTCATCGCCGCGCCCGCGTTGTGGCTTGGCGCGCGGGCGCAAGCCCAGGCGGCGCGGCGGGCGACACCGTCACAAACCGAAGGGCCGTTTTACCCGGTGAGGTTACCCGCCGACGCCGACTTTGACCTGCTCAAAAACGGCGCGCTGAGTTACGCCAAGGGCGAACCAGCCTGGGTCAGCGGCAGCATCACCGACCTCACCGGCAAACCCGTCGCAGGCGCGCAAGTTGAAATCTGGCAGGCCGACGCCGCCGGGCACTACGACCACCCCGGCGACGGCAGCCGCATCGACCCGGCGTTTCAGGGCTTTGGCAAAGTGGTGGTCGGCGCCGACGGCGCCTACCGTTTTCGCACCATACGCCCCGTGCCCTATTCAGGCCGCGCGCCGCACATCCACTTCAAGGTGAAACTCGGTTCGCGCGAGCTGCTGACCAGCCAGTTGTATGTGGCCGGCGATGCCCACAATGCGCGCGATTTCCTGTGGCGCAACCTGCGTGAAGACGCTGATCGCGCGGCCCTGACCGTGCCGTTTGTGCGGGGCGGTGATGGCTTGATGGCGCGGTTTGAGATCGTGGTGCAGGCTTGAGTTGTCATCGGCAAATTGCTGCTGCAAGTGTTTTTTGTTGAGCGCGCTCTTGACCGATGCGCCGCGCGGCGACCGGGCAATGTGCATGCGGTTTTGGCGTGAAAGCACGCGCGACTCGAAAAATGCGTCAAGCTGTCGCTTGGGCATTTTTTGGGGTGACTGACAGATCGCTTCCACGCACCTTTCCCACCAAAGCCCGGTCACATTGCCCAATCACCACGCTCTGTTCTCGTCATTGGTGTGGAGACGCAAGGGAACCGCAGTGAAAACGAACGATGTTGGGGCCGCTTGAGACTGGTAGCTGTCGTTCAACTTTCTCGACATAGCCGTTCAACGTGTGCCTTAACCGGCTTGCCGGAGGTAAGGCCGGTTGAAGGCGGGGTTGGCCTCGCCGTCGGCTGGCGGACAAGCCTATCTGTTGGGGCAGATGAGCTGGGACTGCCACTCCCCATTTGAATCAGGTGGGATGAACTGGTAACTCGCCTGCGCTGACCCACCTCTCCTCGCAATGTCGCCTTTTGAATCATAAGAAATCATCTCCAGAACTCTGGACTTGCGCTCGCTGCAATCAATCTCAAAGTAGAGCTTGTGCTTCAACAAAGCGCCTGGCTCGTTGGCGACGACCTCATAACTTGAGATTTCGACGATCGCGTCGCGCAATGCTGCCGCATCGGGGAATTGCGAACGGATTGCTTCCAACTGGTAGAACCTCGGCACGTAGCCCACCGCGACCTTCCGAGCTGTTTTCTCTACCAAGGATTTCTCGTGCTTCTGGAAGTAGCGGTCAAGGTTCGACCGAGTCATTGATTTCACCCAGTAGCGGGCGAGCTTTGAACCCGGACGCTGAACCCCCTCCGAATCGTAGAAGAGGAATGTGTCGTCTTGCCCAATCTTGGCAAAGCCAGCATATTGCCAGTCTGACGCCTGCACCGCGAATGAGCACAGGAGACTGAGCAAGAGAAGGCTGGTTCGGGTTAGTTGCATTGTGTTTTCGGCTGTCGGGACCACGGACTGCTGGGTTGCGAGGCCCAGCGTTAGCGGTATGCGGGCGCGAAGCGATCAGCCATGACCAACCAGTTAAAAACCGTGCTCTCTGGCACACAATATTCAAGATGGGGGATGCTTGCGTGCATTGCGCTAAGTGTGTATGTTCAGTTTGCTTTCGGGCACCGGCAAGAAATGCCAGTCATTGGAGAACCATTTGTATTCCCAACAATATCCCGTCACCTGTGGACTCTTAAAAACATCGATGTAGTCAATGCGCCCGGCAACATAAAGTCTCTTCTTCCACCACTTCAGACTTTCAATGTCTCCAGTTTCGATCCTCACCTGGGGTCTAGATGGAAAACAAGTCTGCTGAGCAATGCCAATTCCTGGCGGCATCAGAATATCGTCATGGATGGTTTTTATGAGTTCTTGAGGTGGCCCATCATCGGCTTCTCGCAGGCAGAGAAGATGTCGTATTTTGACTATCTCGGAAGGCGTCTTGCCGTTGTTCCAGAAATTGACTCTAAGAATATTGTCGATTCCAATATCAGATTCTTTCAGCGCATCCTCGAAGGAGAACTCTGGAAATATATAGGCCCGTTCCGCGAGCATTACAGCCTTGGCGCTTGTATCGGCGGCTTTTGCGGCCAGTTCGGTGCTTTTGGAATCGCCTTTCATAACACCAAGCTGTCTACGGAACATCCAAAGCTGTCCGGCAACGACAACAACCATGCCTCCAGTCACGACAAAAAGCCAGAAAGTGAATTCCGCAAGGCGATGTGTATCGATGGCAAGCAGGCGTGTGTATTCAACAAGCTTCTTGTCCCCCTCCAGCTTCTCGTCGGCATTGGGGTCATGTTTTTGTCCGGCCTCCTTTACTACTTCGCGTATGGTCTTTTCGAGCGAAGTCGTATCAAAACGGGGGATGTTTTGATCCTTCTCGGCATGTCGTTGTGGTGCGCTAGCGGCGCTGTTTTTACCGGCTGGCTGTGATGCGACAGAGAGACTCAATATCAGTGACAAGAAGCACAACAGAGCGGCTTTCATCAGCAAGCCCTAATCGCAGCACCAAGGAAGGAAGTCAGCATGATTTTTAACGCAATGTACCCCGTAAGGTCCTGCGGGATAGGCTGGTAACTTCAACCAAAAAAACTGGCATATTCAATGTTCCATTTGAACAGTTTGCTCCATTAAAAGTAGCGGCAAACCTGGCACTTGCAAAAATTGTTCTTCGCCCTCCGCAGGACGAGCTTCAATTCCATGTTGTAGCTGAAGTATCCCTCAGTTCGACGGAAACGACCGCTCGCCGATGCCGTCAGCAAAGCCGCCCCAAAAATCTCGCCAACACAATCAACGCAGGGCGTGGTGATAAGGCAAGGGCTTTGGAGTGGAATGCGCGTGGAAACGATCTGTCAGTCACCCCAAAAAATGCCCAAGCGACAGCTTGACGCATTTTTCCCAACCGCGCGTGCTTCCACTCCAAAACCGCACGCCCCTTGCCTTGTCGCCGCGACCGGGCAGGAGGCAGCCAAGCTCAGGACGAGCGGAGATGCGTCAACCCCCGATCTGCTCCACACACCGTTCAAGCTCGTCAAACGCCTCATCGATGTACGTGCCCAACCGCTGCAAATTCGGCAACGCATCAGTCGCAATCAAGCCAAAGTACAAATCACCGGCGTAGCTGAACAGCGTGATGTTCATCAGGTGTGTGGGCGGCAGGGTGCTGACGGGGTGCATTTCTTCCAGCCGCGCGCCTTTCACGTACAGATGCTCTTTGGGGCCGGGCACGTTGGACACCGTGGTGTTGCCCATGGGCGTGACGCTGCC
>JANMVT010000013.1:0-33216 GCA_031392945.1 Rhodoferax sp. | reverse complement strand
GTTTTAAACTACTTTGAATTGCAATCGTGCCACTACAATCCTTTTCAAATTTCAACGGAAAAACTCGCCTAAGTCGTTGAGTTCATTTATCCATGGATCGCCGAGGAGCGAAAAATGGTGTGGAAAGTGTCGAATTTAAGTGGCTATGAGCAGGTGCCGACGGCCGGAGAGTCTGGCTTCGACATCAGCATGCCTGGATGGATATCACTGGTGGCCCCGGCCGGCACGCCACGCGAAGTTTTGGAGCGCATCAACAAAGATGCCAACACGGTGCTGGCGCGGCCCGACGTTGTCGCCAGGATGCGCAGCTTGGGCATGATTGACCTGGGTGGCTCGATCCGGGATTTTGAAGGCTTTCTGGCCTCAGAGCGCAAGTTCTGGGAGAACTATGTGCGCATCCATAACATTGAAAAAGAATAGCTGACTATGCCCGTTTGACAAGGGATAACGGCACTTTTTCCTCTGAAACTGGCGGTTTTTCAGGTTTCAGGCCATGCACACGCAGCGCGTTGACATAACGCTCGCGGACACCTGGAATGAGGTCAAACCGTTTGCCAAAATAGCCTTCATCAAAGCCATTGGTGTGGGTCAGCAAGGTTTTGAACTGTTCTGCCGCCTCGATGCGCTCGCCTTTCTCCTCCAGCGCGACGGTCAACGACAGTCTGGCAATTGAACTTGGGGCCAAAGTCAAGGCGTGTTGCAAGGCTTGAATGGCGGCATCAAGGTCGCCCATCGCCACAAGAATTCGGCCCAAAATTTCAAGGTACATGCTGTGGAGAATTGGCACGATGGCCCGGTAGGACGCCATCATCGCCATCGCCTGCTGAAACTGGCCTAAAAACAGGAATGCAACGGCCCGCAAATGCAAGACCTGCGATTCACCCTGCGCCAATTCCAGCGCACGGTCTGATGCGCTCAAGGCGGCAGTCAATTGGCCATCCATCGACAACAGGGTTCCCAACACGGCATAGGCAACCGGACTGGTGTTATCCAATTTGATGGCGCGCCGCACTTCAATCAGGCCTTCATCGACCCGATCCTGCTTCCACTCACCTGTGTGGCATGAATGAATGTCAAAGCAGTGGGCATGCGCCAGCGCCCGCCAGGCGCGGCCATACGTCGGGTAACGCTGCAAACGACGACAGGCGGCTGATGACACGCAACTCCCTGTGCCGCGACAACTCCGAAGTCAGATCACCGGCAAAGGTCATCGCCAGACGTTCCGAGCGTTCATCGCCGTGCTGGCTTGCAAAGGCCATGACAGCGATGGCCGGCGTGGTTTGGCCGTCTGTTGTTGGTGCAAGTGCCGAAACCCCGGCCTGAGCGGATATCGCCAGCCGATACCCAAGCCGGTGCTCGGTTTGCAAAATTTCGTGTTTTGTGTCGCCAATCGCGCTGCGGATTTCGCCAATGCACTGCACCAGCGAATCATCTGTGACGGCCACGCTGCCGCAGACCTGTGCCGCAAGTTGCGCCTTGCTCAGGACGCCGCCCTTGGCCTGAATCAGGCATTCCAGCACCCGCAAGGTCTGGGAGCGCAGCGCAATCTTCGTACCAGCGGCGTCCCGCAGCAAATGGGCGGAGGCATCGAACACGGCATTGCCAATCTGGATCATGGCGATTCACTCCACCCAATTTTCAACCTGCAACCCGGGCACGCGGTCAAACTCGCGGGTGTTGTTGGTCACCATCACCCAGCCTTCAGCCAGCGCATGTGCGGCCAGCCACAGGTCGTTATTGCCAATCGTCAGCCCTTGCTTTTGCAGGGTTGCCCGAATGCGGCCATAGTGGTCTGCGGCGGCCAACGGGAGCGCATGGGTTTGAACCACTTGCGCCAGTTGCGTGATGGTGGCCAGCGCCCGTTCGCGTGACTGGCTTTTTTCTGCGCCAAACCGCAACTCGCCCAGCGTAATGATGGACATGGCGAGTTCCGGCAAGGTGTGGCTGTCAAACCGGTCGCGCACTGCCGCAGGCCTGCCATTGGCAATGTAAATGCAGATGTTGGTGTCGAGCAGATAACGCTTGGCCCCGCCCACCACAGGCGCAGCGGCTGCGCCTTTGCCCTTAGCGCGGGGTTGCGGCGCCGCTCGCTTGAGCTTGCGCTTTTCCATCAGAAGTCCTCACGCTCCTGCGGTGCGGAATCCTCCCGTCCATCCGCCATGAAGCCATCTGGCAGGCTGGCCAGCAAATCAAAAACGCCAACGGCACTGGCCGGTGTTTCGCGCAGGACGATGTCTTTGCCCTGGCGGAATATTTCCACCTTGTCGGCGGCAAACCTGAAGTCTTTGGGCAAACGGACCGCCTGGCTGTTGCCAGACTGAAAAACGCGGGCAAATACGCCTGTGTGAATCATGTTCAAGCTCCTCGATTGGTGAATGTAGTAACAATAAGTATATACATCGAAGTTTACCGCGTCAACACGGAGGTGATTCGTTCGACGTGCATCGTGATTTTTCGGAGTTTTTCGGAACAATTTCGGGACTTGCGGCAGCGCTTCAAGCACCATTGGCACCTGGCAATACCAATTTTCGAAGGAGTCATCATGAACAATCAAAAGCTACTTGCCCCGAACTTGGCGTTCAAGCACCCCATCATGGCGATCATTGCCGCCGTGCTGCTGGCGGCCCTGCCGCTGGTCACGATGCCGCAGCCGCAGGCCCAGACATGGCCGAGCCGGGTGGTCAAAATAGTCGTCAGCGGCAACCCCGGCAACGCTTCAGACATCACCGCCAGGTTGTTGGCGCAACATTTGTCAGTCGTTTGGGGCCAAGGGGTCGTCGTAGACAACCAGCCGGCAGGGCCCGGCGGAATTTTGGCGGCTCAATTCACGGCCCGCGCAGCGCCAGATGGTCATACCTTGATGATGGCAACCACGCCCCAATTGGCAATGAACCAGTTTTTGTTCAAGTCGCCCGGGTATGACGCAGAGCGCGACTTTGTTCCGATCGTGCTGGTCAGTCGCGGGCCGATGATGATTTCTGTCAATCCGGGGCTTCCCGTGGAAAACCTGACCGAGCTCGCGGCGTTCAGCAAGGCGCGGCCCGGCAAAGTCTTCTTCTCAGTGCCAGGCACCCGAAATTTACCGCACTTCTTGGGTGAAGCCTTTAACCAGTTGGCAAGCGCGGGGATGACCCCGGTGCCGTACCGGTCCGGGCAGGCAGGCAGCGGCACAGCCAGCGGCGATACGCAGGTTTACATTGACGCAATCCAGCCCATGGCGCCGTGGATCGACGGCGGGCGATTGCGGCCTATCGCCGTGTTTGGGCCGAAAAGGCTGCCCGCCTATCCCGCCGTTCCAACCGCGAAAGAGTCGGGTTTCGATGTCGCCATGTTGGCCTGGATGGCCTTGGTGGCGCCCGCCGGAACACCTCCCGAAGTCGTCGCCCGCATTAACAGAGACGTCAACGCGGTGCTGGCACGACCGGAAGTCGCGGCAACATTTCGCGGCATGTTTGAGCTGGGCAGCAGTGTTCGTGAATTTGAGGATTACCTAGCCCAGGAAAGAAAGTTCTGGGGAAAATATCTTCCTACTCACGGTTTTGAAAAAGAATAGCAAACTACGCCCGTTTGACGAGGGCTAGAGGAACTTTTTCTTCTGAAATTGATGTTTTGTCAGGCTTCAAACCATGAACCCGCAGGGCTTTGAGGCATCGGTCCCTGAAGTCGGGGATGGTATCAAATCTGCGGCCAAAGTAGGCTTCATCCAAACCATTCGTATGCGTCATCAAGGTCGCAAAATGCTGGGCCGCTTTTTGGTGATCACCTTTCTCCTCCAGCGCCACTACCAACGACATGCGGGCGATCGAGCCGGGGCTGACCGTCACAGCTTCTTGCAGCGCGTGAATGGCTTGCTCCATTTCGCCCAGAGCCAAATGAATTCGGCCGATGATTTCAAAATAGGCACTCGAGGGTGCAGCCACGATGGTCATACACACGTCCGTCACCGCACGGGCTTCGTCCCAGCGCCCAGCGTGCATCAGCAGCACACCGCGCAATTGCAGCGTGGTCGGGTCGGCGCGGCCAAGTTCCAGAGAGCGATCAGAGGCCAGCAAGGCTTCATCAAGCTGGCCATTCGCCATCAACATGAAGGCCAAAATCGCAAAGGCCTGCGGATTGGTTGGGTTGAGATCCACCGCACGGCCAATTTCCATCAGCGCTTGCGGGGCCCGGTTTTCTGTCCACTCGCCCGTGTGGCAGGAATGAATGTCGAAAGAATGGGATTGCGCCAGGGCACGCCAGCATCCGCTGGCACGGGGGAATCTGTCGACAGCAAGGGCCGCCAACTGCTGCGCCCGGCGCGTGGCTTCAGGCAGATTGCGCCCGACGTGGGCGTCAATTCGGGTCATCGCGGTGTAGGGGTCCAGCGAATCCCGTGGTTGACGCACGAGGCTTTGAAAATTTGCCCACCTGAAGTGGTGGTTGATAGTGCCAGCCAGCCGCCAATGCAGCTTGGCCGACTCGGCCGCGTCGGCAGCAGGCGGCGCCTGGCGCTGTTCCGACCAAACGATTTCATTGCAAAGCATGTCCACCATTTCCAGCATCAATTGCAGGCCAGTCCCGGCCTGCTGCACCTGGCCTGAAACGATGAAGCGCGCGTCCAGCCGGACACTGATCTCCCGGCTGTCCAGGCCCTTGTCGCCCAATGAAAACGCAGAGACACGGCTGACAATGCGCAGCGCCTTGTGCCGGGCCAGCTCGGAGGTGAGCTCGCTGGCAAAAGCCTTGGCAAAGCGCTCGGACTGCGCATCGCCATCCATGCTGGTGAATGGCATGACAGCGATGGCGGGCGGGTCTGCTGAACCTGGGCCGGATGGCATCCGTTCGGCGCCAGTGGAAGCTGGTCAGTGACGGCCAGGTTGGGCCAGACTTCTTTGATCAACTCCTCTTTGGTGACTAATTCACCCTGGGCTTTGACAAGGTAGTCCAGCACCCGCACCGCCTGGCCCCGCAGGGCGATCTTCGCGCCACTGGCGTCATGCAAGCTGCCCGAGGGGGCATCAAACACAGTGCAACCAAGTTTCATCATGGCGGATTCTAGGCAGCGGATTGGCGATTTGTCGATGCACAAATTGGGTAGGATTTTTCATTGTGGACAATCCATGCTGTGAATTCACCACAACTTTGGGACATTTTCTGCAAGATCATCGACAACCACGGCGACATCGGCGTGTGCTGGCGCTTGTCGTGCGACCTGGCCGCGCGCGGCGAGCAGGTGCGGCTGTGGGTGGACGATGCGTCGGCCCTGAAATGGATGGCGCCCAACGGCTGCGAGGGGGTTGAATTGCGTGCCTGGACGCAGCCGCTGGACCTGGCCGGCATTAACCCCGGTGACATCTTGCTGGAAGCCTTCGGCTGTGATGTTGCTCCTGAAGTGGTAGCTATCTACGCATGTTCCACGAGGGAAAACGGCCTAAAACCTTGGTGGATCAACCTGGAATACCTGTCAGCCGAAGTTTTCGCCCGGCGCAACCATGGTTTGCCCTCCCCGATCATGAGCGGACCCGGCGCAGGCCTGACCAAACACTTTTTCTACCCTGGTTTCACCGAGGGCACCGGCGGCTTGTTGCGCGAGGAAAACCTGGCGCAGCGCCAGGCTGGATTTGACCGCCGTGCATGGCTGGGCCAACTCGGCATCACGCCCGACAAACCGGCCCACGAGCGCCTGGTTTCTCTGTTTTGTTACGAGCCGCCGGCGCTGGATGCACTGCTGGATATGCTGGCGCAAGACCGCACGCCCACCCGCCTGATGGTGACGTCTGGCCGTGCCGCCAATGCCGTTTCCAGCCTTTTGAAGCATAAAAACAGGCGATTACCCTCGTGGAATATCAATAGTTCGCTATCAATTTCATATATTCCCGCACTGACACAAATCCAGTATGACGAGTTGTTGTGGGCCTGTGACCTGAATTTTGTGCGCGGTGAAGACTCACTGGTGCGGGCTATTTGGGCGGGCAAAGCGTTTGTCTGGCAGATCTACCCGCAAAGCGACGACGCGCATCACGCCAAGCTGGAGGCGTTTCTGGCCATGCTGGGCGCCGATGCCCATTTGCGACGCTTTCACCGCGTCTGGAACGCTCTGGACACCGGGCCGCTGCCCGCTCTGGCCCTGGCCGATTGGCAAGCCACCGCCGTGTCAAAGCGCGCCGAGTTGACGCGTCAGCACAGCTTGACCACCCAGCTTCTGGGTTTCGTCGCAAAAAACCGTTAAAATCATGGGCTTTGCCGCGTTGCTGGCGCCGGGCTTGTAAATCCCGCCACGGCACGAATCAGGCACATTTTTGACCCGACCCAGGGCAACCATCCCGCGCCTATTGGCCATCACTGAAGAACTGCTATGAAAATTGCTCAAGAAATCCGCGCCGGCAACGTCATCATGCACGGCAAAGACCCGATGGTCGTGCTCAAAACCGAATACAGCCGTGGCGGGCGCAACTCGGCCACCGTACGCATGAAGCTCAAGAGCCTGATCGCCAACTTCGGCACCGAAGTGGTGTTCAAGGCCGACGACAAGATGGACCAGGTCATTCTCGACAAAAAGGACTGCACCTACTCCTACTTTGCCGACCCGATGTACGTCTGCATGGACGAAGAATTCAACCAGTACGAAGTCGAAGCCGAAAACATGGGCGACTCGCTGAACTACCTCGAAGACGGCATGGCCGTTGAAGTGGTGTTCTATGACGGCAAGGCCATCTCGGTCGAGCTGCCCACCAGCGTCGAGCGCGAAATCACCTGGACCGAGCCCGCCGTCAAGGGCGACACCTCCGGCAAGGTCTTGAAGCCCGCCAAAATTTCGACCGGCTTTGAAATCGGCGTGCCGATTTTTGTGGCGCAGGGCGACAAGGTGGAGATTGATACGCGCACGGGGGAATACAGGAAGCGCGTCTGACCCCATTTTTTACCATTCGCAAAAAAGGCTCCCTTGGGAGTCTTTTTCATTTGCGGGGTCCGCCCGCCCCCCCGCAGCGCGCCTTGCGGCGGTTCAGGCCCCCTGGATACAACAGGCCTAACGAGGCCCAGCAACTTCGGCACAATCAGCCCCTATGGAAAACACACAAGATCTGACCGATCACGCCAATCCGATCCAGCGGCGCCTGGCCGACGCGTGGGCGGAGCTGCAAGCCCATGCCGAGCAGGGCAACATGCTGGAACCCAATGCCTACCGGCTGGCGTTTTCAGACCCGGAATTTTTGCTCCGCCGCGAGACGCGCGGCATTCGAATCCAGCTTGAGATGCTCAAGCCCGACATCGAGCAGACGACCCTGGGCATAGAGAACACTGTCGTGGTGTTTGGCAGTGCCCGGTTTCCCGCGCCGGAAGACGCCAAAATCACTCTGGAAAAAGCCATTGCCGGTGGTGACGCCGTCGCCATCGCCACGGCCGAAAGAGGGGCGCGAAACGCCCGCCATTACGACAATGCCCGTCTGTTCGCGCGCCTGGTGGCCGGCCACAGCGTGCGCAAGCCAGCCAAAGAGCGCATGTTCATCTGCACTGGCGGCGGCCCGGGCATCATGGAGGCGGCCAATCGCGGCGCGCACGAGATGGGCGCGCTTACGGTGGGGCTGAACATCGCCCTGCCCCACGAGCAATTCGCCAACCCCTATGTCACGCCCAACCTGAGTTTCAAGTTCCACTACTTTGCCGTGCGCAAAATGCACTTCATGATGCGCGCCAAGGCCCTGGTGGCCTTCCCTGGCGGGTTTGGCACGCTGGACGAGCTGTTTGAAGTCATCACCCTGGTGCAGACCCGCAAGGCCAAACCCGTGCCCATCGTGCTGTTTGGGACCGACTACTGGAAGCGTCTGGTCAACTTTGACGTGCTGGTGGAAGAAGGCGCGATATCTCCCGAGGACTTGAAGCTGTTCACCTACGTGGACGAGCCGCAGGTGGCGTGGGATTTCATCCGTTCGTTTTACCAGCTTTGACATCGGGCCGGTGGTGCGCCGGTGCGCGCAGGCCCCAGGCTGGGCGCGCGCCAAAGGCCACAGCCAGTCCGACCACCCAGAACACCACGGACACCCCGACCGCCGCCCCCAGCGCGCCAAACAGCATCGGCATGGCCACGCTGGACGCGTTGATCGCCGTCAGGCGCAGGCCCAAGGCCTCGCCCTGGCGCGCTGCGGGCGTGATCTGGTGCAAGGTACTCATGATCATGGGCTGCACAGCGCCGATGGACAGACCCAGCACCACCGAGCAAAGTCCCATGGCCAGGGGTGTCGACATCAGCGGGTAAATGGCGAACATCAGGGCCGTGATGGCCATCGCGCTGGTAACCACCACCCATTCGTGGATGTGGGAGGCGAACAGCGGCAATAGCACCCGCACCAGTGTGGCGGCGATGGCGAAGGCGCCCAGGATCGCGCCGATCTCCGAAGCGCTGAAGCCACGCTGGTGGCCGATGATGGGCACCACAAAGGTGTGCACATCCCAGCACGAGGACAGCAGCCAGTTCACCAGCATCAGGCGGCGCATCATCGGCGCGCGCATCAAGTCCCAGGCCTTGCGCGGGGCGGCGTCCTGGTGGACGACGGGCGGCAATTCGACCGTGTGGCGGATCCAGGCCCAGGTGCACAGCGGCAACACGGCCATGAACAGAAACGCACCACGAAATCCGTTCAGGTCCGCTGCCTGCCCGCCCAGCCAGACGCCGGCATGGTCGATCAGCATGCCGGCCGCCAACGGGCCGATGAAGTTGGATATCGCCGGGCCGATAGACAACCAGCCGAACACCTTTTTCAGAGCCATCGGATCCTTGGCGGCGCGGCCTACATGGCGCTGCAACGTGATCGACGCCACACCCGTGGCGCCCCCTGTCAGCATGGCGCCCAGGCACAGGACTGGATACACCGGAAACGCCACCGCCATGCCCGAGCCAAAAGCGGCGGCCAAAACGGCCAGGCCCACCGGCTTTTTAAGTCCGTTGCGATCCGCAAATCGCCCGGCCGGCAGGGACAAAAACACCTGGGTCAAGGCAAACAAGGCCAGCAACACGCCCACCGCCAACGGGCTGTAGCCTTCGCGCAGCGCAAACAAGGGTGTCGCCATGCGCATGCCAGCCATGCTGGCGTGGATGCAGACGTGGCCTGCGATCAGTCGCGCCAGGGCGAAGCCTGACTCTGACTTCGTGTTCGACGCAGAACTCACCCCTCGTCGTCCTCTTTGCCATTTTTGTCAAGCGGCAGCAGGGCCTGTGATTGGGCGTCCGGCAGGGCCTCGACCTGGCGCAGGGTGCGGTCCATGGCGCGTTTGCATGTGTCGGCGCTGTTCAGCGTGTTGAGCATCGTCCTGGCTCGCATCATTCTTCACTTGATGCACCAGAATGCTCAAGCAGTCCTACGGGCATTGTCTTTGTAGGTTTGACCCCCAACTCTTTTAACATTTCCGCCTGTCGAATAACATTGCCTTTATTGGTAGTCAATTTGGCAAATGCACCCCTGTACGAGTCCTGCGCTTGCTTGAGTCGATCACCTACTGTTTCGAGATCTGACACAAATGCGGAAAGTCGGTCGTATAGCTCAGCCCCACGCTTAGCAATTTCCTGCGCATTCTTACTCTGAGCTTCCTGTCTCCACAGATGCGCCACTGTTCGGACTACGAATAGCAACGTGGATGGACTAACAAGCAAGACGTTCTTGGCCCAAGCATCCATAAAGAGCTTGTTGTCTTGCGTCACCGCCAACATAAAGGCTGGTTCAATCGGCACAAACATCAACACAAAATCCAACGACTTCAATCCATAAAGTATCTGGTAATTCCGCTCCGACAAGCCTTTGATGTGGCCACGAATAGAGTCAAGATGCCTGCGAAGAGCGACTTGCCTTTTAACTTCATCTACCTCTGACACAGACTCCTCATAGGCAGACAATGAAACCTTGGCGTCAACGATCAAGTGCCGCTCTTCCGGGAGATGAATCACGACGTCCGGCTGCGCCCGAGACCCGTCATCTCGCGTGTGGCTTTCTTGAACGTCATACTCTTCGCCTTTGCGCAAGCCAGATGCCTCAAGGACCCGTTCAAGTATTAATTCGCCCCAATTTCCTTGCGATTTGGAAGAACCCTTTAGGGCAAGTGTTAGGTTCTTGGCATCATCGCTAAGCGTTTTGTTGAGATCAAGTAACTGCGTAACTTGCTGCGACAGTGCAGACCGCTGCTTTCCTTCAGCGTCATAGAACAACTCGACCTTCCCCTGGAACTCCTGCAAACGAAGTTTCAATGGATCCAGTAGCTGGCCCAAACTGGCTTGGTTCTGTTCGGCAAATCGCTTGCTCTTTTCTTCAAGTATGTCGCTAGCAAGACTTTTAAACTGATTTGAGAGAGCCTCTTTCGCTTCGACCAACAACATGAGCTTCTCTTGGGATTGCTGTCGTTCAGCATCCAATTTGGTGTTGAGTTCCACAAGTTGCGCCTGCTGAGCAGAGACTTGCGCTGCCGCTTTAGCATGATCTTGCCGTGACGTAAGGAGCTCATTCTTCACTTTAGAATGCGCATCCTTCTCTGCCGCCAGCTCCGCCTGGATGCGGCCGAAGTCTTCACGAATTGACGCCATTCCAGTTTGAATTCGTGCGTTTTCCTCCTCAAGCGCAGTTAGCTTGACTTCGAATTGCGGCAGTCGAAGGTTTTCGGACTCGAGAGCGGAACGACGTGCATTCGCTTTGGCAAGTTCTTGTTGAGTCTCGTAGAGCTTTCCACTAGTCTGACTTAGCTCAGTTGTGAGCTCGGCACTCCGGTGGGCAATGCCAATTAGCTCCCGCCCCTTGTCAGCTTCACTAGTTGAAAGTCGCAATACTTCCGCTTGAACTCGCTGCAACTGATCAGTCAAATCGGCAAGCTGCTTTTCCAGACCAGGAACGCGCGCGGCGCGCTCCCAAAGTTGTGTGCGTTCTTCCCGAGTCTGATCCAAGTCAATTTGCATTTGACTGGACTTGTCGAACAACTGCTCAACATTTGCTATCAGCTTCTGTCGCTCTTCGTTCGTGGATGCCTCCAACTCCGCAAATCGAAGTTGATCATTGGAAAGCGCCCGCACTTTCTCGGCTTCACTTTTGGACAACCGCAAAATTTCTAGCTGAGACTCTTGGAACTTGTCACTCAACTCCGTTAGTTGAGAGTCCAGTATCGGTACCCTTGCAGCACGCTCGGCAAGTTGCGCACGCTCATCACGAGCTGTATCCAAGGCATTGCGCCAATCATTGCTCTGACCTGATAAGTTCGCTACCTCAACCTTAACCCGTTGATTCTCGGACTCAACACTGCGCACACGCTCACGAGCGGTGGCTATTTCAGCCGCGAACTCACCCCGTATCTTTTCGGCCGATACTTCGCTTTCGGACGCACGCATTTTCCGAGCAAACAGATAGCCCAGCAGTAACCCTAGGACTAAACCAACAAGAGCAGTTGCAACGCTGATGTAAACAAATTCGTTGGTCATCTTTCTTCCCTGAGTAGTTGTCTCATTGTGTCTAGGTTATACATGAGACCTATATGGCGGTGTTCTGCCATTCGATGAACTCAAACAATGAATTCCCGATTTCATTTGCGCAGCGAAACCAGCGTCTGTGCGTAGGTGATCCAATTAGTCATACCACAGCCCCGTGGTATGCCATAAACATAATCAGCCCAACCCAATCAAACTGAAGAGCTACAACAGCGGCTCCCCGTCTGCAAGTCAATTCCGAACTAAAATCTGAAGAAAATCAGGCGTATTCACGCTCATTCACCCGCGCGCGCGCGGCAATGTATTCGCGTTTGAGGCGCGCCACATAGTCGGCCGTGGACTGGACCTTGTCCACCCCGCCAATGCCCTGGCCGCAGCCCCAGATGTCTTTCCAGGCCTTGGTGCGATCCGAGCCGAAGTTCATCTTGCTTGGGTCGCTGGCGGCCAGGTTGTCGGGGTCCAGCCCGGCGTTGCGGATGCTGGGCGCCAGATAGTTGCCGTGCACGCCAGTGAACAGGCTGCTGTAGACAATGTCATCCGAGTTGCAATCGACGATGGCCTGCTTGTAGGCGTCGGTGGCGCGCGCTTCCTCGGTGGCGATGAAGGCCGAGCCGATATAGCCGAAGTCTGCCCCCATGGCCTGCGCCGCCAGCACCGCGTCGCCGGTGGCGATGGCGCCGGACAGGGCGATGGGGCCGTCAAACCACTGGCGGATCTCCTGGATCAGGGCAAACGGGCTCTTGGTGCCTGCGTGGCCACCCGCGCCAGCCGCGACGGCGATCAGGCCGTCGGCGCCTTTTTCAATCGCCTTTTTGGCGTGTTTGTTGTTGATGATGTCGTGCAGCACCACGCCGCCATAACTGTGCGCCGCCGCATTGATGTCCTCGCGCGCGCCCAAGGATGTGATGATGATTGGCACCTTGTATTTGACGCACATGGCCATGTCGTGCGCCAGGCGGTCATTGCTCTTGTGCACGATCTGGTTGATGGCAAACGGCGCGGCCGGTTTGTCGGGATGCGCCTGGTTGTAGGCCGCCAGCGCTTCGGTGATCTCGATCAGCCATTCTTCCAGTTGCTCGGCCGGTCGGGCGTTCAATGCCGGCATCGAACCGACCACGCCGGCGATGCACTGGGCAATGACCAGCTTGGGGTTGCTGACGATGAAAAGGGGCGAGCCGATGATCGGCAGGGGCAGGTTGTTCAGTGGCGGAGGCAGCTTGGACATGCGGGCTTTCAAACGGGTCAAAAAAACTGTCAGATATCAGGTTTGGTGATAAAAATTGGCGATTTCCCTCGCCAGATATATGTAGTTAGCTACTTTATTTATAGTGAAATGGCAGCGACAACAAAATCCGCCGAGCCTCAAAACGCCTCCAACGCCATCGCGGTCACGCTGTCCGCACCTTCCACGATGCTGTCGCGCATGCCTGGCGCTTTGCTCAACACATGATCCGCATAGAAACGCGCGGTGATGATTTTGGCTTTCATGAAAGCCGCGTCATGGCCCTGAGCGAGCTGCTCCTGCGCGACCAGGAGTGAACGCGCCAGTTGCCAGCCCGCCATCAGGTTGCCGGCCAGCATCAGGTAGGGCACGCTGCCGGCGAAGACAGCGTTAGGACTGGCTTTTGTGTTGCCCGCGACAAAGTTCACAACATCGATGAAGGCGATGCGGGCCGCAGTGAGGCGCCTGGCCACGGCCAAGGCATCCGCGCTGCCGTTCTGGCGCAATTCGCTCTCCGTCTTTTCGATTTGCGCGGCAATCGCCTTGGGCGTTTGCCCGCCATCGCGCGCGGTTTTGCGCCCCACCAGGTCGTTGGCCTGGATGGCGGTTGTGCCTTCATAAATCGTCAAAATCTTGGCGTCGCGCAGGTATTGGGCCGCGCCGGTTTCTTCGATGAAGCCCATGCCGCCATGCACCTGAACGCCCAGTGAAGCCACGTCCATACTCATCTCGGTGCTATAACCCTTGACAACGGGCACCATGTACTCGTAAAACGCCGCGTTCTGTTTGCGCACTTCGGCATCGGGGTGGTGGTGCGCCGCGTCGTAGGCGGCGGCTGCCACGCTGGCCATGGCGCGGCAGCCTTCCGTCAGGCTGCGCATGGTCATCAACATGCGGCGCACGTCGGGGTGGTGGATGATGGGTGCGCTGGCGCTCATTGAACCATCGACCGGGCGGCTCTGCACGCGCTCTTTGGCAAACGCCGCCGCTTTTTGATACGCCCGCTCGGCAACTGCGATGCCCTGCATGCCCACGGCGTAACGCGCGGCGTTCATCATGATGAACATGTATTCCAGACCCCGGTTTTCCTGGCCGACAAGGTAACCCACGGCGCCGGGCAAGGCGCTGCTTCCCACATTCCCGCCGGGCATGGCGCTGTTTCCCATGTTCCCGCCGGGCACGCCGCTGCCGCCCGCCTTGGTCGCCATGCCGTCGCCATATTGCAAGACTGCCGTGGGCGAGGCCTTGATGCCCAGCTTGTGCTCGATGCTGACGCAGAACACATCGTTGCGCGGGCCCAGGGAGCCGTCTTTGTTCACCATGAACTTCGGCACCACAAACAGACTGATGCCTTTCACGCCCTCGGGCGCGCCGACCACGCGGGCCAGCACCAGATGGACGATGTTCTCGGCCATGTCGTGCTCGCCATACGTGATGAAAATTTTGGTGCCAAAAATCTTGTACGTGCCATCGGGCTGCGGCTCGGCACGGCTGCGCACCATGGCCAGATCCGAGCCCGCTTGCGGCTCGGTCAGGTTCATGGTGCCCGTCCACTTGCCGCTGACCAGTTTCTCAAGGTAAGTCGCCTTGAGTTCCTCCGAACCGGCGGTCAGCAAGGCCTCAATCGCGCCGTCGCTCAACAGCGGGCACAGGGCAAAGCTCATGTTGGCGCTGTTGACCATTTCGATGCAGGCGGCGCCAATGGTTTTGGGCAGGCCCTGGCCGCCATATTCGGCCGGGTGCTGCAAGCCTTGCCAGCCGCCTTCAGCAAATTGTTTGAAAGCCGCCTTGAAACCAGGCGTCGTCGTGACCACGCCGTCTTTGAAGCTTGACGGGTTCTTGTCGCCCTCAAAATTCAGCGGGCCCAACACGCCTTCGTTGAACTTGGCGGCTTCTTCCAGCACCGCCTGTGCGGTCTCGAAACCCGCGTCTTCAAAACCCGGCAGCTGCGCGATCTGGTCGATTTGGGCCAGATGCCGGATGTTGAACAGCATGTCTTTGAGAGGGGCCTTGTAGGTCATTGATGTCTCCTTTGCGGCTACTGCGCGGCTGTGATGCGCCTTTGCGGGGGCTGTCCAGCCTGACAGCCGCCCGCTATGCCTTATTTCATGCTCGTTACAGCGCGGCAACCAGCTCCGGCACGGCCACAAACAGGTCGGCCACCAAGCCGTAGTCGGCCACCGAGAAGATCGGCGCCTCTTCGTCCTTGTTGATCGCCACGATGACCTTGCTGTCCTTCATGCCGGCCAGGTGCTGGATGGCCCCGCTGATGCCGCAGGCGATGTAGAGCTGGGGCGCGACGATCTTGCCGGTCTGGCCGACCTGCCAGTCGTTGGGCGCATAACCCGCATCCACGGCGGCGCGGCTGGCCCCCATGCCGGCGCCGAGCTTGTCGGCCAGCGGAGTCATGATCGCCATGAACTTTTCGTTCGAGCCCAAGGCGCGGCCGCCCGAGACGATGATCTTGGCGGCGGTCAATTCGGGGCGGTCGTTCTTCGCGATTTCACTGCCCAGGAATTTGGATTTTTCGCTCGCGGCAACGGCTGCGATGACCTCCACCGTCGCCGCGCCACCCGCCGTTGCCGCCGGGTCGAACCCGGTGGTGCGCACCGTGATGACCTTGGTGGCGTCCAGGCTTTGCACGATGGCGATGGCGTTGCCGGCGTAGATGGGGCGCTCAAAGGTGTCGGGGCTGTCGATTTTGGACACATCGGACAGTTGCCCCACGTCCAGCTTGGCGGCCACGCGCGGGGCGATGTTTTTGCCTGATGCGGTGGCCGGAAACAACAGGTGGCTGTAGGCAGCCGAAATGGCCAATACCTGAGCGGCGACGTTCTCCGCCAGGCCATGTTCAAACCCTTCGCCTTCAGCGTGCAAGACCTTGCTGACGCCGGCGATTTGCGCGGCGGCAGCGGCTGCCGCACTCGCGTTGTGGCCCGCGACCAGAACATGGACATCACCGCCGCATTGCAGGGCTGCAGTGACGGTATTGAGGGTTGCGCCCTTGATGGACGCGTTGTTGTGTTCGGCAATTACGAGGGATGTCATTTAAATTACTTTCGCTTCATTTTTCAATTTGTCAACCAAGGCGGCCACGTCGGCCACTTTGACACCGGCGCTGCGCTTGGGCGGCTCGCTCACCTTGAGGGTCTTGATGCGGGACGTCACGTCCACGCCCAGGTCTTCGGGCTTGAAGATGTCCATCTGCTTTTTCTTGGCCTTCATGATGTTGGGCAAGGTGACGTATCGCGGCTCGTTCAGGCGAAGGTCGGTGGTGATGATGGCCGGCAGGCTGATCGACAGGGTTTCCGAGCCGCCATCGACTTCGCGGGTGACGCTGGCTTTGCCATCGGCGACTTCAACCTTGCTGGCAAACGTGGCCTGGGGCAGGTCACACAGCGCGGCCAGCATCTGGCCGGTCTGGTTGCAGTCGTCGTCAATCGCCTGTTTGCCCAAAATGACCAGGCCGGGTTGCTCTTTCTCGATCAGGGCCTTGAGCAATTTGGCCACGGCCAGCGGTTGCAGGTCGACCGTTGTCTCGACCAGGATCGCGCGGTCCGCGCCGATGGCCATCGCGGTGCGCAGGGTTTCAGTGCATTGGGTCACGCCGCACGATACGGCGATGACCTCGGTCACGACGCCCTTTTCTTTCAACCGCATGGCTTCCTCCACCGCGATCTCGTCGAAGGGGTTCATGCTCATTTTGACATTGGCGATGTCTACACCGGTGTTGTCCGATTTCACGCGGACCTTCACGTTGTAGTCCACCACGCGTTTGACAGCTACCAGGACTTTCATTTGCTCGCTCCAGACTTCAGAATTGGGTATTGCTTGGATTGACGTTCACGTCAACCTGCTGATTCTATGCGGCGCGCCAAAGAATTCTGAAAAATTAACCAACCAAATGGTCGGTTAATTCGGGTAAATCGGGACATGAACACGCCTCGGGCTCAATTACAGTGTGCGCTGCAACAAAATATCAGGATTCCGCCATGAAAAAGACTTCACCCGCCCACTTTGCCCTGTTTGCCCTGACAAGCCTCGCCGCAGGCCAGGCCAGCGCCCAAACCGTGTTCACCGTATCAAGCTGGCTGCCACCGACACACACCCTGAGCATGGCGCAAAAGGAATGGTGCGACTTGATCGAAAAAAACACCTCGGGCAAGCTCAAATGCAATATCCTGCCGCGCGGCGTGTCCGCAGCGCCCGGCACCTATGACGCTGTCAAGAATGGCCTGGTCGACATCTCCTACACCGTACACGGCTACACCCCGGGCCGTTTTGTGTACACGCAAATGGCCGAGTTCCCCTTCCTGGGCAATACCTCGGAGCCGATCTCGGTGGCCTTCAACAAAGTCGCCATGAAGAACCCGCAGTTCGTGGCCGAACACCAGGGCGTCAAGGTGCTGTCTTTCTTCACGCACGGGCCTGGCATCGTGTTCAACACCAAGAAGCCGATTGAGAAGGTGGACGACCTGTCCGGCCTGAAATTCCGCGTCGGCGGCGGCATGGTCAACGAAGTCTCCAAGGCGCTGGCCATGAATGTCACACTCAAACCCGCGCCTGATTCGTATGAGCTGCTCTCCGGCGGCGTGATGGACGGCACCTTGTTCCCGGCCGAATCGACCGAGTCCTTCAAGATCGACAAGATCATCAAATACGCCACCACCTTCCCCGGCGGCCTGTACAACACCAGCTTTGTGTTCATGATGAACCAGGCCAAATACGACAAATTGAGCGCCGACGAGAAGAAGGCCGTTGACGCCATCTCCGGCGAATCCGCCGCCCGCCTGTTCGGGCGCGGCTGGGACAAAGTCGATTTGCGCGCCCTGGCCCTGATGCAGGCCAACGGCGTCAAGATCAGCAAGGCCGACGCCAAATTCGTCGCCGACGTCAAATCCAAAACCTCGGGCCTGGAAGCCAAGTGGGTCAGCGACGCGCAAGCCAAGGGCCTGCCCAGCGCGGCCAAGGTGTTGGCCGAGTTCCGCGCTGAAATCGCCAAGCAAGAAAAGTAATCCGCGTTTTGAAACACCCCCTGGACAAGTGGCTTGAGGCCGCCTGCGGACTGTTGTCCGCCCTCGCCCTGTTTGCCATCATGGCGCTCACTTTTTTTGATGTGGGCGCGCGCAAGTTGCTGGACAATTCCATTCCCGGCTCGCTCGAACTGACCGAGCTGCTGATGGTGGTCGTCATCTTCGCTGCCCTGCCCCTGGTGTCGCTGCGCGGAGAGCATGTGTTGTTTGATTCGCTGGACAGCTACTTCTCGCCTGCAGTGCTGAAGCTGCAGAAGGCAGTGATCCACCTGCTGATTGCGGCGGCCCTGCTGGCGCTGGGCTGGCTGATGTGGAAAACCGGTGGCCAATTCTCGTCCAATGGCGAGACCACAGCGCAACTGAAGTTTCCCAAGGCGCCCTTCATCTACGGCATGGCCGTGTTGTGCGCCGTCTCGGGTCTGGTGCACCTGGCACTGATCGTCCGTCCGTCGGCCGAGCTGGCCGATGGCGAGGGAGCCGCGCTGTGATCGAAGCGCTCATCGGTTTTGCGGTCATCTTTGCCTTGGCCTTGTTGCGCCTTCCGCTGGCTTTCTCGATGGCGGGGGTCGGCATCGTCGGCATCGGCTTGACCCGTGGCTGGGAGCCTGCACTGGCCAGCACCGCCCAGGTGGTGTACGAGACCGGATTTGCCTACACCCTGTCAGTCATTCCGCTGTTCATCCTGATGGGCAACTTTGTGGCCCGCGCCGGCCTGGCGACCGAACTGTTCCATGCCGCCAATGCCTTCATCGGCCATGTGCGCGGCGGGCTGGCGCATGCCACGGTGGTGGCCTGCGCCGGCTTCGGCGCGATCTGCGGCTCGTCCATCGCCACCGCCGCCACCATGGGCAAGGTGGCCTATCCCTCGATGAAGAAGCTGGGCTACAGCGATGACCTGTCGATGGGCGTGATCGCCGCCGGCGGCACCTTGGGCATCATGATCCCGCCCTCCACCATCATGGTGATCTACGGCATCATCACCGAGACCCATATCGGCAAGCTGTTCGCCGCCGGCGTGATCCCGGGCCTGATGTCGGCCGCCCTGATGATGCTGGGCATTGCCTGGATCACCTGGCGCGATCCGGAGCATGCACCGGCGGGGGAGCGCAGCACCTGGCCGCAGCGCTGGGACGCGTTGCGCGGCATCTGGGGCGTGCTGCTGCTGGTGTTCGTGGTGCTGGGCGGCATTTACGGCGGCATCTTCACGGCCACCGAGGGCGCAGGTTTCGGCGCGGCGGGCGCCTTCCTGTTCGCGCTGGCGCGCAAACGGCTGACCTGGGCCATCCTGTACCAGGTGCTGGTGGAGTCGGCCCGCACCACGGCGATGCTGTTCACCCTGCTGATCGCCGCCACGATCTTCGCCAACTTCGTGAACTTCACCTCCATGCCGGGCGACCTGAAAAACCTGATCACACACAGCGGCCTGTCACCCACGATGATCATCGTGGCGATGATGCTGATCTACGTGGTGCTGGGCACTGTGATGGAAGAGCTGACCATGGTGCTGCTCACCATTCCCTTGTTCTTTCCCATTGTCACGGCGCTCGGCTTTGACCCCGTTTGGTTCGGCGTGCTGATCGTGATGGTGGTGCAAATCGGCCTGATCTCGCCCCCGGTGGGCATGAACATGTTCGTGCTCAACGCCCTATTGCCCGGCGTGGGCCTGGGCGCCATCTACCGCGGCTGCTGGCCCTTCGTGCTGGTGCTGGCCGTGATGCTGGGCCTGCTCATCGCCTTCCCGCAATTGAGCCTGTGGCTGCCTTCGCTGATGAAATAGGATGCTACAATTTTAGTAGCTATCTACGCTTATTCCACGGGGGATATCGGCACTTTTACCTCTTAAATCCGGCTGAAAATGCAGTTGAAAACTCTTTGCAGCCCGCTGGCGGCCCAGCCCGGTTTTCAGGCACTTCGGTTGTGCACCACCCGCTGCGGATAGGGGATTTCAACCTGGTTTTCGCGCAAGGCCTTGAGTATTTCCAGGTTGATCGCCGAGCGCAGGCCCAGCAGGCCGTTCTCCGGGTCGGTGATCCAGTAACCCACGGTGAACTCCAGCCCGTCGGCGCCAAAGGCCGACAGCGCCACCGACGGCTCAGGCTCGGGCGCGCGCCGCACCCGGCTCTGCGACAGGGCCGCCGCCAGCAGCAGGCGCGTGACCAGGTCGACATCGCTTTCATAGGCAACTGACACCACGGTGGACTGCCAGATGTGGTTGTCCGCCAGCGACAGGTTTTCGACCCGGTTGGAAACCAGCATTTCATTGGGCACGATGGACTCGCGCCCCGAGTAGGCGCGGATCACGGTGTAACGTGCATTGATGTCGGTGATGCGGCCCTCAAAGCCGTCCACCTTGACGTTGTCGCCGATGCGCATGCTGCGCTCGGCCAGGATCACAAAGCCGCTGACGTAGTTGGCCGCGAGTTTTTGCAGGCCGAAACCGATGCCCACGCCAATCGCGCCGCCCAGCACGGACAAGGCGGTCAGGTCGATGCCGACCGCCGACAGCGCGATCAGCAGGCCCACCAGCATCAGCAGGGCCCGCGTGGCGTTGCTGATGGCCTTGCGCAGCGACAGCTGCCCGCCGGTGGCGGACTTGAGCAGGCGCGACTCAATCGCCGCCGAGATCCACAAGCTGACGATCAGCACGACGCCCGCGCTTAAAGCCCCTTCGATGATGTTGCGCACCGACAGGCGCGCGGCACCTATCTTCCAGCTGATCTGGTCAAGCTCTTCGAGCAACACCGGCAGCAGGCCGCTGACCCACAGCACCATGGCGATCCACGCGCCCCAGGAGATGGTGCGCTCGAGCATGCGCACCAGGGGCGATTTGGTGAACGCCGCCTGTAGCACCTTGACGCCCAGGCGGATCATCACCAGGGCCACCAGCACCGGAATGATGATCTGGAACATGGCCAGCGGCATCCACTGTCCCAGCAGGGCGCGCGCGACATAAGCCAGGCACAGCAGCATCAGCGGGAACAACACGCCGTCGATGAGGCGCCGGCCGAACAGGATGGATTTGTCGTCGATCTCGCCCAGAGCGCGGCGCATCAGCCAGACAATGCACCAGGCCAGCGCCAGGCAGGGGATGATCGAGGCCAGCTCGGTCAGGGCGCTGGTTTTTGACAGCGCGGCAAACCAGCTGTCCAGGTCGGTGATGGGCTGGATGACGGGCGCTTTCATCGAAAACGGCGCTCAGAGGTCGGCCAGCACGCGGATGTGGGCCTCAACGCTGCGCCCCAGCGCGCTCAGGTTGTAGCCGCCTTCCAGACAGGACACGATGCGCCCTTTGGCGTGGCGCCGCGCCACGTCCTTGACGCGGTCGGTGATCCAGGCGTAGTCCTGCTCGACCAGGCCCATCTGACCCAGGTCGTCCTCGCGGTGCGCGTCGAACCCGGCGCTGATGAAAATCATCTCGGGTCTGTGTTCTTCAAGGCGCGGAATCCAGTGCGCATCGATCAATTCGCGCACCTTCGGGCCTTTGGTGTAGGCCGGCACCGGCAGGTTGACCAGGTTGGCGGCGTTGGACTGGGAGCCGCCATAAGGGTAGAACGGGTGCTGGTAAAAACTCACCATCAGGATGCGTTCGTCCCCGGCCACGATGTCCTCCGTGCCATTGCCGTGGTGCACGTCAAAGTCCACAATCGCCACGCGCTTCAGGCCATGGCGCTCCAGCGCGTATTTGGCGGCGATGGCGACGTTATTGAAGATGCAAAAGCCCATGGCCTTGTCGCGGCAGGCATGGTGGCCAGGCGGGCGGGTGGCGCAAAAGGCGTTTTCCAGCTCGCCGGCGATCACCGCGTCGGTGGCGGCCAGGGCCGCGCCGGCGCTGCGCAACAGGGCATCCCAGGTGCTGGCGTTCATCGAGGTGTCGGGGTCGATCTGGCAATACGCCGGGCCGCCGGCGATGATGTCTTCCTGCAGGCTGTCGTTCAAGCCGCGGATGGCAGCCACAAACATGCGCCCGTGCGCCAGTTCGATGTCCACCAGCGGGGCCAGCGGGGCCTCGCGCCGGTCCAGCGCGTCGGACACGCCCGAGATCAGCAGGCGGTCGTCGATCGCGCCCAGGCGCTCCGGGCACTCGGGGTGGCCGGGGCCCATTTCATGCTTGCGGCAGTCGGCGTGGGTGAAAAATCCGGTCTTGTTCACAATGAGGTTCGATCTTTTTAGGTTAACGTCTTGGCCATGGACACACAAACAAAGCTCAAATCGATTCTAGGCCAGCTTGAAAAAGTCATCGTCGGCAAACCCGCCCAAATCCAGGATTGTGTCGCCTGCCTGCTGGCCGGCGGCCATTTGCTGATTGAAGACGTGCCCGGCGTCGGCAAAACCACCCTGGCGCACGCGCTGGCGCGCACCTTCGGCCTGCAGTTTTCGCGCGTGCAGTTCACCTCGGACCTTATGCCCAGCGACCTGTCGGGTGTGTCGATTTATGAGCGCGGAAAAGAGGCCTTTGTGTTCCACCCCGGCCCGATTTTTGCGCAGGTGCTGCTGGCCGACGAGATCAACCGCGCCAGCCCCAAAACCCAAAGCGCCCTGCTCGAAGCGATGGAAGAAAAACAGGTGACGGTCGAGGGCGAAACCCGTGCCCTGCCGTCGCCCTTTTTTGTCATCGCCACGCAAAACCCGCACGACCAGTTGGGCACCTACGCCTTGCCCGAATCGCAACTGGACCGCTTTCTCATGCGAATCTCTTTGGGTTACCCGGACCGCGCTTCCGAGCGCGAGCTGCTGGCGGGCAAGGACCGGCGCGACATGGTCGATGCCCTGCCCAGCCTGCTGACATTTGACGAAATGAAAGCGCTGCAACATAAAGTGCTGGCCATCCACGCGGCCGACCCCCTGCTCAACTATGTGCAGGACCTGATCGCCGCCAGCCGCAACGGCAAATGGTTTTTGCAGGGGCTCTCGCCGCGCGCGGGCATTGCCGTGATCCGCGCCGCCAAGGCGCAGGCGCTGCTGTGCGGACGCGATTACGTGGCGCCGGACGATGTGCAGACGGTCCTGCCGCAGACCATCGCGCACCGGCTCATTCCGGTCGGCGACGCCGGGCGCGGTTCGGTGGAGCAGGTGCGCGCCATGCTGGAGGCGGTGGCGCTGCCGTGATGACACCCCCCCGAAGCGCCTTCGGCGCCTCCCCCCCAGGGGGGCGCCGCCAGCAGCCCGGCGAAGCCGGTTCTGCGGCGACCACCTCTGGCTCTGCGACGGCCACGATTGGCGCTGCGGGAACAGGCGGGGTGAATACCCTTTTGCATCCCATGCGCTTCGTGCGAAGCCGCTTTCGAAACTGGTGGCAGTCGCGCACACCCCTGCGCGACACCACCACTTTGCACCAGCGCAATGTCTACATCTTGCCCACACGCCCCGGCTTCACGCTGGCGGCGACGATTCTGGTGCTTCTGGTGGCGTCCATCAATTACCAGCTCAACCTGGGGTACCTGCTGACCTTTTTGCTGGCCGGCAGCGCCGTCGTGGGCATGCACGTGTGCCACGGCACCCTGCGCGGCCTCACTATGAATTTGATACCACCTGAGGCCCAATTTGTCGGGGTCAGCGCGGTGATTGGCGTCAATTTGGTGAACCCGCGCGACAGCATCCGCCATGGCATCGGTTTGAGCATCCTGCCCGCAGACGAATGGCGGCCCGGGGAGCACCACTGGGTCTGGGCCGATGTGCCCGCACAGGGCAACTGCATTGTGCACGTGGCCTTCAAACCGCAACAGCGCGGCCTGCACCGCGTGCCTACCTTGACGGCCGAGACCCGTTTTCCCCTGGGCACCTTTCGGGTCTGGACGGTTTGGCGCCCGGCCGCCCAGGTGCTGGTCTACCCGGCGCCGGAAAATTACCCTCCGCCGTTGCCACCCGGCGAGCCCCGCTCTGGCGGCGCTGCGGCGGCGCTAATCCACAACACCGGCGAATACGACGGCGTGCGCGCCTACCGCCGGGGCGACCCGCTCAAGCTGGTGGTCTGGAAAAAGGTCGCCAAGGCCGATGAACTGGTCAGCCGCGACGCGCAACAAGTTCAGCGTTTTGAGTTATGGCTGGACTTTGCCCATTGCGGCGTGGGCGACAAAGAACACAAACTCTCGCGCCTGTGCGCCTGGGTGCTGGAGGCCGAAAAACGCGCGCTGGATTACGGCCTGCGTTTGCCCGGCCAAGACATCAAACCCGCCACCGGCCTGGCACAAAAGAAGCGCTGCCTGGAGGCGCTGGCCCTATGTTGAAGCGATTGGGCAACCTGCCACGCGACAGCCGGGACACACTGTTCCTGCTGGCCGTCATCGCCTGGGTGGTGCTGCCCCAGGTCGGCAACCTGCCCATTTGGTGCAGCCTGCTGGCGGCCGGTGTGCTGGTCTGGCGCGGCACGCTGGCGGTTCAAAACAAACCCCTGCCCTCGCGCTGGTGGCTGCTGGCCGTGCTGGTCGTCACCATCGGCGCCACCTTCAGTACACACCGCACCTTGATGGGCCGCGATGCGGGTGTCACCATGATCGTGGTGCTGCTGGCCTTGAAGACGCTGGAGTTGCGCGCCAGACGCGACGCCTTTGTAGTGTTCTTCCTGAGCTTTTTCACCATGCTCACCAACTTCTTCTTTTCCCAGTCGCTGTTGACCGCCGCCGCCATGCTGGTCGCCCTCCTGGGCCTCTTGACGGCCCTGGTCAACGCCCACATGCCGGTGGGCAAGCCGCCCTTGCTGCAGGCCGCCAAAATCGCCGGGCAAATGGCCCTGCTGGGCGCGCCGGTGATGGCGGTGATGTTTGTGCTGTTCCCCCGCATGGCGCCGCTATGGGGCGTGCCCAGCGACGCGATGGCCGGGCGCAGCGGCCTGTCCAACACCATGCAGGTGGGCAACATCGCAAGTCTTGCGCTGGACGACAGCATCGCCATGCGTGTGCGCTTCCTGGGCGCGACGCCGCAACAGCCAGAGCTGTATTTTCGCGGGCCGGTGCTGTCCAGCTTCGACGGGCGTGAATGGCGGCCCCTGCGCTCGGGGTTTCCGCTGCGCATGCAGGCCCCGGCCAATTTGCAGGTGAGCGGTGCGCCCGTCCAGTACGAGGTGACGCTGGAGCCGAACAACCGACCCTGGCTGCTGGCGCTGGACGCCGCGCCATCAGCGCCCAAGATGCCGGAGTATGAAATCAGCATGACGCCCGAACTGCAATGGATGGCCAACCGCCCCATCACGGACCTCACGCGTTACAGCGCCCAAAGCTACCCCAACTTCAGGTTTGGACCGGAGCGCCAGCAGGCCAGTTTGCAGGACTTTGTCGCCCTGCCTGCGGGCTTCAACCCGCGCACTCTGCAACTCGCTGCTGACATGCGACGCGACCCGCTTTTGCAGGCGGCCCGCGCGCCCGAACTGGTCGCCGCCGTGCTGGCCCGCCTGAAAAATGGCGGTTACAGCTACACGCTGGAACCCGGCGTCTTCGGCCAGCACAGCGCGGACGAATTCTGGTTCGACCGCAAAGAGGGGTTTTGCGAACACATCGCCTCGAGCTTTGTGATACTGATGCGCGCACTGGATGTGCCCGCGCGCGTGGTCACCGGCTACCAGGGTGGCGAGCGCAATGCGGTGGACGGCTTCTGGATCGTGCGCCAGAGCGATGCCCACGCCTGGGCCGAGGTATGGATGGCCGGGCGTGGCTGGGTGCGGGTGGATCCGACCTCGGTGGTGGCGCCTGGGCGCACCGGCTCGTTCCAGCGCCTGGCAGCACCCCAGGGCCTGATCGCCAGCGCTTTGAGCGGCGCGTTCGGCACCGTCAGCCCCGGCCTGCTGGCCAACTTGCGCGCCACCTGGGAGGCCGTGAACAACGGCTGGAACCAGTGGGTGTTGAACTACTCCGAGGCCAAACAGCTCAACCTGCTCAAAGACATCGGCTTTGAGTCGCCGAGCTGGGAAGATTTGGGTTATCTGCTGATCGGCGTCTTTGTGTTCGTCAGCCTGTGCGGCGCGGCCTGGACCTTGTGGGAAAAAAGCCGCCACGACCCCTGGCTGCGCCTGCTGGATCGCGCCGCCAAACGCCTGCAAAAAGCCGGCGTGGCCCTGGCGCCGAACAGCCCGCCGCGCCGCATGGCGGAGCAGTTGCTGGCGCAGCAAACACAGCTTCAACAATTGGGCGCGGGCGCCAGCGCCGCCATCCGCGACTGGCTGCTGCGCCTGGAAGCCCTGCGATATGCACCAGCCCGGGTGCCAGCCCATTCCGCAGACGCCTCCAGCCTGCTGGCGCTGCGGCGGGAATTTGGCCAACTGCCTTGGCCGAAGTGATTGCCAAATGACCGCACCAATCTCAAAACTGATTTCAATAGCTATATTTATGGTAGCTACTTACGCAATACCCACGAGGGCGATTGGTCAAATTGACCCAAAAACCAGCGAGAAACCAGCCGCAAAATCAGCCAGCAAACCTGCCGCAAAGCCACCCGCTTCAGGCCCCGTTTACGCAACGCGCGACGACGCCATGCAATTGGCTGACGACATCGCCGCCCGCCGCGACCTGGACCGCGACTGGGTGCGCCAGGCCATCGGCCAGGCGCGTTATCTGCCCATCGTCGCCAAGTTCATCACGCCGCCACCCATGGGCACTGTCAAGAACTGGCGCGTCTACCGCAGCCGCTTCATCGACCCGATGCGCATCAACGCCGGCGTGAAGTTCTGGCAAACCAACCGCGAGGCGCTGGATCGTGCCGAAAAAGAATACGGCGTGCCGGCCGAGATCATCGTTGGCATCATCGGCGTGGAAACCATTTACGGCCAGCAGGTCGGCACGTTCCGCGTGATCGACGCGCTGGCTACCTTGACATTTGACTTCCCTGTAGCCCACCCACGCGCAAAGGAACGCCGTGAATTCTTTCAGGGCGAGCTGGAGCAATACCTGAGCCTGACCAGGCGCACCAGCACCGACCCATTGAGCCTCAAAGGCAGCTTCGCCGGTGCCATGGGCCTGCCCCAATTCATGCCTTCAAGCTGGGTGAAATACGCGGTGGATTTTGACGGCGACGGCAAGGTCGATTTGTTCAACAGCCCGGCCGACGTGATCGGCTCGGTCGCCAACTACTTCAAGGCCTTCAACTGGCAAAGCGGCATGCCTACCCATTACCCGGTGAGCTTCGACAAGTCCAAGCTTGACATGGACGCCCTGATGGTTCCGGACATCCTGCCCACCTTCAGCGTCGCCAGTTTCATGGCCAAAGGCGCCGTGATCGAAGGAGCCGCCCTGGAGCACAAAGGCCCCCTGGCCCTGATCGAGCTGCAAAACGCCGGCGCCGAACCGACCTATGTGGCCGGCACCGAAAACTTCTACGCCATCACGCGCTACAACTGGAGCAGTTATAACGCGATGGCGGTGATTGAGATGGGGCGGGAGGTGGCAAAGGCGATGAGCCGATGAATTGTTGACGCGATTCTGCGCGCCCAAGCCTACAATTGACCATGTCGACAAACGGATCCGGCTATGGAGTTTTGGCATGAATGCTGTCATCACTGAAAAAACCCGGGCCGATGCCCGCCATGCCATCAGTGTCACCGACCCACGGTTGGTGCCGGGTGAAGAAGTCGAGGTCGTTGTGCGCTCAATCTCTGCCGCCAATACGCCATCCCCCAGCTTGTGGGAGTTGGCCACCACGCTGAGCATTGATGCCCCAGCCGATTATTCGGTCAATTTTGAGCAGGTGCTGCGCTGATGTGGTTTTGGATACAGGCTATCTGATCGCATTGTTTTCCGGCAAAGACGAATTCCGCACCCAAGCCCTTTTGCTACAGGCACAAACAGTGCACGAACGCCGCCGTTTACCCACCACTGACGCGGTGGTGTATGAAGTGGGAGCGGCTTTCTCAAGAGTAGCCATGCGAAGCGTGGGCGCGGACATCATGCGCGCGCTGCTCGACGATCCGAACATTGAAGTCGTGCCGATATCCAGAGCTCGGCCCAGCGTTAACCTCCCCTATTTTTCCCCACAAATCTGGCTATCAATTTATCCAGTTCTGCCGGAATTTTGTCGGGTGGCAGCACGAAATCAACACAGTCCGTCGCTTGAGCGCTGAGAGGCATGCCGCTTACTTCGGCAGAATTGTCTTGGGCAAAGGTTGTTCCCCCGGCTGCCTTGATGCGCTTGCAGCCTTCAGCACCGTCGCCGTCGTAGCCCGAAAAAACAATGCCGACCGCACGCTCACCCATGGCTGTTGCGAGTGAGGTAAAAAATAAATCTACCTGTGAGTTCCTGCTGGCGCGCGGGGAGACGACTCTCAAAGTACCATTCTCAATGAAAAGATCTGCATTGCCGGGAATCACATAGACCTGATTGGCCCGAATCTTCATCCCCGATGCGGCAAGCATTACGGTCATTTTTGTATGCCGCGACAAAATTTCTGCTAGTTGACTATGGGCGGCGGGGTGAATATGAAAAATGACCACAAATGCCATACCTGTGTCGGATGGCAAGGCTTCAAAGAACGCCTTATAAGCGTCAAGGCCTCCGGCCGAGGCACCGATGCCGACAACGAAGTTGGGACTAGTTATTCTCATATGCCTGACCTCAGGCGATTAGTTAAACACCTTTACTTGTTCTTGATCATTTTTTGGCACTGATACTTTTGCCAACTTTCTTTTTCTGATCGGCACCTGCGGTCGCATCATCGTCCATGGGCAACAGATGAATTCCATCATCGTTGAAAATCATTTTGTGAACGTCGTTTGAATGACCCGTGCCACGAGATTTGACGATGTAAATGCCGCGAGTCCGTCTTTTACCCGCATTTTCTTCTAATTCCCTAACGACGATCCAGGTGTCAATCAGGGATGAGACCCCGATCTCACCACTGGAGTCATTTGCGGCGGTTGAAGCGACTAGACTCGTGAAAACACCGGTGATGCCCCTGGACTTCAAGACGTCGATCATGCGGGTCAGCATGGACTGGATTTCCGATTCCTCGGCTTGCCCAATGAGACTTGTCAGGGGATCTATAACGACCGATGTTGGTTTGAAGTCTGCAAGGATCTTGTACAAATCGAGCAAGTGCATCTCCAGACCGAAAAAGGCGGGTCGGGTGGAAACAATTTTCAAAAGTCCCTTTTTTGTCCATCTTCCCAAATCAAAACCTACGGAACGCATATTTTGAATGAGTTGCCCGGGAGATTCTTCATAAGATATATAAAGACATCGTTCGCCCTGTTTGCAACGCTCTATTGTGTAAGCAACCGCGAGGCTGGTTTTACCCGTGCCTGCGGTACCCGAAACAAGCACGGTGCTGCCTCTGGTGTAACCCCCACCCGCGAACAGCTTGTCCAGGGGCAAAACGCCTGTCGAAACTTTCTCATCGGTACCCGGATGATCGAGTCCTGACGAAGTAATGGGAATGACGGAAAGCCCGTCTTTATCTATCACAAAAGGGTATTCATTAGACCCGTGGTTTGAACCACGGTACTTGATGACGCGAATCCTGCGGGTTGAAACTTGTTGCCGCACCCTGTTGTCCAGGAGAATGATGCAATCGGAAATAAACTCCTCAAGACCGTGGCGGGTAAATGAGTTTTGCCCTTGCTCGCCGGTAATGACGGCCGTCACCTGCTTTTGCTTGAGCCACCGGAAAAGCCGCTTGATCTCCAGGCGAAGAATTCCTGCATCTGTAATGCCTGCGAACAGTGACTCAATTGAATCCAGAACCACGCGCTTGGCACGGATGGAATCGATAGCCAATTCCAAGCGGATAAACAGTCCCTCAAGGTTGAACTCGCCTTTTTCGTGAATATCGTTGCGCTCAAAAATAACATGTTCAAAGCGAATTTCCTTTTTTGAAACCAGGCCCTGCAAATCCAGGTTGAGTGAAGCAACGTCCTGATAAAGTTCTTCCTCGCTTTCTTCAAAGGACATGAAGACGCCCCGCTCCTTGTAACTGATCACACCATTGACCAAAAAGTCAATTCCCAAAAGCGTTTTCCCAGCGCCGGTCCCTCCACTGATTAATGTGATCCTGTTTTTCGGTAGCCCGCCTTCTGTAATTTCATCAAAGCCTTTAATACCAGTGGGGCATTTTTGCAGTTGGCCATGATGGGAAGTGGGATTTGTTTTTTTGAGAGTTGTAGCCATGTGTAAGCCTTTCTGCATTTCCTGACTTGCACAAATGCATCTTCGATGTTTGGAGTCAAGCACCTTCAATCAGTGTCACTGCAAATCGGAAAAAGGTCTGTGCGACAACGCACACAGCGCCGTTGGGTGATATAGCAACTTTTGTTCTGTAAATTTCGATTTTGATTCTATGGGCGTTGCGGTATCACGTCGGTTTATGGTTTCATCGTCAGGTAAATTTTGGCGGTCAACCACTCCTCATCTTGTTCGGCCAGCAAAGCGTATCTGCCGCGCCACCGCAACGCGTTGATCAAGGCGGCTGACATAGCCCTGCGCATTGTGTTGCAGGTGGAACTGGCAGCGCTGCCAGGGCACACCGGGGAACATGGCCTTGCGGGCTGCTTTGAGGCCCGCGTGGTCATCGCTGGCGATGTACTTGACCCCACGCAAGCCGCGTTGGATCAAGCTGTCCAGAAAGGCCCGCCAATGCACCTCGGCCTCCGACAGCGCCACCGACACCCCCAGCACCCGGCGGTGGCCTGATGCGGTCACGCCAATGGCCACCAGGACGGCGCAATCCACCAGGCGGCCCGCTTCGCGCACACGCTCGTAGCGGGCATCCAAAATCACATACGGCGTATCCTCCAGCGGGCGCGTGCGCCAGGCCTGCAAGCCCTCATCCAGAAGTGCCGTGCAGCGGCTGATCTGCGTCGACGAGATGCTGATCTCAGGCCCCACTAGCTTTTGCAAAACGGTGATCACTTTACGGGTCGAGACACCCTGCACGTACATCTCGGCCAAAGCTAGATTCATGGCCTGCTCAGAGCGACTTCCGCGCTCCAGGGCGCTGGGGTAAAAGCCCCCCGAGCGCACCTGCGGCACCTCGAACTGGACCTTGCCCAAGCGGGTCAGAACGGTCTTGGGTTTGTAGCCATTGGCATAGTCCTGGCGTTGGGCTGAGCGCTCGTAGGGGCTTGCCTGCAAATGCTGGGCCCGCTCGATGCGGGAGGCTTCATTGACCAAGATGCGCAGCGCTTCAGCCGCGCCGTCCAAGCCGTTTTGCAGCAAGCAGGCGTAGGCCTCGTGCATTTGATTGTTACTGTCGTCAAGTTCAGTGCGTTGGGCCATGAAAAAGTCTATTCCGTAATCGCTCGATGCAGGCCTGCCGGCGGCGGGTAATGCATGAGTACATGCACAACCTCGGCTAGCCTCCGGCGGCCTGGCAGGGGCCTGATTTAAAAATACCCCAAAACCAATCCGGGGAAATTACAGAATGGATGTTGCACTAACCGTCGGGTGGCCAGACGGCGGGTCGCGTTGCTTTGCGTCAGGTTTCTTTGGCAAGACAAAGAAAAGTAACTCGTCTGCCGGGGCGACTCCCGGCTTGGTTGTGCAGGACAAAACCGGCACCCAAGAGGAAGATCTCCATTAGCGCACTCGCAGGCGATGAACACACAGTCAATCAGATGTGCGGCCGGTTCGGCCATGTGCCGGGTATTGCAGGACGGACAGACACCACCGACTTTGCAGGAAAAAGCCACAAAGAAGTCGTGCCCGCATTCCTCACGGCGGGCGCTGGCAAAGCCCGGACAGCAGAAAGCCCGAACCTGTAAAGGTTCGGGCTTTGTCACGGGGATTAAAAGGTTGGCTACTTCCGCGCAGGCGGCAAATCTGTGCAGCTGCCATGGCTACCTCCGCCGCCATGCCAATCGATTCGTCTAGTGTAGTGTTGCATTCTGTTTAGAACTTAAACGGCAATTGGCGCGAATGACTTTTTGCAAGATGTCGCGCGCAGTCGTGGTCCAGATGAATGGCTTGGGATTGGTGTTGTGATGGGCGATGTACTCGCCGATGGCGGTGAGCAATTCCGGCACGCTGGTGAACACCCCACGGCGCAGCCGCTTGGTGGTAATCGTGCGTCATGGTGGCCGCACGCCCCTTCTTCATTGGCAGCCCCGGCTGTGTGCGGTCCAGCGCCTGCACCTGGCTCTTCTCGTCGCAGCACAGCACCAGCGCGTGTTCGGGCTGCGACATGTACAGGCCCACGATGTCTTCGAGCTTCTCGACGAACTTGGGATCGCGCGAGACTTTGAAGCCGCGCATCAGGTGCGGCTTCAAGCCGTTGGCACGCTGAGTATTCCGGCCCAACGTGACCGGTGATTCCGGGAAGGTGACCGATAGTCCGGCGAAGCGGGTGCTTGACCCAGCCAATTTGTCTGTGCAGCTCGACACCCTGATGAAAGCCGCCAACGCGGTAGGCAAGACTGTAGAGATTCGTTTGAAGCGGCAGATCAAAAGCCGCCCGGTTCTGGCGTAAGCCAGCACATCCGGCTCCGGCTTTATCTTTGCATAGAGGGTAGTTTCGCAATCTTTTGAGCGCACACGAGTGAGCACGTCCACATTATGGTGTGCTTCCTAAAAGGACAACACCTCCTCAGTGCAAACCGCGTTCCTCAGGCTCCTCAGTGGAGGTGCTGATCACACTGGTCTGCAAGCCCTTGGCCTTGCGCCAGATGTAAATCACATAACCGCTGAACCCGTAGGCCACGAACACGCAAAACAGAATGATGGGCGGGTCGATGTTGACGACGGCGATGCCCAGGGCGATCAGCACGATCACGGCGAAGGGCACGCTCTTCTTCATGCTGATGTCCTTGAAGCTGTAAAACGGCACATTGGTCACCATGGTCAGGCCGGAATAAAGGGCCAGCGTGAACATGATCCAGGGAATCGGGATGCCGCCCAGGCGCTCGGTTCCCTCGAAACCCATGTCGGTCATGAGCCAGATGAAGCCGGCCATCAAGGCCGCTGCGGCGGGCGACGGCAGGCCCTGAAAATAACGCTTGTCCACCACGGCGGTGTTGACATTGAAACGCGCCAGGCGCAAGGCCGCGCAGGCGCAATACACGAAGGCCGCCAGCCAGCCCCAGCGCCCCAGGCCCTGCAGGGCCCAGATGTAGCTGATGAGTGCGGGCGCCGCGCCGAAGGAGACCATGTCGGACAGCGAATCCATCTGCTCGCCAAACGCGCTTTGGGTGTTGGTCATGCGCGCCACGCGGCCGTCCAGGCTGTCGAGCACCATGGCGCAAAACACGCCGATGGCGGCGCGGTCGAATTCGCCATTGACTGCCATCACCACCGCATAAAAGCCGCCAAACAGCGCCGCCAGGGTGAACAGGTTGGGCAGGATGTAGATGCCCTTGCGGCGCTTTTTAATGACTACCCCGTCAGGGGCAGCGAATTCAGAGTCGGTTCCGTCGTGCATGGCTAGAGTGTAAGCCGCTTGCCGGTGCGGCAAATTCGCTGATGTATCGTGCCCTGATGGGGAGTGCCCTGCCCGCCAGGCAGGCCAGCGCGGCTGCCTCCGTGTCACCCGGCGCGTGAACCGCTCACACGCCTTGCATAAGGTCTGCGCGCGCGCCTCCTTCTTTACCTGCGGCAGCCGCGCCGGCCTGCCTGGCGGG